>DASVHQ010000134.1:0-8599 GCA_036382515.1 Polyangiales bacterium | reverse complement strand
CGCCGGGGGTGACGCCCAGTGTTTTCGCGGCGCTTGCGCCCGGCCGCTGGCGCAATGCGCGGCCGCCGTCAACGGCCGCCAGCGGGTGCGGGTGGGCGCCGCGACTCGGTTCTGCTTACCGGCAAGCAGCGATCATTGCCCTCCCATTCGAATTTGCTTACCGGTAGGAAACTGGCGTCGTCGACCGTGACAACCACCTGCGCACCAACGATTTCTTCGACGCGCCCAATCACCCGCTGATCAAGTGGAAGAGCACGGCCATCGAGCCCAAGGGTGAAGGCGAGTACGTCGTGCGCGGGGAGATCACGATCCGTGGCGTGACCAAGCCCGTGGCCCTGGACGTCGAGTATCACGGCACCTCGAAGAACCCGTACGGCAAGACGGTCGCGGGTCTGAGCGCGCACGGCACGCTCAACCGCAAGGACTTCGGCGTGAACTTCAACGCCTTGCTCGAAACCGGCGGCGTGGCCATCGGCGAGAAGGTGAAGCTCGAGGTCGAAGTGGAGCTGACCGCGGCCGAGGGCTGAGCGCGCGGCCGCCCGCGACGACGCGTCGCATTTGCGACGCAGCTCACCTGGGGGACCGTATCCGTTCGCGGCACGGTCCCTCGGAGCCGCATTCGGCGCTCGACCCCAGGCGCCCGATGCTACAGTCGCGTCGCGCCGGTCGTTGGGGGCGCTCACCGGACGAGGCGAGCATGAGCGCACACGAGCTGAACCAGCCGAACCAGCTGAACCCGCAGCTGCCGGAGTACATCGCCCCGCACCATCCGCAGCGCGTACTCGACGCGGAACGCGCGCTGCTCGGTGTTGCACCCGAGGCAGCCACGGGCCTTGCCATCTCCGGCGGCGGCATCCGTTCCGCGTCGTTTGCGCTCGGCATCATGCAGGCCCTGGTCAATGGCAAGGTGATGCCGCACGTGCACTATCTGTCGACGGTGTCCGGCGGTGGCTATCTGGGGTCATCGCTCACCTGGTTCCTCAACCAGGGCTTGCCCGACGGTAGTCGCGCCGGCACGAGCGAGGACGACTTTCCGTTCGGCACCCGGCAGAGCAGCCGCGTCGGACCCGGGGCGCGGCGCAACCAGATCCTCGACTACATTCGCTTGCACGCGAACTACCTGGTGCCGAGCAATTCGCTGGGTTTCTTGTCGTTCGTCGCGATCGTGTTGCGCGCGCTCTTGGCGTCGTTGCTAGTTCACTTTGCGCTGCTGACGGCGTTCATGACCGTGCTCGAGCAGCTGTCGAATCTCGTCTGTGGCCCGGCGCACGGGGCGGCGTTCTGTGACGCGATGCCCGCGTCGTTCCTGCACGACACGCTGCCCGGAGCGGCCGGCCTGCGTGCGGTGCCTAACCTATTTCTCTTGCTGAGCTTGCTCGCGTGCGGACTGTTCGTCGGGTTCAGCGTGCTCTTCTCGTTGGCCACGCGCTTCGCCAGCCACCACGCGTACGTGCTACGCACGTGGGTTCAGCGGGCCTTTGGCTGGACGCTGCATGCCGCGCTCGCGTGTCTAGTGCTCGGCACTCTGCCGTTGCTCTACGCCTGGCTCGATCAGTGGAACATGGCCGCGACCGCCGGCGCGTCGTCCACGCTGCTCGGATCGCTGCTCGGTCTGCTCGAGCATCGCAAGCACCAGCGTGGCGAACCGGCACAAGAGCCGGGGCTGCTGGCCAGGGTCCAGCCCGTCGTCGGCGCGGGCCTCTTGCTCTATGGGCTGGCGCTGGCCGCGTATTGCGTCGCGGTGATCTTGTCGAGGGCGGACAGCGACGGCGATGCCGATGCACTCAAGGTGTTGATCCCCGGCGCGCTGGTGATCGGCCTGTGCGTGAACCTCAACCACCTCGGGCTGCACCGCATGTACCGCGATCGCCTGATGGAGCTCTTCTTGCCCGATCCGGCGACGATCCGCAGCGGGCGATGGGCACGCGCGCGGCAGGCCGACGGCGCCAGCATCGATCAGTTCTGTCAGCGCGATGGCAAGCCCGTGCTGCCGTACCACCTGATCAACACCAACGTCGTGTTGGTCGACTCCAAGACCGCCAGCTACCGTGGACGTGGCGGTGACAGCTTCATCTTGTCGCCGCTGTATTGCGGCAGCGCCGCGACGGGCTGGCGTGCAGCGTCGCATTACATGAAGCACGTCTCGTCGAGCGGCAAACCGGTGGGTCGCGGCATGCCCTTGCCCACCGCGATGGCGATTTCGGGAGCTGCGCTCAATCCCAACAGCGGCGTCGGCGGTCGAGGGACGACACGCTCGCGCATCGTCTCTGCGCTGCTCGCTGTGCTCAACCTGCGCCTGGGCTACTGGGCACCCAATCCACGCCGCAGTCCGCTGCGCAGCAGGCTCTCAGGCCCGCCGAACTTCTTCTTCCCCGGTCTGCGCGGCGGGGTGCTCGGCGGTGGCTTGCGCGAGGATGCCGCGATGGTCGAGCTCTCCGATGGCGGACACTTCGAGAACCTGGCTGCGTACGAGCTGATCCGACGCCGCGTGCGCTGCATCTTCGTGTGCGACGGCGGCCAGGACGGGCGGTTCACCTTCGAGGACCTGGCCAACCTCACCGAGCGCGTGCGTGTGGACTTCGGCGCCAAGCTCAGCTTCGACGTGGAGGGCTTTGGTCTCGACAAGCTCAAGCCGGCCAGCGCCGCCGCGACGCAGGTCGAGGCGCTCGCGAACAACGCGCTGGCCGCGCGTGGTTTTGCGGTGGGTCGCATTCGCTACGCCGGCGATCCGAGCGGAGCCCCGTCGGGCACGCTGATCTACTGGAAGAGCACGCTCACGCCCAGGCTATCGACCGATCTCTACGGCTACAAGAACGCCAACCCCGAGTTCCCGCACCAGTCGACGGGCGATCAGTTCTTCGACGAGGCGCAGTTCGAAGCCTACCGCGAGCTCGGATACCACCTCGGCTGGCAGTGGCTCGAAGCCAACGCCGAGCACAGCTTCTGGAACCCGCCTGCGCCCTCGGCGCCGCCCGCGCCGCGCGCGAGCACGCAGGGTGATGTAACGGCGGTCGTCTAGCGCGACGGTTGTCGGGCGTAGGCTCGAGGCGCCACGGCAGCACCGGCGGCCGGCCCGATCAGGGTTGTGGAGCTGGCGTGACCGGCGCTGGCTCAGCCGCCGACGGCGGCGGAGCGCCCGCTGCCGGGCTCGGCGCGAGGGTAGCGGCGACGGGAGTGGGTGGGTCGACGCAAGCGCCGGCGACACAGAGGCGCTCTCCCTTGCACTCGATGTCCACGCGGCAACCGGCAGCTTGTTCGGCGAGCGAGTGTTGCTGCTCGATGCGCCGCGCCAGGCCTTGCTTGGCGGACACGCAGCGGTCCGTGGCGCGCCAGCCCTGGATCGCCGCGGCCAGCTCGACCGCGGTCAGGCCGAGCAGCAGGGCCATGGTGCTGATGCGGTCGCCCTGGTTGTAGCTCGAGTCGCTCGTGGCGGGGACCGCCGCGCTGGCGGCAAACAGACCGGCACCGAGCAGGTCGGCGATGGGCGCGATCTTGCTCGTGGTGCAGTCGAAGTAGACGCGCTCGGCATGATCAGGCGGTGGTGCCGTGACGGCGACGAAGGAGCAGCCCGTGCTGCAACACAGAAGCGCAGTCGCAAGAAGGCCGGCACGGCACGCCAGCGATGGGTGCAGGCGGTCGCGCTTGGTTTGGGGATCAGGCATGCTCATGGCGTTGCACCCAGGCGCGATCGACGTTCATGCCCATGAAGCCTCGCCACCAGCTCGCGCGTCCGCTCTGTCACCCGGTCTTCGTCGTGGCACTGGTGACTTTAGCACTGAACGATCATCTGCTGAAGCACGCCCATGTCCTGCCCGGCTGGCTGACCGGGAAGGCGAGCGACTTCGCAGGCCTGATCGTCGCGCCGATAGTGGCGGCCGAGCTGTGCGTCGGTCGCTTGCGCTGGCTGCGGCTGTGGGCGGCGGGCCTGGTGGTCTTGGGGTTCATGGCCTGCAAGCTTTCGCCGGCCAGCGCCGGCGCGTTCGACCTGTGGATGGGGAGGGTCGGTCTGCCGTCGCGGTTGGTCGCCGACCCCTCGGATCTGCTCGCGCTGTGCGTGTTGCCGGTCACCTTGCGCTTGTTGCATGTGTCGGTCGGCGCGCCGAGGCGCCTGTGGTGGCGCGAGCGCATCGTGCTGGCCTGTGCCGCCGGCCTTTGCGTTGCCACCACGGCGCCGCCGCGCTACGCGTTCGGGCCGTTCCTCGTGAACCACAGCGGGGCTGCGATCACGTTGCAGCTGCGCTGGCTGCCCGCGTCCACCGCGTGCTCCGCAGCGCCCGAGCAGCTGCGAGCCTGGCTGCGTGTGCATGCCAGCGCGCCCGTGCACAGCGTGGTGCTGCAGCCGGCGCAGGTCGCGGATATTGCCTGGGAGCCACACGCCGCGACGGACGGCATCGTGGGACGCTGTCCAGGCTGGTATTCCGAGCTGAGCGATCCGTTCGCTCACGCCGTGGATGCAGCAGCGTTGCTGGATGCCGGCCGCGCGGACGCGGCAGTCGCGCAGGACAGCAACGCCGGCAGCGACCCGGCCGAGTCCTGCATCGCGGTCGAGCTCTGCGGTAGCGCGGTGGCGCACGTGATCGTTCGGGCTCCGCGCGGCTGGGTTGTCGACGACCACCTCTCGGCCTGCCGGCAGCCGCTGCCGGTGTACGAGGATCCGGGTGACGGCGCGATTGTCCTCACACATGGTGACGGTCGCGCGCAAGTGCGAGGCCACAAGAAGATCGAAGTCATCGCGCTCGAGTGAGACCCGTCGAGCGCTTCACTGCGAGAGCCGAGCACACACGCCGAAGCTCAAGAAACCTGTGGCTGGCACGGTCAGCTGCGTCACGCCATTGCCGCCGATCGGTTGGGTGAATCCGCCCGCGCCGAGCTCCACCCACAGGCCTTCCACCAGGCGCAGCTGCAACGACGCCCACGCGCTCAGCGCGATGCCGTCGGTGAGAGCGTCCGCGTCGTCGAACGCCAACCGGTCGTAGCCACCGGCGAGCTGTGCCCGCAGCTCGAGCCACGGAAAGACGCGCAGGCGCGGGCCAACGCTCAGCGTCAACTGGCTCAGGCGTGTGTCGCTGAGGTTTGCGCTGTGACTGTTGCGACGCAGGGTCATCAGCTGTACGCCCACCACCCAGCCCGGCAGCAGGAGCGCGCGCACAGCTAGCTCATTGCCCACGCCGGCGCCTGCGGCCAGCTCGTCCGCGGAGACCGCGACGTCGTAGCGGCCCGGCAGCAAGATCCAGCCGTCGAGCGCGATCTCGAACAGCTCTTGCGAGGGCGTCGGGTGGCTGTCGTGGGCGGCCACGGTACCGGCGGGCGGCTGCGCAGGCGGTGCCGCATGCGCGACGCTGCACACGGCGAGGCACAGCCCGAGCCAGCACCTCCGTTGCGCGCTCCTCGAACCGCTGCGCTGCACCCGCATGGGCGCAGCTTAGCGAGGGTCAGGCGCGCTGAGTAGCTGTTGTCGCTGGGGCGTGCCGGTCTTTCGGTGGTGGGCCGTGCGAGGAGCGTGCGCGCCGCATCGTGAACGCGGCGGCAGCCGGCTCGCGCTGATCAGCTCGACGCGGGCTGTTCGTTCACGCGCATCAGGACCGCGCCGCCGGCCACGAAGAGCACCGTGATCGACAGGATCGACAGGCGCGGGCTGCCGGTCAGAAGGCCCACAAGGCCCATCAGCACGGGGCCGATCACCGCGGCGAATTTCCCGAGCATGTTGTAGAAGCCGAAGAACTCGCCGGCCTCGTCGGTTGGAATGAGACGGCTGTAGAACGAGCGGCTCAGCGCCTGCACGCCGCCTTGCACCAGGCCGATCACGACCGCCAGCGCGTAGAAGTGCAGGGCGGTGCTCATCATCGACGCCAGCACGGTCACGCACACGTACACGCCGATGCCGAGCAGGATGCCGCGCTTGGCGCCGATCACGGCCGCGAGCTTGGTGTAGCCGATGGCGGCAGGGAAACCGACGAACTGGGTGATGAGCAACGCGATCATCAGGCTGTCGCTCTTCAAGCCGATGGCCATGCCGTAGTCGACGGCCATACGCATCACCGTGTCGACGGCGTCGATGTACAGCCAGTAACCCACGAGAAAGGTCCACACCACGGGCATCGCGCGCACGCGCCGGAGCGTCTGCACGACCTGCACGACCGCGCGCCGTGCGGCTCCGGGTTGCAAGCCTGCGGCGTGGGGCTCGCGCACCGAGCGCAAGAGCGGCCAGGTGAACACGGCCCACCACGCACCGACCATCACGAACGACCAGCGCACGCTCGCGCTCGCGTCCGCCAGACCGAAGATCGCTGGTTTCAGCGTCATGAGCACGTTGACCGCGAAGAGTAGGCCGCCGCCGAGGTAGCCGAGGCCGTAGCCGAGCAGCGAGACGCGGTCGCTCTCTTCGGGGGTTGCAACGCTGACGAGCAGGGCGTCGTAGAACACGAGGCTCCCCGAGAAGCCGAGCGTCGCGGCCACGTACAGCGCCGTGGCGCTCTGCCAGTCGCCCTTGCCCACGCCGTACAGCGCGGCCGTGCCGATGCAGCCAAGGGCGGCAAAGCCGGCGAGCAGGAGCTTCTTGATGCGGCTCTCGTCGGCAAATGCGCCGAGCATCGGCGCCAGCACGGCGACCAGCACGCTCGCCACCGAGTTGGCCACGCCGAGGTGGAAGGTGCTGTGCACCACGTCGGCCCCGGCGCTCCAGTACTTCTTGAAGAAGATCGGGAAGAAGCCCGCCATCACGGTGGTGGCGAACGCCGAGTTGCCCCAGTCGTACATGGCCCAGGCCAGCGCTTGCTTGCGACGGCTCGTGTCGGCGGTGGCGTCGGTCATGCGGGCAAGGCAGCTAGATGGGCTCGGTTTCGAGCGGTGGGAGCACAGGCTCGACTGCCGCCGTCAGCTGCGGTTCCGGTTGGGCTGGGCTCGGCAGCGGCTCGGTCAGCTCGGCGGGCACGCGCTTGCCGAACGCGGCGTGCGCGGTGACCACAATCACCACGACCACGGTGGCCAGGCTCATGGCCGCGAAGTGGTCGTCGTTCCACGCGAAGTAGTCGTAGATGAAGCAGGTGGCGCCGGCGAGCAGTGCCGCCAGGATGCCAGGCAGCTTGCGACGTTCCCAGAGCAGACCGTAGGTGAGCAGGAAGCCGTAATAGTAACAAGTCAGCTCGGGCCCGATCGCGATCAGGCCCGTGCCCAAACACGCCGCCGCCCACTCTTCGCCCTCGCGGTCGGCGGCGCGCGCCAACATGATGCAGAAGAGGAAGATGATGGCGTAGAAGTACGGCGCGCGGACCTTGTAGAAATGCTCCTTGGCGTCCTTCCACTGCTTGAAGGGGTCCGAGAGCTTGTCGTTGCGCATGTTGATCGCGCGCGTGGCGACGTCGTAACCCATCACCGTCTTGAGGCCCATGTTGTTGGTGAGCGCGGTCGACAGGTGCTTCTTGCTGTTCTGCGCGAACTCGGGCCAGGCATCGAGGCCCGCGGTGGCCCAGCGTGAGGCCGGGATCAGCAGCGCGAGCGCGACGATGCAGCCCGCGGCGAAGTGCAGGTGTGCACGTGACAAGAAAATTCGGCGCTCACGCACCATGGCAGCCAGCGCCTTGAGCACGATAGTCGCGACCACGAAGCCCGGGAATACACGCAGCAGCGTGGCGTAGGTGAGCGCGGCGCCACCCAGGAACATGTGCTTCTTGCGCAAGAAGCAGATGCCCACCACCAGCCACAGGATCCAGTCGTAACGCAGGAACGAGCCGCCGTTCCAGTAGAAGCGCGCGGGGAAGTTCGCGCCCCAGTAGACCAGCGCCACCGCGGTCGAGCGCCAGCCGAAGGCCCAGAGCGCGCACAGCCACATCAGCACGAGAAAGCCCGAGTCGATCAGGCCGAGCCGGACGATGTTATCCCACGTCATCTCGACGTGATCGCCGAGGTAGCGCGCGGCCACCGCCCACACCGGAGTGCCGTTGTAGCCGTGGTCTTGCTGCGATTCGTCCCAGCGCTCGTGCGAGAAGCGGCCGCGGAAGAACCGAACGTCGGCGCGGAACTGCTGCCAGCGTGCGGGGTCTTTGAAGTGCTTGGTGCACAGCTCCGGGTGGCGCAAGATCTCGGCCGTGGTGCCGAGCTCGTTGTCGGCCTCGATGCGGCGCATCTTGCGCTTCTCGACCGTGCTGCGCATGCCGTCCTGCAAATCGGCCACGGCGGTGCACTGGTACAGCCGTGCGTAGCGCAGCTCGGGGCCGTACTTGGCGCCCACGATGTAGTGATAGTGCTCCCAGATGTGGATGTAGTGATCGAAGTGGTAGTGGCCGAGGTTCCACCAGGAGAGCAGCGACACGATCCCGATCACGGCGAGCGTCGAATCGATGAGCTTGGGTCCACCACGGCGCAGGCACAGCGCGAAGAGCGCGAGGCTGCACAGGCCGAGGGCTCCTGCGGTGTAGAACAGGCCCGGCACGCTGGTCGTCGTCGTGATCGGCTTGAGCCAGGTCGGCAGCGGCGCGCCCTTCATGATCACGTAGCCGGTCGCGGCGCAGAACAGCGTCGCCGCGAAGAAGCTGCCGACCAGCACGACACGCCAGCCGAGCTTGCGGATCGCACTCTCGCCGAAGCAGCCGAGCACGAGCAC
>DASVHQ010000133.1:0-3760 GCA_036382515.1 Polyangiales bacterium | reverse complement strand
GACATCACCGCCGAGAAGGCCGCAGCCGAAAAGCTGCGCGTCCTGAACCACGATTTCGTCACGCTCCTCGAAAACACCTCGGACTTCATCTACTTCAAGGACAAGGACAGCCGCATTCGCTTCTGCAGCCAGGCCATGGCGTCACTCTGCGGCTATGCGAGCTGGCGCGACATGCTTGGAAAACACGATCGCGAGATTTTTCCGGGCGAGCTTGCGCAAATCTACGAAGCAGAGGAGCGGCCCGTGTTCCTCGAAGGCAAGCCGCTGCTGAACAAGATCGACCCTTACCTCGACAGGCAGGGCAATCGTCGCTGGGTCAGCACCAGCAAATGGCCCGTGTTCGACGACGACGATCGTACCGTCGTCGGCATTTTCGGCATCTCGCGCGACATCACCGAACACAGAGTTGCGGAGCGCGAGCTCGAGCGCGCGGCGCTGAGAAACGAAACTCTCCTGCGCGCGGCGAACGACGGCATTCATGTCCTCGATGCCAAGGGCAACGTCCTTGAGGCCAACGAACAGTTCTGTCGCATGCTCGGTTACACGCATGAAGAAGCGCTGAAGCTGAACGTGGCACAGTGGGACGCAAAGTGGTCTGCCGAAGAGCTCACGAGCCAGGTCATTCCAGGTCTGTTGAAAGCGCAAGCCGTATTCGAGACTCGACACCGACGCAGCGACGGGCGAATCATCGACGTCGAGGTCAGCACCGCCGGAGTCGAAATCGACGGTCAGCGCCTACTGTTTGGGGCGTCCCGTGACATCACTGCGCGCAAGCAGCTGGAAAGTGCGGTCCGGATGCGCGAAGAAAAGCTCGAGAGGATCTTCGTTGGCGCACCGGTAGGCATCGCGGTCCTGACTGACCGCGTCATCACCGTTGCGAACGATCGTTTTTGCGACACCGTTGGCTACTCGAGGGACGAGGTCCTCGGTATGTCTACGCGGGGGTTCTACCTTTCCGACGAAGACTACTATCAGACCGGCAACCGATTCTATCTCGACTCACGAGAGAAGGTCGGTCAGCTCGCCGAGGCCAGGTTTCGCCGGAAGGACGGGCGCATCATCGACGTGCTCCTGACGATGACGGCCATGCAGCACGAGGATCCGAGAGCCGAGGCAACGTTCATGGTGATGGACATCACCGAGCGCAAGCGAGCGGAGCAGGAATTGGCGCGCTACGCTACCGAGCTCGCCGAGGCCAACAAGCTGAAAGATATTTTCACGGACATTCTACGGCACGACATCCTGAATCCCGTGACGGCCATCAAAGTTGCGACGGAGTTGATGGCGAGACGAGCGGTCGATCCCGAACACGCGGAGATCCTGAACAGCATCAAGCGTAGCGTCTCCAACCTGACCGAGATGACCGAGAATGCGGCGAAGCTCGCCAGGCTCGCCGCTACTGACGACCTGGAGATCGAGAAGCTGGACCTTGCGAACATGCTTAGTGACCTGCTTCGGGATTTCGATTCCCAGCTGAAAGAGAAAGACGTGTCCGTCGAGCTCGCGGTTCCCCAGGCAGCTGCAGCCGAGCTGAGCCCGGTCGTCAAAGAGGTCTTCGCCAATCTCATCTCAAACGCCATCAAGTACGGTCCCGCCCACGGGAAGATCGAGCTGCGCCTCAGAGAAGACGCTGAGTCGTGGCTTGCCTCGGTCACAGATCAAGGCGGAGGGATCTCGGATGCGAACAAGGAGCGCGTGTTCCACCGTTTCGAACGGATTGGAAAGCAAGGCGTCAAAGGCAGTGGGCTGGGTCTTGCGATCGCCCATCGCCTGGTCTCGATGCATCGCGGAAGAATCTGGGTCGAAGACAATCCGCATGACGGCTGCGTCTTTCTCGTGTGCTTGCCGAAGACAGTGCCGCGCCAGACTGCGGCCTGCGGCCACGCGTGATCTGCCAAAGCGAGGCGCTCCTCAGCTAGTTCGACCAGCGCGACCGAGCAGCGACGTCACGTCAGCGGAACTGCGCCCCACGTGCACCGGCACTGGGGCGTTCTTGTGAGTGCCGTAACCGTCCGACCAGCGCCGTGCTTGCGCGGTGGACTGTTGTCAGCTCGCGACCGCCGCCCAGTTGTGTGGTAGCAGCTCATCGACTAGGCTCTGCGTGTGGCTCTGTACGCGCATGAGCACGTCGGCGAGATAGGTGTGCGGATTGACGCCGAGGGCTTCGCAGGTGGAGACCAGCGGTAAGGCACCGCAAGGTTGTCGCCAGACTCGGCGTCGCCGACGAAGAGAAAGTTCTTGCGGTATGCGGAGCTCCGCATAGCCGCAAGAACTATCTCTTCACGGGCTCCGCGGACGCTGCCGTCCGTCTGGCGGCGGCGTATAGCGTCGTGCAGTCCTGTCGCGCGCTCGGCATCTCCACGCGCGAATACCTCGTCGACGTGATTCAGAAGCTCGAAGCCGGCTGGCCCGCTCGCCGTCTGACCGACCTGATGCCGCAGCGCTGGGCGCAGCTGCGGCCGTAGCTCGCTGCGGCCAACCGTCCAGGCTCGCACAGCCGCCGCCGTCGTTCGTGGAGGTCGGTCGTAAGGGGCTTACGGCACAAGAAGCAACTTCGCCACGTTGGGGCGACTTTGCAGCCGCGAACCCGAGCGCAAACGTCAGCGTTCGCACGAATTCCACGTTTCGGCAGGCCGCGATGCGCTGCGCGTGCGCTGGCACGCGAGCTGCACCAGCGACCCGCGGAGGACACCGCCATGGGACAAAATATCCAGCAACCGAAGCAACCGATTGCACCGAAACAGACCGAGCCGTCGAAGCGGCAACCGCACTCCGACGACAGTCAACACGCCAAGCAGCACGCAGACATGCCCGGCAAGATGCCGGTCGTGGAGCAGAAGCCGGCGAAGTCCGAGCAGGACACCAAGAAGACGAACCCGAGCTGATGAAAGTGCAGAACGCGCCGGAGGGAGACGGGGCTTTCACGGGGCTTCCCCTCCGGCGCTCGGCGAGGGCGGGGTTACGCATGTCGACTCCCACGGCACCGGGTACCGATTGGCAAGAAGTCATCCCCGCCGACGAAGACGCTCGCTTCGCACGCTATGCGGAGCAGCTGGCTGCGCTGCAACGCAAGCACGCGCGCGGCGGCAAGCTGCAGCGTGCACTCCACACCAAGGCCAACGTCAGCGCACGCGCCGAATTCGAAGTCCTGTCCGACCTGCCCGAGCACGCGCGGCAGGGGTTGTTCGCGCAGCCCGCCAAGTACGACGCGTACGTGCGCTACTCGAACGGCCAAGGTGTTGCTCACGGCGACCGCACACCTGACGTGCGCGGCATCGGCATCAAGCTGGTCGGTGTCGCTGGCAAAAAGCTGACCCCTGGCATGCAAGATGAACGCACTCAAGACTTCTTGCTGATCAAGACCAAGTCGGCGCCGTTTCGCAATGCCGACGAGTTCGTGGCGTTCGTGCTCGCGGGTGAGAACCAAGCGTTGTTCCTGCCGCGCGCCTTCATGACCCTGGGTGTCAGGCGCACCTTCGCGATTCTCCGGGGCATGTTGCCGAGCTTGATGGCACCGGTCGCGTCGCTCGCCACCACGCACTACTACACACCGCTGCCGAGTCGGCTTGGTCCCTATGCCGTGCATCACTCGCTCACCCCAGACGCCAAGAACGAGCCGGGTGCAAAGCCCGGTGCGGCACGCGAATACCTAGGCGAAGAAATGGCCTCGCGCCTGCGCAACGGCCCCGTGAGCTACGACTTCCAGCTGCAATTCTATCTCGATGCCGACCGCACTCCGATCGAAGACTCTTCAGTGGAA
>DASVHQ010000132.1:0-3112 GCA_036382515.1 Polyangiales bacterium | reverse complement strand
CAGCACATCCTTCTCTCGCTTCGACAGCCGAGCAATCCGCGACAGAGTATCGATCTCGCGGGCGCGCTGTTCCCAGGCCTCGCGCGCCAGCCGGATGGCACGGTTCACGCTATTGAGAAACGCCTGCGAGTTGAACGGCTTCTGCAAGAAGTCGATGGCGCCGAGCTGCATCGCGTTGACCGCCGCCGGCACATCGCCATGGGCGCTGAGAAACAGCACCGGGATGCGGTGCCCGAGCTCGTTCATGCGCTGCAGCAGTTCCAGCCCGCTCATCTCCGGCATGCGCAGGTCAAGCACCGCGCATGCCGGCCCGTTCAGCGTCGCCAGCGCCTGCAGCAAGGCGGCACCGGACGGCAGCGTGCGCGACGTAATCTTCACAGAATCGAGCAGCCACACCAGCGCGGCCGCGACCTCGGGCTCGTCGTCGACAAGAAACACGGTGACGCAGGTCAGTTCGCTCATGGCGTTGTCGAAGAATCCCTCACAGTCTCTTTCATGCTCTCCTTCATGGCCTCCCTGACCACCGGCAGCGTGAAGCGGAAGGTGGCGCCGGCGCCGAACGTGTCGACGCAGCGAATCGCTCCGCGGTGAGATTCCACGATGGTGCGGCACATCATTAAGCCCATGCCCAGGCCGTCTTTTCGCGTGGTGAAGTAGGGCGTGAATATCCGCTTCATGAGCTCGGGCGCGACCCCGGGGCCGTTGTCCGACACCTGAATGCACAGCATGCCCTTGCCTTCGCGCTGCAGGCGCACGGCGACATGGCGGCGTGCCGGTGGCTCGGCCGCCATCGCGTCGAGGGCGTTGAGCAGCAGGTTGACTAGCACCTGCTGGATCTCGACGCGGTGCGCCTGCACCATCGGCAGGTCGTCCGGCGCCTCCACGGCGACGCTGCAGCCGGAAGCGTTGAGTTGCACGCGCAGAAGATCCAGCGTCTGTATCACCAGGTCACCTGCGTCCACAGCCTCGAACTCCGGTTCATGGCGGGCGACAAAGCGCCGCACGTTGCGCACGATCTGGTCGGCCTGCTCGAGGTGCAGCGAGATCTGCGCGAGCGCGCTTTGCACGTCCGGCCGATCGGCCAGTTCGTTGCCCAGCCGCAGACGGATGCCCGCGAGGTAGCTCTCGCAGGCGTTTAGCGGCTGCCCCAGTTCGTGCGCCAGCGCGGACGCGAACTGACCCATCAGCGACAACCGCATCGCGTGAGCCAACACCACCTGCTGCTCGTGCTCGCGTTCACGCGCGCGGTGTTGTTCGGTCACGTCTTCGAAGGTGAATACCGCGCCGAGGCCGTGGCTCGACAGGCGTGAGGCGACCATCTCAAACTGCGTCATCTTGCCGCTGCGACCACGCCAGATCATGTGGTTGCGCTCGACGCGCTTGCCATCGGGAGGTGTCCTGTCGTGGATGAAGCTGCGCAGCGAACATGTGCGGTCAGCACCGAGCACCACGCGCTGCGCATCCGCAAGCGTCGTCGCCAGCATGGCGTGTGCGGTCGCACCGACGAAACGCTGCATCGCCCGGTTGATCTCGACGATCTCGCCGTCGGCACTGGTCACCAGAATGCCAAGCGGCAGGTGCCGGAACAGCGCGCGGTACTTTTCGCGGCTCTCGACGGATGCCGCCTGCATCGTGCGGCGACGCACCATTTCGAGGCGCAGCGCATCGTTGCTTCGACGCAGATTCTGGGTACGCGATTCAACCGCGTGTTCGAGCCGCTGGTTGGCGCGTTTGAGCTGGTTCTCGGCCTGCTTGCGCGCGCTGATGTCTTGCACTACCCAGACCGAGGGTGACTTCGGGTCGGCCGGGTCGATCATGCGACCCGAGATCAGGCACCACAGCGTCTCGCCGTTCTTCTTCACCATCGACCGCTCGTGTGTGTAGCTGTTGTCACGAGCGAAGCGAGCGTAGCGACGACCGACCTCGGCGTAGTCTTCCTCGGTGCTGTAGAGCATGCGCACCGGGCGGCCGGTGAGCTCGCCGTCGACGTAGCCGAAAATTTCGTTCATGCGCGCGTTGGCCCACACAAAGGTCCGTTCGCGCATGTAGCTCACGCCGACGATGGTGTTGTTGAGCACCAGCTCATAGGGAAAGTCGTGACCGGGCAGACTCGCCACGTTGGACGGTGCAGGCGGTTCAGTTGGCAAACGGTGGGGCATGCGGCCGGGAGAGGGAAGCGGGTTCGAGGGAAGCGATGCTTGATTCTGAACCCGGCTACGACGAGCAGGACTTACCCTAGACTAGGAGCCCGTCGGGCTTGAACCGCGGGGGTTTATTCCGCCGGCGGCGCAGCGTCGTTTGAGGCGGCGAGGGACGAAGTCGGCCTTTGCCAGACACCTGAGCGCCCTGCGAGGCGTCCAGTAGCCGCCGCAGGGCAAAGGTTTCGGGATCGTGGTGGGCATTTGCCTGCCTCTTTACGCCGCCCGCAGCACGTGAAGCCGCTTGATGTTCCAGGCCATCGTCACGAGGGACCACTCGCCGCGCGCCTTGTCCAGCCCGCGCATGCTCATCTGGCTCCAGCTCATCACGCGCTTGATGATCCCGAACACCGGCTCCACCGTCTGCTTGCGAAGTCCATACAGGGCTCGACCCTTTTTCGTCCCCAACCGGTGGGCCATCTTGGCCACCGGATCGTCGGTGTCGGGCGCCCGCGCGTCCGGCGCGAAGCGCTCGAGCACCGGAATGTGGTGCGATTCGCGCTTCATCGACAGCATGGGCACGATGCCCTGCGCCTCGCAGGCATTCACGTTGGCCGCACTGAAGTAACCCGTGTCACCCAGCAGCGTCGAAACCCGTCCGAGCACCTCTGGAAGGGCCTGAACCCTATCCAGTACGACCAAGATTTCGCGCTTGTCGTTGGGCGCCTGCGAGACGTTGGGGATCACCACCCGCATCGTCTCGGTATCGACTCCGGCCTGGGCGTTGTAGCTTTGCTCGAAGCCCCCGCGCGAGGTGGGCATGATGCGTGACTCTTCGAACTCCTGCTGCTCGAGGGCGTGACGCTCGCGCGCTCGCTCCTCGATCTTGGTCTTGGCTTGCGCTATGGCGGCCAGGCGCTTGTCGCGCCGTGCGATCTCCGCCGGCACATCCAGGCCGTCGTTGACGGGACGGC
>DASVHQ010000131.1:0-7451 GCA_036382515.1 Polyangiales bacterium | reverse complement strand
TCATCCTGCAATGCGTGCGTTGGTACCTGCGATACGGCCTGAGCTACCGGGACCTCGAAGAGATGCTCGAGGAGCGCGGCGTGTTTGTGGACCACACGCCGATCTTCCGCTGGGTCATTCGCTTCGCGCCGCTGCTGCTGGCCGCTTTCAAGAAGCGCCAAGCCCCGGTGGGCGGCCGCTGGAGGCTGGACGAGACCTACGTCAAAGTGAACGGTCAAGACCGCTACCTGTACCGCGCCGTCGACAAGGCCGGAGACACCGTCGACTTCCTGCTCACCGCACGCCGTGACCGTGATGCGGCCAGGCGTTTCCTCGAGAAAGCCATCGCCCAGAACGGCGCACCATCGCTCATCAACATCGACAAGAGCGGCGCCAACAAGGCAGGCATCGAGGACTACAACGACAGGCACGACGGGCCCGCCATCGAGATTCGGCAGTGCAAGTACCGGAGCAACATCGTCGAGCAGGACCATCGCGGCATCAAGCGACGCATCCGGACCATGCTGGGCTTCAAATCGTTCTGGACCGCGAGGGTCGTCCTTGGCGGCATCGAGCTGGTTCACATGCTCCGCAAAGGCCAAGTTGCGTCCGCAGCAGGCGAGCTTCCGGTTTCAGCCGCCGAGGCCTTCTACCAGTTGGCCGCATAGGCACGCCACACTGGTCGCCAAGGCCGAGTCTTAGCCTTCGCTCGTCACAACGCAACGGAACCGGTGTCGCTGGCTTGGCGGATGCCGGAGCCTTGCGCTGCCGACGCTCTGCAGCATGCTGAGCTACTGGCGAAACGGCGCGGCTCGCGCCGTCCCGTGCACCTGCCATGCGAGCGGCGAGCGAAGTGGCGAGCTACGGACCGCAGATGTTGCCGACGGAGTCACACCGGGCAGCGATCACATGTGTGCCGCTCACGTCCGTCACGAAAGCTACGATCGGGTTCGCGGGATCGGGCGTGAAGTTGCCGTCGAAGAGCGTGGTTCCAGCAGGGGTCTGGATGAACGCCCGGATGGGTGTCGTGCCCGACGGGATGGCCTGACAGGGACTGCAGCTGCCAGTGTCCACCGGCCCGAGCGTGTAAGTCCCCAACTCGAGGCTGATCGAAAGCGTGTTCGCACCGCCGTTGGCATAGATGCAGTGGCAGAAGCGCACGCTGACGGCTTCGACGCACTTGGCCAAGACACATCCGAGTCCGTCGTTACACACGTCTCCGGGCAGGCAGGGCGCGCCCTTGGCGCCGCCCGCTGTGCAGCGGGACTCGACACAGGTCAGATCGGATCGGCACAGCAGGCTCGGCCCGCACGCGTCGCCTGCGCCGCCGCCGGTGCTTCCTGCACTGCTGACGCCGGCTCCACCATTGACGCCGGCACTCCCTGCACCGCTGGTGCCTGCTCCACCATTGACGCCGGCACTTGCCGCGCTGCCGCCGCCCGCGCCACTGTTGCTGCCAGCAGCACCTGCTGCGCCGCTACCGGCTGCACTTGTGGACGCTGTTGGGCGTGGGCCGCCGCAAGCGAGCAGCAGCAGCGCGGCGACCATACCCGCCGCGTCGATGAACGAGCGCGACGATGACGAGAGTAGAGCTGGGCGATGCACGAAACGGGCTCCTGGCGACGAGGCCGCCGGGATACCACGAGCCCGGAGCTCTGCAAAGGCGGTGCGGACAGCGCGTTGCTTTGCTACAGGCGGGTGAGAGCGCGAGCAGCAGCAGAGGCACGGCTGCGCGCACGTTGCGTCGCAGGCAGCGTGACGCCGGGGAACTACGTCCGTCCGGTTTCGCAACATGGCCAGGTGTCGGCCGTGTACGAAGCCGATGACGGCGACGACGAGCTCGCGATCAGCGAAGCGTTCCTGGTCGCTCTTCTCCCGCCACCCAGCGCCGCGCGCGAGCGCGTGCGCGATCTGATGCAGCGCATCGCCTTCGATCGCTCCATCGTTCGCGTCGAAGACGCAGCCGCGGCGAGTGGCCTCGACGTGCGCGCGCTACAACGCTGCTTTCAGACGTATGTTGGAGTCGGTCCCAAGTGGGTCATCCGCCGCTATCGATTGCTGGAGGCCGCCGAGCAGCTTGCGGCGAAGGGCCCGCCCACGCTCGCGGCACTGGCCGTGTCTCTCGGCCACGCGGACCAAGCGCACTTCGGCCGCGACTTCAAGCGCGCGATCGGGCAGACGCCGCGAGCATTCATGCAGACACGCGGCCTGGCGCCTCGTTGAAGCAGGCGCCTAGAACGTGGCGAGACTCGCGAAGATCCTGGGGATCTGAGCGGGTCACGCTTCTCCCGTGCACGCTAGAACAAGCCGCTGACGGTGTGCATCGGGAGCACCAGGCGCGTGGACTCCGGCAGCTGCACGAAGCCATGCGCGCGGTAGAACGATGCGGCTTCGTCGTCGATCGCGCCCACGACCACCATGCACGATCCGACAACATCCGCGTTCTCGTACGCCATGCGAAGAGCGCGCACCAGCAGTGCGCCGCCCAGACCTCGTCCTTGGTGAACCGTGCTGACTGCGAGCCGACCGATCAGGGTGGCGCTGACGAGCGGGTAGCGCGGCAGATGCTTACGCGCGCTCTCTGGAATGAAGCCGGGCGCCAACCCAAACGCACACAGCGTGAAGTAGCCCAGGATCTCGCGCGGCTGCGCGCTCGCCACGAGCACGAAGACCGCGTTCGCTTTTCTGCGAATGTCCTGCGTCGCCTGGGTTCGCAGGTAGACGTCGAGGCTCTCTACCCCGCAGCTCCACTGGCTACGATCGTGGCGTCGACCATCGAGCGGTTCGACGCGCAGCCCAGCGGCGCGTTCCTGCTCGGCCATGCTAGCGCTCGATACGCTGGCGTTCGGCGCGAGCCGCGCGCTTGAGTCGAGCGTTCGGAGCTCGCGGACGCACCAGCGCATCGAAGAAGGCCGAGCGATCGGCCTCCGACAGCACCAGCGACTCGTGGCGTTCGAGCGTGCGGCGTGCCGCCTCGGTCAATGCCATCAAGCAAAAGTCGGTGAGGGTGCGCCGCTCCAGCCGCACCGCGCGCTCGACCAAGCTCTTGGTCTTGGCATCGACACGAAAGCCAAGCCGTTCGCCACGCTCACGGGATTTCTCGACTCTGGCAACTGCGCGGGTCATATCCTGAGTGTACGTCCAGCGGACGTACACGTCAACCCGGGCTAGAGCACCGATCATATTGAAACGTCGATGAATTCGCGCGTTTGGCGGGGTTCTGTGGGCACGCGGATCGGCGAGGCGTAGTTGAACACTACGTTGAGGAGGTCCGCGGGCGTACAGGGCTCCGCAAAACCGCGAAGTCGCGGCGCTTTCAATATGTTCGGTGCTCTAGGCGCTGCTGGTTTGCTGTCGATCCTGGCCTGTGCATCGGGACCGCATCCAGCCATGACCATGGCCGCACGAGATTTCGATTGCCCGTTGACTGGCCTCGCGCATCACGAGATCTATCCGAACAAACAGCGTATCGAGGGCTGCGGCAAGGAAGCCATCCACATCAAAGGCTGCGGCGGCGAGGGCTGGCGGTAGCCAGCATTAAGCATGTGCCCAGTCTGCCAACCGCCCCACCCCGCGTCACCCGCCTGCGCAGCTACCCCCGGCGGCGGCGAGGCTGATCGATAGACGGGCGGTTTGCTGCGAGTTGCGCGGCGGCTTCGGCCTGGCCAGGCACTATAACCGCACGACCACCCTCGTGTCTGGCTTGGGAGCATGTAGCCGTGGCGCTCACGGCCCACCTGCTCGCCTGCCTACGCATCGCCGGTCTCGTTGCCTCCACCGTCGCAAGGCTGGCTTCCGGCGTGGGTGGGCTCGCCCTTCGCCGGGCGGGTTTCGCGCCCGCTGGGCAGCAGACGAAGTTTCATGGATTCATCGCATCCTCCAGTCTTCCTCGACCAGCCTTGCCTGGTCGCACTATCCCGACTACCGCCCTTGACACAGCCAGGGGGAAATTGCTTCGCGGTGTCGCGTGGGGGCAGAGCCGATCACAGGCACAGCACGCGAGCTGGGCGCGCAGCGCTCACTCCGCGTCGATGCGCGCGGCGGCGATGTCTTCGAGTCTGAAGACGCGTGAATAGAGCGACTTGAGATCGGTCGCGAGCAAGACCTCCTCGCGGCCTCGGCGACGCAGTGCCTCGGGAAGCACCGAGTACACGCGTCTGTGACCACGATCGCTCACCTCGATATGCACCGGTCGCTCGGCCTTGGCGGCGTTGCTAATCAACGTGCGCGCGGCTTCTGACGAGATCGGCGACATCGTGCCAGGCAACGGCTGGCGCCCCAATGCTGCTGCATGGACCGCGAGCTCGTCGTCATCGTCCAGCTCGTCGAACTCGCCGTCCAGCATCTCGTCGGCGCGATGGTTGCGGCCGCACTGCTCGCAGAACTCGCCCGTGCCGTCGTCCGCGCGGCCGGCTACGTCTACGTCGCCGTCGGCAAGCTCGGCGAGCGTGACGATCGCTCGCTCGATCGCTTTCACGATTTGTGGTTTCTGTAGCAGCGCGATCGCGCGATCACCCTCCGGTCGCAAGCGCCCCCCCTGGGAGATCGCCTGAGCCTGCCGATTGAGGCCCTCCACATCGGACGCCATCTTGAGCGAACGCGAGCGCCACTTTTCGTTGAGCAAGAGCCACGGCAGGATGTTCATTGGCAGCTCCAGCGCGCTCTGGGCTTGCTCCTGCTTGGACTTCGGCATGCGCTTGATCCATCCGCTCAGTTCACTGGGCATGGCCTTTTGCCATTTACGCAACAGGGCGAGCAGCTCGAACAGTTCTGCTGGTGCACCCTGAGTGCGCGCCATGTCTTCGATCTCGCGCAGTGCCTGATTGCCACCGTGGCCACTCTCGCCAGGCGCTGCGCCTTTGACGCCGTAGTCGCCGCTCTGTCGCGCACGCACCACCGCGGCGCGCAGCTCCGCGTCGGGTTCAGACAACGGCAAGAGCGGCCGCTCTGATCGAGCGTCGCGTGCAAGTCGCGCTACCGCATGCCGGTCCAGGCGGCTCGGACTGTCGAGATCATCGAGGCTGCCGGAGGCACGGAGCGCGACCCCTGCTTTGGAGAGCGTCTTCTCCAGCACCGAGGCCGCGATCGATGCATGAAGCTCGATCACACCGGGCGCGGGCCGACTCAGTACATCATCGCCCAACCCCGCTGCGATGCGGTCTGCAGTCGCGTCGTCGGTGAACAGAAACGTGCCGCGTCGCAGCTGCGCCAGGCGGCTGGTCTTGATCCAATCGTCCAGCATGAACGCGACGTTGTCGGGTAGCCCGTGCGGACCCACGTCGGCGAGCGCACTGCGTAGCTCACTGGGATCGAGGCCGCATGCGAGGCCTACCGCGACCGACTGCGGTGTCAGCCGCAAGCTAAGCACGTGGTCTACGCGCAAGAGCTCGCAGCCCAGGCCGACGCGCACCACAGTGGCAAGCTCTGCTTCGGGGCCCAGCAACACCTCGAAGCTCGGGGTCACGTGGCCGTCGCCACCCGCACCCGCCAACGCCACCCGTCGCACCCATTGCGCCCCGGCGTGCTGCGTCAGCTGCACTCCGGGTACCTCGGCGAGCTGCCCTGCAATCGTCTCGACTTGGGGCGCGGGAACCACCTCCATGTAGAACGCGGAGCCGTGCTGATCCGCGCGCCATAGCGCGCGTGTCAGCGCTTCTACGCTAGTCCAGCGATCTTTCTCGATCAGGCTCGCGCAGCGCAACGCGTCGTCGCTAGATCCGGAGACATCCCCCTGCGCGGCCCTCACCAACGCGGGCGCACTGGGCGCGAGGCCGTCGTAACTGCGGACCATCCAACCGAGTCGCAGCGCTAGCAGCAGCGCGCGTTCGACTTCTTCGAGCTCCACGCCGAGCCCCTTGGAAACGCGCTTGAGCGAGCTGCGGTCGGGGACACCGGCCCGCGTGAGCCGAGGCTTTCGATGCGCCGCCGACGCCACGAGCGCGAGCAAGTCGCGATGCCGGCGTCGCGCCTCGCGCGTAGGGGGCTCGTTGGGCGGCGGATCATGGGGCAGGCTCACCCCGGCCAGCAGCTCGTAGAGCGGCCGCGCGACAGGCGCGAGCACGCCCACTTGCCCGACCGGTGCCCCTGGTACACGGCTCAAACCAAGCACCAGCCCGCTGTCGAACAACCGCGACATCGCGGCGTCCACCTGCGGCCTGTTGCAGCCCGTTCGCTTAGCGACGAGTGCACGCAGCGAGGCGTCGCGCAGCATTCCTCCGCCTTCGATCAGCGTCTCCAGCGCCACCAGACACAGCGCCGGCAGCGGCAAAAGCAGCGCGCGCAAAAACGTACGATCGGCAAGCCGCTGAGCAAGCTGTTTGGCATCTGTTCCCGACAGACCAAGCCGCTTGCTCACCACGTCGCGGTCGAACGGGCTCAGCTGATCGAGCGGCAGCGCGCGAACTGAACGCTCGTCAGTGAAGTCGTGGGACATCGCTCGCTTCCTCGGTTGCATCTGCGCTCGGAGCCCAATCCTCGATGTAGTAGCGATAGCCTTGCTCGGTCAGAAAGAGCTGGCGGTGCAGCGCGTGTTGTTGGTCTACCGTATCGCGCGTGACCAGCGAGTAAAACACTGCGCCGCCAGGCTTGGGCCGCAACACGCGACCCAGCCGCTGCGCTTCTTCTTGCCGCGAGCCCATCGTGCCGCTGAGCTGCACGAGCACGTTGGCCTCGGGCAAATCGATCGCGAAGTTGCCCACGCGCGAGAGCAAGAGTCTGCGCTGCTGGCCGCTTCGGAACGCCGCGTAGTGACGTTCACGCTCGGCGTGCGGTGTCTCGCCGCTGATGACCGGCGCGCCGAGCAGTTTGCCAGCGGTCTTCAGCGAATCGAGATAGGTGCCAAGCACGAGCAAGCGATCGCCAGCATGGCGCTCGGCAAGCTGTTGCAGCGCGCGCAGCTTGAGTGGGTTTTCCGCGGCGAGGCGGGGCTGCTCGCGCGCGTCGGCGTTGGCGTAGCTCGCCCGCAGCGCGTCGGGCAACTCTACACGCAGCTCGTAGCAGTTCGCCGCCGCGATATGGCCAGACGCCTCGAGCTGCCGCCAAGGCACGTCGTAGCGCTTGGGCCCAATCAGCGCGAACACATCGCCCTCTCGCTTGTCTTCGCGCACCAAGGTCGCCGTGAGGCCGAGTCGGCGGCGCGCTTGCAGCTCAGCCGTGAGTCGAAACACCGGCGCAGGCAACAGATGGACCTCGTCGTACACCACCAGGCCAAAGGGCTCGCGAGCGAGCCTGTCGAAATGCACATGCCCGGTCGCGCCTGTACCACCCTTGGAGGCGAGCATGCTGTACGTCGTGATGGTGACCGGGCTCACGCGCGGCGCCCTGCTCTCGTAGCAGCGCACCGCGTCTTCACCCAGGTTGGTCTAGTGCAGCAGCTCGCGACGCCATTGCGAGCACGCCTCGCGACCCGTCGTGATGATCAGTGTTTGCGTTTGCAGCGCGTGCACCGCGAGCATCGCGACGATCGTCTTGCC
>DASVHQ010000130.1:0-11404 GCA_036382515.1 Polyangiales bacterium | reverse complement strand
CGCCAGGATGTCCCGGTAGACCGTGGTGTGCAGCTCGGTGAAGCCCTCCGAGAATTCGATCTGCTCGGCGTTCATGGTCAGCGAACGATACGCGGGCTTGCCCGCCTCGAAGTAGCCATCGGGCAGGTCGGCGCGATCCACCGAGAGAAACCAGGTCACATCGGCCCAGTCCAGCTCGAGGAAGCCGGCCATCTTGTCGACCTCGCGGATGTGCACCTCACTCTTGCGCGGCTTGCCGAACAGCCACAGCAGGAGATCGAAGAAGTGGATGCCGATGTTCATGGCGACGCCACCGGACTTCGCCGGGTCGCCCTTCCACGAGGTCTGATACCAGTGGCCACGCCGCGTGACGTATGACAGGCACAGCTGCGCGCGCTTGCGGGTCGGGTCGCTCTCGAGTTTCTGCTTCAGCTCGCGCAGTACCGGCAGCAAGCGCAGCTGCAACACCGTGTAGACGCGGTGACCGAACTCTTGCTCGAGTTCGGCGAGGGCATCAATGTTCCAGGGCGAGACGGTCAGCGGTTTTTCGCAGATCACGTCGGCATGCACGCGCAGGCCCAGCCGGCAGTGGGCGTCGTGCAGGTAGTTGGGCGAGCACACCGAGACGTAGTCGACCTGCTCGGGCCGGTGCTCGCGACGCAGGCGCTCGAGGTAGCGGTCGAAGCGCTCGATCTCGGTGAAGAAGCGGGCATCGGGGAAGTGCTTGTCGAGGCCGCCGACCGAGTCGTGGGGGTCCATCGCAGCCACCAGCTGGTTCCCGGTGTCGTGGATGGCCTGGACGTGGCGCGGGGCGATGTAGCCGGCGGCACCGATGAGCGCGAAATTCTTCAAAGTCCGGTCCTTTTACGGGGGCGCGGGGCCCAAGGCCCGCGAAGTATAGACGAGCGCGGGGTCCGCGCTACACTCGCGGCGCAGGTAAACGATGAGCGGGGCGACACCAAGCACCAAACCCAGCACGTACGAGCTGTCGGCGGCCGACCGGGCGCGGACCTTCATCGTGATCGCGGCCTTCAACGAGGCCAGGGCGATCGGGCAAGTGGTGCGCGAGTTGCGCGAGGCCGCGTTCCCGAACGTGGTCGTGGTCGACGACGGCTCGCGCGACGACACCGCCGACCAGGCGCGGGCCGCCGGCGCAGTTGTGCTGACGCACCTCATCAACCGCGGCCAGGGCGCGGCTCTGCAGACCGGGCTCAGCTACGCCCTGCGCGCGGGCGCCGACTACCTGGCCACCTTCGACGCCGACGGGCAGCACGACGTGGCTGACCTACCCGCGATGCTCGGCCCGATCATGCACGGCGAGGTCGAAATCTGTCTCGGCTCACGCTTCCTCGGCGTGCGCGCAAAGATGCCCAAGTTGCGGCGCGCGGTGCTCTTTGGTGCGGTGCTCTTCACGCGCATCACCTCGCGCATCAAGCTCACCGACGCTCACAACGGCCTGCGCGCGCTCTCGCGCCGCGCAGCGCTCGGCATCGACCTGCAACTCGACCGCATGGCCCACGCCAGCGAGATCGTCGATCAGATCGCCAGCTGCGGTCTGTCCTACCGCGAGGTACCCGTGCACATCCGCTACACCGCTTACTCGCTCGCCAAGGGCCAAAAGAGCAGCGCCGCGCTACGCGTGGCGTTCGACTACCTGATCGGTCGGGTGTTTCGATGAGCCTCTTTCAATGGCTTGGCCTGAGCGTGCTCGCCGTGCTGGCCGTGCTCACCGTCTCGGCGGGCGTGCGCGGCCAGGTGCGCAAGCGCATCGTCACGTTCTGGCTGCTGGTGTGGGGCGGCGGCGCCGTGCTGCTGGTGTGGCCCAGCTCGGCCGCCATCGCGGCCCACAAGCTCGGCATCGGCCGAGGCGCCGATCTGCTGCTGTACTCGAGCGTGCTCGTGATGTTCAGCGGCTTCTTCTACGTGTACACGCGCTTCCGCAGGCTCGACCGGCAGATCACCATGCTGGTGCGACGGCTCGCGATCGAGAATGCCGCAAGGCCGGCCGCGGGTTCGAGCCACGACGGTTAAACCCGAGAAGAGCGCTGGATTGGTGACACTACGGCAGGGATCCAGTGTAGGATTCCGACCGAAAACTGGAGGGCTCGTCCTCCGTCCGCACGGTAGAACCATGAAGAACGTTCTCATCACCGGCGTTGCAGGCATGATCGGCTCCCACCTGCTCGATCGCCTGCTCGCGCGCGAGTACACGGTCACCGGCATCGACAACCTGTCGTTCGGCAAGACCTCGAACATCGCACACAACCTCGCAAACCCGAAGTTCACCTTCTACCCGGTCGACATCCTCGATTTCGACACGCTGAAGATCCTGGCCAAGGATGCCGACACCATCGTGCATCTGGCCGCGGTGAAGAAGATCGCCGAAAAAGACTCGAGCATGGCAACGCTCAAGGTGAACGCCAAGGGCACCGAGAACGTGTTCGAGGCCGCCCGCATGTGGGGCAAGAAAGTCGTCTACGCGTCTACCTCCGACGTCTACGGCATGTCGCCCGACCTGCCCTTCGCCGAAGACGGTGACCTGCTGCTCGGCCCGAGCATGGTGAAGCGCTGGAGCTACGCCGTGGCCAAACTCTACGGCGAGCAACTGGCCTTCGGCTATCACGCCGACTGCGGCCTGCGCGTGGTGGTGCTGCGCTATTTTGGCGGCTTCAGCCCGCGCTCCAGCTTCGCCTGGAGCGGCGGTCACATCCCCATCTTCATCCGAGCCATCCTCGAGGACCGCGAGGTCCCGATCCACGGCGACGGAACCCAAACCCGCTCCATGACCTACGTGGATGACCTGGTCGATGGCACGCTCGCCGCAATGGAAACCGAAGCGGCCGTCGGCGAGATCATCAATCTTGGCAGCCAAGAAGAGATGAGCGTGATCGACGCCGCGCGCTTGATTCACCGCGTAGCCGCCACCGGCAAAGAGCTGAAGCTGAGCTTCATCCCGCTGCAGGAAGTGTTCGGCAACTACAAAGACATCCTGCGTCGCATCCCCGACCTGCGAAAGGCCGAGAGGATCCTCGGCTATCGGCCCAAGCACTCGATGGAAGAAGCGATCCGCAAGACGCTCAACTCCGTTACCCAAAGCGAACGGTCGTCGAAGTAGGGCATGGCGACCGTCTACGTCATCGCCCCCGTCTTCAACGAAGAGGGGAACATGCCGCGCCTGCTTGCGGACTGGCGCACGCTGGCCGCGCGGCTCGCCCCCGACCGCTTCGCCGGCATCCTCGTCGACGACGGCAGCACTGATGACACCGTCGCCGCCGCCGAGCGGCATCGCGGGGACTTGTCCGTGACCGTGCTGCGCCTTTTGCCCAACCAGGGGCCGGGCGCCGCCTTCGCCACCGGGTTCGAGCACATCGCCACGCTGCTCGCGAAAGACGACATCGTCGTCACCACCGAAGGCGACAACACCTCGCGCATCGACGTGCTGTGCACGATGATCGACCGCCTCAAGCGCGAGAACCTCGACATCGTGCTCGCCTCACCGCACGCCTATGGGGGCGGCTTCTCCGACACCAACAACGCACGCGTGCTCTTGAGCCACGGCGGCTCCGCCTTCGTGCGCACGCTGATGGGCCTGCACGGCATCAACACCACCAGCTCGTTCCTGCGCGCGCACCGCGCCAGCGCGATCCTCGCCTTGCAGCAGCGCTACGGCACGCGGATCATCGAGCGCGCGGGCTTCGAGTCCATGGTCGAGCTCTTGATCAAGTGCGTGACCCTCGGCCTGTCCATCTCCGAAGTCGCAATGAAGCTCGACTCGAGCGCGCGCGTGGGCAAGAGCAAGATGAAGCTCGCCAAGACCTTCGTCGGCTACCTCTCGTTGCTCAGAGATCGTCCACGCTGGATCCAGTGAACCGCGACGTCGCAGCCCCCACGACGGACGACAAGGGCAAGTGGCTCGGGCTTGTGCTCGTCGTGGTGTTCTGCGCGTCGATCTTGGTCACGACGTACCAGGCGAGCGAGCGGTACTACAGCAAGAACATGGTGTCGACGGACACCTCGTACTTCCTGATGAGCGTGGGCATCCTGCTGCAAGGTCGCGATGACTTCGACCTTCGCCACGTGCTCGACGCACCGACCCCGCTGCAATCGTCCGACCACGGCACTGACGTCTACGTCTTGCACAACTTGAGCGCGTGGCTGCTTCGAGCCGTCTTGCCCTTGCGACCGTGCTTGGCCGTCATCCTCAACGGCCTGTGGTTCAGCTTGATGGCGGTGTCCGTGTACCTGCTCTTATGGGAGCGCACGCGCGTGTGGCGCGTGGCTGCGCTGGTCACAGCGAGCTTCCTCGTCGCCAACCCCTACCTGCCCACGGTGCTGTTCGGCATCACCAGTCTCGATCCAAACCTGCACGCGTTCATGATCGGGACGAGCGCGCTGTGCTGGGTGCTGCTCAGCGATTCTTTCCGGAAGCACGGCGTGTCGATCATCGTCGGGCTCTTCCTCGGTTGTCTCGTCCTGGCGCGGGTCTACACGCTCGGCATCGTGCTGCCCGCGATGCTGCCGTTCGTGGTCGCGAGCCTGTGGACCCGATCACGCTCCGAGCTTCGCGCCTCGCTGATCGGGGGAACACTCGCGGTGCTCGCTATGCTCGCATTCAGCGGCTTCTGGCTCTTTCCGCGCCTGGGCATGCTGCAGGCCTACACCACTCAGTTCAAGTCTGCAGGCATTCTCGGGCGCACGAGCCTGACGGCAACGGCCGTGGCGTGGTTGCGCGTCGCTGGAGAAGTCCTGCGCCACAACCTGCCTGTGCTGTGCGTGTTGTTTTGGAGCTTCATCGCCCAGCTGCGCGGCGCAGAGCGCGGTCTGTTCCGACAGATGAACTGGAGCCACGTATGGCTCGCGATCTGTCCCTTGCTCATCCTGACCTGGCTCGGCACGAGCTTCGGCCCCTACGGCGCGCTCGCGATCTTCGGGCTCTATCTCACTTTGCTCTTCCCGTTGCGCGCGGGCGCAGCGGCGATCCTGCAACGGCGCGACTTCGCACTGGCGCTAGCGGCGGCAACGGCGCTCGGGGCTTTCCGTTTCTTCTCGTCGCTCGCCGCGGCACACGAGGTCGTAGCCCTGGACAAGCAACCGCTCACAGCCGCGATCGAGTCCATCCGTCAGGATGCCGCCCGCTCGCACCGGCCTCGAGTGACCGTCGGCCTCGTGCAGTGGGGCAAACTCCACGACGCCTCGTTGGTCGACTCGCTCATCTTTGACGCCGGCATCCGCATCGCGACGCCCACCTACCCGCCCAAGCCACGCGCCGGCTCCGCCCTGGTGGTGGATCCGATGGTGCTCGACAACTGGGTCTGGGACCGTCGCATACACGGGGATCAGGCGATGACCCCAGATCTCTGGGTGAGCCAGCTCACGCAGGCCGCGGACTACGTGATCGTGCTGGCCGCCGATGCAGCCCAGCGACGCAGGGGCGGGCGCTGGCCACCGTGGGTGAAGGCCAGTCGCCTTCTGCTCAGATCCAGCGCCTTCCGCACCATCGCTGGTCCGTTCGACATCCCCTCGGATGGCAACGTCCTCGTGCTTGCGCGTCGCTGAGCCGCTCCGCGAGGGCGCGCGCGCAGCGCGGCCCAGCACGCCTGCAAGGTGTCGACGAGCGCACGGCTCGCGCTACACTCGCGCTGCGACTAACCATCGTCCACGGCGCGCAACCGCCCTCACCCTGCCGGCACAGCACCCGAACATGAGTCTCAAAACGCTGTCGCTCGAAAGCCTCGATCGCGTTCGCTATGAGGCGGTCTTCCGTGCGTGTCGAAACGCGACGCCGTTCCACAGTATGGCTTGGCTGCAGGCCGTCGCTC
Organism: Polyangiales bacterium; assembly: GCA_036382515.1. Taxonomy (GTDB): domain Bacteria; phylum Myxococcota_A; class Polyangia; order Polyangiales; family JAFGIB01; genus JADGRF01. Next base: position 5,606 of record DASVHQ010000130.1, on the reverse strand, counting down.
GCGCGCGACCGGAGCTGGCGTTGCGCTTTGGCGTCGTCCCGGGTGCGCATGGCACAGCGCTCGCGTACCTGCCCTTCTTCTCCACTCAGCGCGAAGGCCGGCTGCGCATGTCCACCCCGTACGGCGGCTACTCCGGCTTCCTCTACGCCGATGACGACCGACCGCAGCTCATGGATTACCTCGCCTGGCACCGCTTCGTGCGTGTGCGCACCGAACTGCAGCTGTTCCATCACGACCTGCCCGAGCGCGTGCTGCTTGGCCACTACGACGCCAACCACTACTCGACGTGGGTCGTAAATACGCGGTGCACCTTCGAGGACAGCCTCTCGCGAGTCTTCACCAAGACCCACAACGCGCTCAAGAAAGCGCACAAGGAAGGCGTCCAGGTCGCAGCGCTCCAGGGTCCAGAACAGCTCGCAGCGTGCAAGCGCCTGTACGCGTCGCTCGTGCACAAGCACCAGATCGCCTCGCCGTACCCTGCGACGCTCTTCGATGCGATGGCCGAGGTCTCGCACACCGACCCGAACCTGCGCTTCCTCGTGGCCAGCCACCAGGGCAAGTTGCTCGCGTACTCGGTCTTCGTGTACAGCCCGCACCACGTCTTCTACTGGATGAACGCCTCGGACCCAGAGCGCTCGGCGCTCAACGGCACCACGGCGATCCTCTTCTCGGTGCTGCAGGCGTGCTGCGAGGACGCGCGGGTCGAACACCTCAACCTGGGCGGTGTGCCCCCCGGCAACGAGGGGCTGCTACGTTTCAAGAAGAGCGTCGGTGGCTATGAGGTCAAGTACGGGCGGCTGCGGTCGTGGCCCGCCATCCTCGAAACGCAGGCGCGTGCACGCATCACACAGGCACTCGCCACACGTAGTCTGCGCGCCCGCTGACAACCGACGCAGTCCGCGTCGTGCAGACGGCACCGCGGCTGCGATCCGCCGCAGCAGCTCGCACTTCGCGCAGCCTGGTCAGGCCGACCCGCGTCGGTCGATCGTGTGTCGTCTGTAGTACACGATGAGTACGGTCGTGTACATCGCAAAACACTACATACTGCACAAATGCTCACCCTCCAAACGCTCGCTGCAGCGGCGCTGATCTCGAGCAGCCCATTGCCTGCACGAGCCCAGTCCCGAACCGGCGACTACAAAGTGTCATCACCGGCCGCCGGCACTCCCGTCACCTACCATGAGGGGCCTGTGCTCTCGAACGTCAATGTGGTCTCCGTCATGTGGACTGGGAGCGTCAGCAGCACGGTGACATCCGGCGTGGACGGTTTCTATGACGCGCTCGTGCATAACTCGTATCTGGACTGGCTGAGCGAGTACAACACGGCAACCCAGTCCATCGGGCGCGGCAGCTATCAGGGGAACTTCACGATTTCCCCGCAGTTCACGGCGACGACAGTTCCTGACGCGAACATCGGAGCGGAGCTCGCTGCACAGATCAATGCAGGCAAGCTCCCCACACCGACAGAGAACACGCTGTACATGGTGCATTTTCCTGCGAGCTACACCGAAGTGGCCCCGGGCGGCGCCGTCAGCTGCCGCGATTTCTGCGCGTACCACTATTCGAGTACATAGACGGTCATGGGGGTGTCGAAGACCTTGGCCTATGGTGTGATGCCAGACCCGGCCACCTGTGCCTGCGGCAATCGCTCAACCTTCGACAACTTCACGCGAACCGCGTCTCACGAGATCTTCGAAGCGATCACCGATCCGCAGCCCTTCTCCGGCTGGACGCCCGAGATCGGTGACGCGTGCAACTACTACACGATCTTCGACGCGTCGAACGCACCCATCGTCAGCACTCGCAGCGGTCAGACGTACAACGTACAGACACAATGGTCGCAAGCGCGAAGCGCGTGCGTCTCTGCCACGCCGTACCTGTACGGAGTCGTCGGATCGAATCTCTATCGTGTCGATACCTACGCTGGCAACAGGCTCAACCCTGCACCTACCGTGAGCTGGGCTCGTACGACAGCGGCCACCTCGATCGGCGCAGGTGGCCTGCTCTACATCGTGGAAAACAACTCGCTGTGGAGCACGAACCCGAGCACAGGCGCGTACGCGCTTCTCGGCACCGCGGGTGCCTGGAGCGGTCCGGCGCTGATCACCTCCATCGCCAACAGACTGTACATCGTGGAGAACTCGCGGCTGTTCTCGGTCAACCCGACCACCGGCGCCTATACCCAACTCGGAGGCGTGTCTTGGGCTGGAGCGACCACGATGACCGCCCTGGCTGGCTCCCTCTACATCATCCAGGCCAACTCGCTGTGGAAAGTGAATCCGAGCACCGGCGCATACACTGTCGTCGGACCGGCGAATTCGTGGGGCGGCTCGACCATGATGACCGCCTTTGGAAACACGCTTTACATCGTGGAGAACGCAGACCTGTTCAGCGTCAACCCGAGCACCGGCGTGTGGACGAAGCTGGGCACGGGAAACTGGACGGGCACGACCGCGATGACCGCATCGGGCACCCACCTGTACATCGTGCAACGAACGATGCTCTTTCAGGTCGACACGGCGGGCGCCTGGACGGGTGTCGGAACTGACGATTGGACGGGCACCGTCGCCTTGACTCCTCTGAACTGAGGACGGGATCGGGCTCGTACCGGTCGAGCAAGCGTGACCGGGGAGCCACGAACGCGGCTCAGACCTGCGCCGAAACAGGCGGCGCAGGTCTCGCCGGCCGAGCGATGGCGAAACACCAGTAGATTCCATATGTCAGCTGAAGCACACCGGCGATCGACATGCCCAACAGGCTCGCCTGCACCGAGTGCAACAGAAGGCCCAGGCCCAAAGTGAGCGCCTTCGTCGTGAGGTCGATCGCACCGAGCACCAGTGCCTGCTTCTGTTTGCCCATGAGCAGGTAGATCGCCGAGATTGGGGACACGATGAAGTTCAGCGCGAGCCACGGCACGAGGATCTGCGCGTAGGTTCCAGCGGTGCGCCAGTTGGCGCCGAACACCAACGCGAAGAGCGGCGGTCCCGCCGCCAGCAGCACCACGCACATCGGCACGGCGATCACCGACAACTGCTTCACGACCCCGCGCATCAGCACGCGCAGGTCCCCTCCCTCGTGCACGGTCTGGCTGGCCCGCTGGTAGAAGACCTGGCTCACCGCGGAACCGATGAGCCCGAGCGGGGTCTTCAGCACCTTGGTCGTGAACGAGTAGTAGCCGAGCGCGACCTGGCCAAACCCCCGCCCGATGCCGATCGTCACCACGTTGTTCTGCACCACGTCCAGCAGCACGTGGAACGAGTTCACCTTCGGGAAGTCTTCGTAGGCGCGTGCGTTGCGCTTGATGCCGGTCCAGCCAACCGAACGCCACGGTGTCTCGCTGCGGTTCAGCTGGAAGTACACGATGGCTGCGATGGCGGACACGACCTGCCCTGCGAGGCTACCGATCACGAGACCGGCAAGCCGCAGACCCACGTAGCCGAGACTGACGGTGGTGAAAACCGTGACGATCGACTGCGCGATCCGGCCGATCGACAGAAAGTGATAGGCCTTCTTGCGGTTGAGCCAGGCAAACGCGCTCTGCACCGCGCCGGTGAGGAACACCGACGGCGGCACGAGCAGGAGTAGCCCAAACGCCGCCGGCTGGTGCAGCCACTCCGAGAGCCAGCCACGGAACGCGATCACGATGAGCAGCGCGAGCGCGGCGAACCCCAGCGAGATGAGAGTGGCCAGCGCCACGAGGTTGAGCGCGTCCTCGTCCTCCTTGGGCAGCACGATGGCCAAGTCGTAGCGGCCGGTGGCGAGGACCGAGAGGTTGGTGGGCAGCAGCATGTAGAGCGCGTACACGCCCATGTCCGCGGGCGCATAGACGCGGGACAGCAGCAGCGACGCCAGGATCGGCACGGCCTGCGCGACCCCGTTCCCGATCAGCAAGGTGACGACGTGCTTGAAAAACGGGTCGGCGGACTTGCTCACGAGTCAGACTTCCTGCTGCGACCGTGAACGGCGAAGAGTACGGACACGACGGCGACCTTGAGCGCTCGACCCTAGCATCTGGCCTGGAATCCACAACCCTGGCACGTGCCGCTCAGCCCCGGCTGCGCTCTGTGCTACCGTCTGCCGCGCCCAGCGCCGCGCGCTTTGGAGGACGGCCGAGACCCATGCCCACCCGCGACAAGAGACGAGTGCTGATCGTGGGCGCCGGTACGGCGGGGCGTGAGCTGGTGCAGGCCGTCAAGCGTGCCGGCGGGGCCACGGTCGCGGTGGGCTTCCTCGACGACCGCTTCACCAAGCGGCCCTACAAGGTGCAAGGGTTGCCCGTGCTCGGGCGCATCGAGCAGCTGGCCGAGGTCGCCAAGCGCAAGCGCGTCGATCAGGTGTACATCGCCATCCCGTCCGCCGAGGGCGGCGTGATCCGGCGCATCGTGGCCGCTTGTCGCGACGCGCGCGTGTCGTTTCGGATCGTGCCGCGCGTGCTCGAGATCGTCGAAGGCCGCGTGCGTCTGGATGCGCTGCGCGAGGTGCGACCGGAAGACTTGCTCGGTCGCGCCATTGCCAAGTCCGACCAGAAAGTGCTGCGGCCTTTTCTGCGCGGCAAGCGCGTGCTCGTGACGGGTGCGGCCGGCTCGATCGGCTCGGAGCTGTGCCGGCAGATCGCGGAGTACGGCCCTGCCGAGCTCGTGGCCGTGGACTGGTGGGAGAACGGGCTCTACGACTTCGAGAACGAGCTGCGCGCGGCGCACCCGAAGCTTTCGCTGCGCACGATGATCGGCAACGTGCAGGACGCGGCCAAGATGCTGCGGCTGGTGCGTGAGGCCGCGCCCGACTTCGTGTTTCACGCCGCCGCGTACAAGCACGTGCCGCTGATGGAGCGCTTCCCCGAGCAAGCGCTGCGCAACAACGTCATCGGCACCTGGAACGTGGCGCAGGCGGCACGCAAGGCGGGCGTGAGCAAGTTCGTGCTGGTCTCCACCGACAAGGCTGTGCACCCCACCAGCGTGATGGGCGCGACCAAGGCCGTATCGGAGCGGTTGATCCACTCGCTGAATGGCGGCGCCACGCGCTTTTCGTGCGTGCGCTTCGGCAACGTGTTGGCGAGCAGCGGCTCGGTGATCCCGGTGTTCCAGCGGCAGATCCGCAACGGCGGCCCGGTCACGCTCACGCACCCGGACATGGTGCGTTACTTCATGACCATCCCCGAGGCGGTGCAGTTGATCTTGCACGCGGGGCAGATGAGCCGCGGCGGGGAGATCTTCGTGCTCGACATGGGCGAGCCGGTGAAGATCCTCGATCTCGCGCACAACTTGATCAGGCTGTCGGGCTACATCCCGGACAAAGACATCGAGATCGTCTACACGGGCATCCGCCCCGGCGAGAAGCTCTACGAGGAAGTGCTCACCGATCAGGAGGGCCTGCTCGCCACCAAGCGCAGGAACATCTTCGTGTCGCGCGCCAGCCTCACGCACGCGCAGAGCGCGAAGACGATCGTGGCCGACGCCACACGGCTCTGCGAGCGTGGCAGCGCCGCGCAGATCCGCAAGTTCCTCAAGCGCTGGGTTCCCAGCTACCAGATGCCAGCGAGTCGTTGAGATGAGACAGACTTTTCTCCCCTACAACCTTCCGTTGCTCGGCGACGAAGAAATCGCCGG
>DASVHQ010000129.1:0-2555 GCA_036382515.1 Polyangiales bacterium | reverse complement strand
GGATCGGGACGACGCGTTCGAGAAACGCCAGCTGGTCGGTCCTGACTCGTTCGTAAGGCGCTCCGGTGTAGATCTCGAAGTGGCCGTACGGGTAGACCTTGAGCTCGCAGGCTGGCGCAGCTGTCGCGTAGGCGATGGTCGGCGCGGGAGGAGCCACGGAGTCTTGCTCGCAGACGCAGACCAGCATCGGGGCACGGAGCTTTCGCATGTTCTTGCCGGGGCGCCAGAAGCCGATCTTGAGGCCAAAGATGGCGCTTACGCCCGTGATGAGAATCGTGCCGGAGGGTAGGCGTACCGAGCCTGTGAAGCGGGAGATGGGAAACTGCTCCGGCTCGTCGGAGGTGGACAGGCCGGACGGCAGCGTGATCTTTTTCTGCGCGAAGGTACGGTACAGGCTCGATAGGCGCTTCGAGAAGCGCGAGCCGGGCGGAAACAGCTGCAGCCCGCTCTGCACGACGTCTTCTTTCGTCATGAGCGCAGGTGTGCCGTACGGCCCGGCGACCGGTGCGAGCACGGGTGGCAGCCGCAAGAGGCGCGCGAACGCGTCGGCCGCAATGAAGAGGCCGAGACCCAGCATGCTCGGCAGCGAGATGGCGCGCGCAGACGCCATGCCGTCGGTGAACGGTCCTTGGACGATGCTTGCGGTCACGTCCTGGCGACGGCTCGCAATATCGAGCACATGGCCTCCAGCGAGCGACGTGCCCCAGAGCACGACGCGGGTCGGGTCGACACCTTCGAGCGTCTTTCCGAAGTCCATGGCAGCTTCGAAGTCTTGCTGTTGATGCTCGATCACGAGCAGATGACGCGGATGGCCCTCACTGCGACCGAAGCGGCGATAGTCGAAGGTGAGCGCCGCGTAGCCCGCGTCCGCGAACATGCGCGCATAGACATCCAGGTACATCTCGTAGACGCCACCGAGGCCCTGACCCAGCACGATCAGCGGTGCCGGCGCACCCGAGCTCGGCCGCACGAAGAGCCCTCTGCACGTGACGCCCTGCGACTGAAATTCGATCTCCTGCTCTACGTTCGGCATCGCTTCCTCCTCGTTGTTCGGTCTCGTGCACGCTCGACAGGCTGTGTTACGCTACAGCTGCGTCGCGCTGCACGAGCGACACGCGCCATTCGAGAAGCCCGCGCTCTTCGTGTCGAGGGCTTCGCTGCGCTCAGCAGACCTTCGACGACAAAGCATCGCCGCCAAGCGCAGCGGCCGATCTCTGCCGCCAAAGTCATCATTGGTCAACGCTGCCCGGTCACCCTCTTTGGCCGGCGATGTCCTCGACCCATACGGTGTGCGGCCATACCGTGCGTCTAGTTGTCTACGCTAGGAGGGTGTTCATGAGTCAGATCAAAGGCGCTGAACGGATGCAGCTTTCGTGTTTGGTTGCCGTGTTGGGCTTGGGGCTTGCGGCCTGCTCGTCGAACACACCTCCGAGTCCAGCCGATGGCGGCTCGTGCACGCCCAACCAGTCGACCGCTTGTACCTGCCCCGACGGCAGCCCCGGCACGAAAGCCTGCGCTTCGTCTGGTCAATATGACGCGTGCTCGCCATGCGCGAGCGGCACAGCGGGCACCCCCGCGACGGCCGGCACGAGCGGCGGCGCGGGTACGGGTAACAGCACAGGCACGGCCGGTGCGACGGCTGGCGCGGGCGGAGGCGGTGGCGCCGGTACGGCGGGTGCGAGCGCTGCGGGCGCGGGTGGCTCCGGTGGTACAGGCGGCGCTGGTGGTACAGGCGGCGCTGGTGGCACAGGCGGCACTGGTGGTACAGGCGGCACTGGTGGTACAGGCGGCACTGGTGGCACAGGCGGCACTACGGCGACGCCGGGCTGCACGGCTCCCGAAGTCTGCAGCATGATTCCGATCGTGAACCTGAAGGCCTGCATGCAGGGCGGCCTGCCGACAACCTGCACCACGGCCGGCGCGCCATGCGGCGTGAGCGGTGGCACGTGCGTCGATACCGCTACGCTCGGTGCCCCCTTAGGCATGTACTGCATCAAGCCCTGCACCTGAGCAGTACGCTCGATGCGATTGCCCTGCCGGTCACCCTCGTTGGCCGGCTATGTCCTCGACGCATACCGTGTACGGCCAATACGGTGCGCTGAGTCATAGGCGCTGCCACCGCAGTTCGGATGCAGTGCTGCGTACGTCGGGACGTGGGAGGCTGAGATGACGCTAAAGATTCACTACCTGAACTGCGGAACGTTCCATCCGCGCTTTGCGGCGACCTTCGTCCCACCACTGAGCGTGACTCCGTGCTTGTGCATGCTGATCGAGGCCGGCGAGCAGTTGATTCTCGTGGACTGCGGGCTCGGCACCAAGGACATGGAGGATGGGAGCCGTCTCGGTCTCCCGAACAAATTGTTGCTGCGCGCCGAATCGGATCCAACGGCGCCCGCGGTCCGTCAGGTCCAGAAGCTGGGCTTTGCGACCAAGGATGTCAGGCACATCATCTGCACTCACCTTGATCGCGACCACGCCGGCGGGCTGCCAGACTTTCCCGATGCGTCGGTACACGTGATGACCGCGGAGAGAGATGCAGTCGAGAACCCTCGCGG
>DASVHQ010000128.1:0-4727 GCA_036382515.1 Polyangiales bacterium | reverse complement strand
AGGCGCCGCCAGTCGGAGGCCGCGAAGGCGCTGGCGATCGACACCGGCCCGTCGTGCTGCACGAAGCGATGAAAGCCGGCGAGCTTCGCGCAGTGCCGAAAGAGGTGATACGGCAACGGATGACGATGTAGATCGTTGACGAACCAGCCCAGGCGCGCGTTCGCCTGCATCCAACCGAGGAACTTCGCGACCAGTGGATCTGGCAGATGGTGCGCGAAGAGCGAGCTCACCACCACATCGATGCCGCGGGGCGGGTCGTAGGCGAAGGCATCCGCGGTGACCCAGTTGATCTGCGTGCCTGGCGGTGTTGCCTGGGCGGCGGCCCGGCGCGACCACGGATTGAGATCGACCCCAGTGAGCGACACCGCAACGCCACGACGCAGCGCCCAGGCATCGATCTCTCGCAACATATCTCCGTAGCCACTGCCGACATCCACCACTTCAATCGGTCGGCCCAGGCGGCGCACGCTCGGCAGCAGGCGATCGAAGAATGCGAGCGTCGGGCGATAGGCCAGCGTCAGCTGGTTCACGCGCGCCAGATCGACGAGGCAAGCCCGGAAGTCCTCGAAGCCCACGGACTCGGTGTCCATCAGCTCGGGCTGCTGGGATCTCGTGGCGAAGTTGATAGCAGTCATAGGCCTAGACTTTGTGAAAGAGCATCGTTTCAGCGGTCAATCCCGGACCGAACGACATGGCGCAGCCGCGCTGCCCCGGACTCGCAGCGCCAAGCATCGACTCCAGCACGAACATGACGGTCGCCGATGACATGTTTCCAAAGCGCTGAAGCACGCTGCGCGAGGCGAGGAGTGCTTGCGAGTCTAGGCGGAGGCCATGCTCGACTGCGTCCAGCACCGAGCGCCCACCCGGATGCACGGCCCATAGGTCCATCGCTTCGGGTGAGGCGCCATCAAGGATCGCAGCGGTAGTGCTCGCGAGCCCCGCAGAGATGGCCGCTGGCACACGGCCGGACAGGAACATATCGAAGCCGGAATCACGGATCTTCCACGTGATGAGCTGACGCGTGTCGGGCACGAGCGCTGCGTGGAAGTGATCGATCGCGAGGCCCGTCGCGTCAGCGCTCACCACACTCGCCGCGCAGCCATCGCCGAACACCAGATAGGAAAGCATCTGTTCGAGGTTGTTCGCTTGCTGCAGATGGAGTGTGCACAGCTCGAGGTTGACCAGAAGCACCCGCGCCTGCGGCTCCGAGCGGACGATATGACGGGCGAGCTTCAGCGCGTTGATGGCGGCGTAGCAGCCCATGAAGCCCACCATGGTGCGCTCGACCGACGGATTGAGGCCGCACTGCTCTACCAGCTCGATATCGATGCCTGGCGCATACATGCCAGTGCACGAGGTCACGATCACATGGGAGATGCGGCTCACTTCGGCGCCCAGGTCGAGCTTGGCGACGGTCTGCACGGCGAGCTTTGGTGCGTGTTTCTCGAAGAGCTGCATGCGCTGGGCGGTGGTCGGGAAATGGTCGCGCGAGTACACCCGCGTTTCGTCGACCGACCCGGCTTCCGGATCCGCAGCCGGCGGAAGCATCGAGAAACGATGTTCGACCTGCGCCTTCGCTGCCATGCGATCGAACGCCAAACGCTCGCGCGGCTCGCCGAGAAGCGTGCGCGCGAAGCGTACGAAGGCGCTGTGGATGTCGTGCGGTGGCACCGCCGTAGCAATTCGGTTGATGTAAGCGGTCGTCAAAAGCGCTACGTCCACCTTTCAAGGTCAAAGCCGCCCATGGGCCGCCTGCGCGGCGACACAGCCCTGCAATTACTCGGCCATCACGCTCTGCGGCTGCGTCCGCTCAAACAGAGCGCTTGCCGGGTCGCTTTTGTGTCCCATCACACGCACGAATGTCACAGTCGCAGCGCGCCTTCGAGGCTGGTAGCGCAACCCGAGTCCGATCGGACAAGCGCGAGGTTTGTGTCCTTCGAAGCTGGCAGCTGGCGCAAAGCGGTACGCAGACCCTCATCGAAGACCGTATTGCCCGCTGCGGACGCCGGCGACCCCGCGAGACGGGAATTGCCTGGCGGCTGATGCGCGGGGCTTCGAACCGCTCCCTGCGTACCCTTTGGCCGCCGTGCTGCGTCCAAGAGGCGCGTCCCGCTCGCGTGAAGATTTGCTGTCGTGCCCGTCTGTGTTCATGCGACTGAGGAAGTAGCCGCCGTTTGGCTCGATAGATGCGTGTCTGCGTTGTCGGCTACAACAACTCGATACGCGCGAGAAACACGGCGCCGACACGCGGATGGTGGACGCGTGACGATCGCAGTCGTGCTGCCTGCGTCATATTCGACCGTGATCATTGACAGTCCGGCGAGGCGCGCTTACTACGACTTCGCACCGCACTCGACCGAGGCGACGTGCATCATCCGTGACGCGCGGCACGTCACGAAGGAGCTACATTCATGGCCAAGGCACGATCACGCGCGCGGAACGCGAACGGCAAGAGCGCGGGTGGCGAGCCTCATCAACGAGTCACCGACGACCTGCCGACCCTGACGACCAACCAGGGCAGCCCAATCTCCGATGACCAGAACCAACTGAAGCTCGGGTCGCGTGGCCCTGTGCTGCTCGAAGACTTCGTGCTGCGCGAGAAGATCTTTCACTTCGACCACGAGCGCATCCCGGAACGCATCGTGCACGCGCGCGGCAGCGCTGCGCATGGCTTCTTCGAGCTGTACGAATCATTGGCGGACATCACCACCGCCGACTTGTTCCAGCGCAAAGGCGAGAAGACTCCGCTGTTCACGCGCTTTTCCACCGTCGCAGGCGGCGCGGGCTCGGTCGACACGCCGCGCGACGTGCGCGGCTTCGCGGTGAAGTTCTATACGAAGCAAGGCAACTGGGATTTGGTCGGCAACAACATCCCGGTGTTCTTCATCCAAGATGCGATCAAGTTTCCCGACCTGATCCATGCCGTCAAAATGGAAGCCGACCGCGGTTTTCCGCAAGCCGCCAGCGCGCACGACACGTTCTGGGACTTCGTGTCGTTGCTGCCGGAATCCACGCACATGTTGCTGTGGGCGATGTCCGATCGCGCGATCCCGCGCTCGTTGCGCATGATAGAAGGCTTCGGCATCCATACGTTTCGCTTCGTCAGCGCCAAGGGCAAGTCGACGTTCGTGAAGTTTCACTGGAAGCCGAAGCTCGGCATGCAGTCGACCGTGTGGGACGAGGCCGTGAAGATCGCCGGTGCAGACCCGGATTATCATCGACGCGACTTGTTCGAAAGCATCGAGAGCGGCGCGTTTCCCGAGTGGGAGCTGGGTCTGCAGTTGTTCGACCAAAAGCTCGCCGACCGTTTGCCGTACGACGTGCTCGACGCGACCAAGCTCATCCCCGAAGAGGTCGTGCCGATTCGCATCGTCGGTCGCATGGTGCTCGACCGCTATCCATCGAACTTCTTCGCCGAGACGGAACAAGCCGCGTATTGCCCGGCCAACATCGTGCCCGGCATCGACTTCACCAACGATCCGTTACTGCAGGGCCGGTTGTTCTCGTACCTGGATACACAGCTCAAGCGCTTGGGCTCGCCCAACTTTCATCAGATCCCAATCAACCAGCCCAAGTGTCCGTTCGCCAACTTCCAACGTGACGGTCACATGCAAGCGCAAGTGCCCAAAGGGCGCGCAAACTACGAGCCCAACAGCTTGGCGGACGCGGGCGAAGACGGAGGTCCGCGCGAATGCCCCGCCACGGGTTTCACGAGCTTTGCGCAGCCAATTGAATCAGACACCGACAGCAAGTTGCGCGTGCGGCCGGAAAGCTTTGCCGATCACTACAGTCAGGCGCGGCTATTCTACCGCTCGATGCAAGGGCCTGAGCAAGCGCACATCGCGTCGGCGTTCGTGTTCGAGCTATCGAAGGTGGTGCTCGAACCGATCCGGCTGCGCATGCTGGCCAATCTGCGCAACGTGGACGAGTCGCTGGCCAAGCGCGTCGCCGCGGGCTTGGCGATGCCGCTACCGGCCGCATCCAAACCGGCAGCGCCCGTACAAGACCTCGAGCCGTCACCCAAGCTGAGCCTCATCGGCAACATGATCCCGACGCTCGAAGGACGCACCGTCGGCGTGTTGGTCGCCGACGGCTCCGACGAAGCGGCGCTGGCCAAGCTCGAGAAGGCCGTGAAAAGAGCAGGCGCCACATTGAAGGTGATCGCGCCCAAGGTCGGCCGGATCAAGCTGAGCGACGGCAGTGAACGCAAAGCCGATGGCCAATTGGCCGGAACGCCATCCGTGCTGGTGGACGCGATTGCGCTGGTGCTCTCGCGCGAGGGAACGCAACTGCTGCTCAGTGAATCGGCAGCGGTGCAGTTCGTGATGGACGCGTTCGGGCACCTCAAAGCGATTGGCTACACGCCCGAAGCGCAGCCGCTCCTCGACAGAGCCGGCGTACAACCGGATGCCGGCGTTCTGCCTCTGGAGAAGAACTTCATCCAAGCAGCGACGCGACGCTTCTTCGAGCGCGAGCCCAAGGTCCGACACTTGGCGTGAGCGCGCGTGCGTGCCGCGAGTAGCGCGACGTCGCAAGCCGACGTCGCGCTACTGCTGATCGCCTACGCCACGGCGGCCGCGCCGAGCGCGCCCATGCTGCGGTTGAGCTCCGCCTCGCCCACCTTCTCGACGTGAGCGATCTGCTCGCGCAGCGCCTTGACGTAAGACTTCGACTGGCGGGCGTAGCTCGCGTTCATCGCCGAAGTCGCGAGGACCATCTCGAGGGCG
>DASVHQ010000127.1:0-17009 GCA_036382515.1 Polyangiales bacterium | reverse complement strand
TCCATCTGCTCGAGATCGCAAACGCGGTTTTCCATGAGGTGCCTCCGGGCTGCGGTCGCCGCTCGCTTCGGTCCGGAACGCCAGGGCGCACCGTCGGGCGGCACCGCAATCGATGTGTATCGATGTAGGCAAAAGTCGCCGCGCGGTCAAAAAAAGCGCCGCGGCCCGAGCGCTGGCCAGGCACGCAAACGCGCGCTTCATGGCGGTTTCAGTGGCTCGGAACCTGCACTTCTTTGGCGCCTTCGGTCTCGAAGAACTGCCAGACGCGCAGCGTATCGCCGGGTTCCGCGGCCACGACAGCCTTGAACGGGCACACCGGGTTGCAGCGGCTACCCGTGCTCACGATGGCGCCCGCCTGGGTGCGGTCGTTTACGAGCCCGACCGAGGCGCTCTCGAGCGCGTAGCCGCTGACCGTGACGTTGCCGCCGCTGGGGCTGGTCACCAGGCTGACTTCTGGCGGAGGCAAGGGCAGCGTGCGCGAGGTGCAGGCCCCCGCAAGGGCCAGGCCCACGCACAGCCACCACACGCATGTTCGACGCTCGGCCACGTAAGTCTCCGACACTTCATGATGCAAGCCCGGTGCCGTCTTGCCCAGCTGGACTTTGCTCGTGTTTCCGGTAGGTCTCCGGCCGCGACAGGCAACTTGGTTGGCTATCGCCATAACCGAGTTGTCGGTTCCGCGAGGCATGCTCACTTGCCCGGCCATGTGCTAGCGTGCGCCCGCTCGCGGGGTGCTTGCTGCCCCGCCGCCGGACACCTTCGAGGGGATCGACGTCAGCCTATGGTGGAGCCCAGTTCCAGGATTGCCATCGCGATTGAGGACGAGTTGCGCAACTCGTACCTCGAGTACGCCATGTCCGTCATCATCGGGCGCGCCATCCCCGATGTGCGCGACGGTTTGAAGCCCGTGCATCGCCGCATTCTCTACGCGATGCACGAGATGAAGCTGACGTGGAACCAGCCGTACCGCAAGTCGGCGCGTGTCGTCGGTGAGGTGCTCGGCAAGTACCACCCGCATGGTGACGCGGCTGTCTACGACGCGCTCGTGCGCATGGCGCAGCCGTTTTCGATGCGCTACCCGCTCGTCGACGGCCAGGGCAACTTCGGCTCGGTCGATGGCGATTCACCGGCGGCCATGCGTTACACCGAGTCGCGCATGTCGCGCTTCGCGACGGAGCTGCTCGCCGACATCGACAAGGAGACCGTCGACTTCGGTCCGAACTTCGACGAGTCCGAGCGCGAACCGCTGGTGCTGCCCAGCCGCGTGCCGAACCTGCTCGTGAACGGCTCGGCGGGCATTGCCGTGGGCATGGCGACCAACGTCGCGCCGCACAACCTGCGCGAAGTCATCGACGCCACGATCCGCCTGATCGAAAACCCGAGCCTCAGCATCGACGAGCTGATGCTCGACGAGCCCGAGAAGAACCGCTTGGGTCTGAAGGGCCCCGACTTCCCCACCGCCGGCTTCGTGCACGGCATCGCAGGCATTCGGCAGGCGTTCCACACGGGTCGCGGTCGCATCGTGATGCGCGCGCGCACCATGTTCGAGGCGATCCCGGGCAAGAACGATCGGCAACAAATCGTTATTACCGAGCTGCCGTATCAGGTGAACAAGGCCGAGCTAGTGAAGAAGATCGCCCAGCTCGTGCGCGAGAAGCGCATCGAGGGCATCGGGGATCTGCGCGACGAGTCCGATCGCGACGGCATGCGCGTGGTCATCGAGATCAAGCGCGACGCCGAGCCGCAGATCGTGCTCAACCAGCTCTACCAGATGACGCCGATCCAGAGCTCGTTCGGCGTGAACAACCTGGCGATCGTCGGCAACCGGCCGAAGCTCTTGAACGTCAAGGATACGCTCGGCTACTTCATCGAGCACCGCCGCGAGGTGGTCACGCGGCGCACGCGCTACGAGCTGCGTGCAGCCGAGGCGCAGCGCGAGATCGTCGAAGGTCTCGGCATGGCGATCACCGAGACCGATCTCGTGATCAAGACCATCCGTGCGGCGCGCGATCCGGAAGCGGCACGCAGCGACCTGATGGCGTTGCGGCTGACGGGCCTCGAGGCGTTCGTGCGGCGCGCAGGCCGGCCCCAGGACGAGATCGACGAGGCAAAGGCTCGTGGCGACTACTTCCTGTCGGAGCGCCAGGCCAAGGCGATCCTCGAGATGCGTCTGTCGCGCTTGACCGGGCTCGAGCAAGACAAGCTCGCAGCGGAGTACGGCGAGCTGGGCGACACGATCGCGCGCTTGAAGGCGATTCTCGCGAGCGAGACCGAGCTGATGGCCGTGATCGTGCGCGAGCTCGACGAGATCCGCGAGCGCTACGGCGACGAGCGGCGCACCGAGATCATCGCGGACGAAGGCGAGATCAGCATCGAGGATCTCGTCAGTAACGAAGACGTGGTCGTCACGGTGAGCCACGCCGGCTACATCAAGCGCGTGCCAGCGTCGGAGTACCGTGCGCAGGGTCGTGGTGGTCGCGGCAAGCGCGCGATGGAGACGCGTGACGAAGACTTCGTCGAGCAGATCTTCGTCGCGAACAACCACGCGCACGTGCTGTATCTGAGCGACAAGGGCATCGCGTACCTGAAGAAGGTGTACGAGATCCCCGAAGCCAGTCGCACCTCGCGCGGGCGCGCAATCGTGAACTTCGTTGGCATGGATCCGGGTGACCGCGTCGCAGCGATCGTGCCGATCCGGGAGTTCCAGGAGGGCGACTACCTCTTGACGGGCACGCGCGGCGGTACGGTCAAGCGCACGTCACTGAGCCAGTACGCGAACATCCGTTCCACCGGCATCATCGGCGTGGGGCTCAACCCGGACGACGCACTCTTGACGGCCAAGGTCGTCAAGGAAGGGCAAGAAGTGATCATCGGCACAGCCCGCGGCATGTCGATCCGCTTCGCGGTCGCGGACGTTCGCCCGATGGGGCGCGATGCACGCGGTGTACGTGGCATCGATCTGCGCGAGGGCGATCGCGTGATCGGTATGGACGTGATCCAGAGCGACGAGCAGCAGGTGCTGACGGTCAGTGCGAACGGCTACGGCAAGCGCACACCGGTCGGCGACTGGCGCCTGCAAGGCCGCGGCGGCATCGGCATCATCGCCATGGAGACCTCCGAGCGTAACGGCGAGGTCGTGAACCTGTGCCTCGTCACGCCGAGCGATCAGTTCATGTGCATCACCAACGGTGGGCAGGTGATCCGCACCGAGGTGAGTCAGGTGCGCGAGGTCGGTCGCAACACGCAGGGAGTGCGCGTGATGAGCCTCGGCGACAGCGAGCGAGTCGTCGATGTCGCTCCGCTAGCGGAGCGCGAGGAAGACGCCCGTACATCGCGCGCGCCGTCGGTCATTCCGTCGGAGCTGCCACCCGGTGCCGAGGCCGCGTCGGGCTCGGAAGCTCCGTCCGACTCGGACACGGGATCGGACGACGAAGGCGGCTCGGAGCCAAGCGCGTAGTCGCGCGCTCGTTCGTCTCCGGCGCCGCAACACCCCGCGCCGCAACACCCCGTACCGAGGAGCTTCATGGCCAGTCCCGTTCTCGGCATCGACCTGGGAACGACCAATTCGGTGGTTGCCGTCGCCGACAGCCAGCGCGTGCGCGTGCTGCGCGACGAGGACGGGCAATTGCTCACGCCGTCCACGGTCTCGTTCCATCCATCCGGGCAGATCCTCGTGGGTCATCCAGCGCGCGAGCGACGACTGCTGGATGCGGAGCACACGGTGTTCTCGGTCAAGCGCTTGATCGGCCGGCCGTATCGCAGCGCCGAGGTCAGGCAAGCCGCAGAGCGACTGCCCTTCAAGCTGGAGGAAGGCTCGACCGGCGGTGTGGTGGTGAGGGCGCGCGAAGAGACGTATTCGCTGCCCGAGATCTCCTCGTTCGTGCTGCGCACGCTACGCAACATCGCGGAGCAGGCGCTCGGACAGTCGTGCGTGAACGCCGTGATCACCGTGCCGGCGAACTTCAACGAGCTGCAGCGCATGGCGACGCGCGATGCTGGTCGCATCGCGGGGCTGAACATCCTGCGCATCCTCAACGAGCCCACGGCTGCGGCGCTCGCCTACGGCTACCGTGCGCAGACGAGCCAGCGGATCGCGGTGTACGACCTGGGTGGCGGCACCTTCGACATCTCGATCCTCGAGCTGTCCGGCGACGTGATCGAAGTGGTGGCGACCGCGGGTGACACGTACCTCGGCGGCGACGACATCGACCGCTTGATCGCCGATCGCATGGTCGCGCAGTTCCTCGCGGAGCATCACTTCGATCTCAAGCAGGACGTGCAGGCGTACGAGCGCGTGTGCCTGGCTGCCGAGTGGGTGAAGTGTCAGCTGTCGATGCTCGAGAGCGCGGAAGCCACGGTCAAAGAGGTCGCGTACGCCGACGCGGGCACGGCGCTCGACCTCACCTTCCGGCTTTCGCGCGCCGACCTCGATCAGATGATCTTCAAGCTGATCGGTCGCACCTTCGACATCTGCGAGGAGGCGCTGCGGCTGGCGGGTCTGCGGCCCGCCCAGCTCGATGGTGTGCTCCTGGTCGGCGGGCAGACGCGCACACCGAAGGTTCGCGCGATGGTCGGTGAGTACTTCGGCATGGAGCCGCAGTCGAGCGTGGATCCCGACCTCGTGGTGGCACAGGGCGCAGCGCTGCAGGGCTACGCGCTGTCGGCTGCCAAGCCCCCCGAGACTGCGCGTCCGTCGGCGCGCACGCTGTCCGGTCCGCCGCCGTCGGTGCGGCCGCAAGCCGCGGCGGCCGCGCCCGCAGCGGCGCCCGACGCGTTCGATGACGAGCCAACCAAGGTGGCGTCGCGCAGTGACGCGGCAGCCGCCGCGCTGGGCGCCAAACCTAGCGACACGCCGTTCGACGATCTGCCGACCACCGTGGCCACGCGCTCGGACAGCGAGTCGACCAAGATCGGTGATGCTCCGGTGGCGCCAGCTCTGCCCGCCGCGCCAGCACCAGCCCCGGGGATCAAGTCGACGTTGATGGGCGTGGGATCCAAGGCGCCGCCGTCAGCTGCAGCGACCGCGGCGGGTCTGGCCAAGCCGCCTGCGCTCGCGAACGTGATCGAGAGCGCGCGGCAAAAGAGTGGTCCGGCGCGGCCGCCGCCTGTGCCAACGGTGAGCAAGCCGAGCACCACCACGCTCGCGGAGACGCCCGGCGCGAAGGCGGGCATGCGTCCGTCGCAGATGCCGAGCGCGCGCGGTGCCGGGCCCGCGGTGCCGAAGACTGCGCGCGTACCGATCGAGGCCGCGGCGTTTCCGCTCGCGGTCGACGACGAGGTCACGCAGGAAGACCTGCCCTCCGAGTTGAAAGCCGAGCTGCGTCCTACGCCCTCCCTGGTCGCGCCGCCCCTGCCAAGCGCACCCACCACCAAGACCTTGGCGGAGACCCCCAAAGCCAAGGCTGCGGTGCGCGCCTCGGTGCTCCCGCCCACGCAGCCCACCACACCGCCACCCGTGTCCGTGGCACAGTCGGTGCCGTCGGCAGCCGTACCTGTGGCACCGTCGGCGGCGTCGCCACGACCGGCGCTTGCCGAAGTGCGCGTCGCCGCTGCGCCGCAGCCTGCGGCGCGCATGTCCGTGTCGAAGGCCGTCGTTGCTTCGGCGGGGCCGTCCGTGCCGCAGCCGGCGCCAGTCGCGAAACCAAGTCCGGCCGCCGCGGACGTAGCTGCCACGCAGAGCCAGTTCCCGGCGTCGGCGCGTGCTGCCGCGCCGTTGCTGCTGCTCGACGTCACTCCGCACACGCTGGCGGTCGAAACTGCCGGTGGTTTCTGTGAATCGATCATTGGGCGCAACGCGCCGATCCCCACCGAGCAGACCCGCATCTTCTCCACCAGCCAGGACAATCAAGTCACCGTGAGCATGCGCGTCTGCCAGGGCGAGTCGCGGCGCACGGACGACAACCAGGTGCTCGGCAAGTTGGATCTGGTCGGCTTGCGTCAGGCGCGCCGTGGCGAAGTCAGCATCGCGGTGCAGTTCATGATCGACGCGGACGGAACGTTGAACGTGAAGGCCACCGATCGGACGACGGGCAAGGCGCAGGCGATCAAGGTGAGCCTGGTCGGTGCGATCGACGACGCCGAGATCGGACGCATGCGCGCGCGGCAGGGTACCTCGATGAAGCCGCGTTGAGCTCGCTCGGCGTCGGTGCTTAGGTTAACCCGGTGGCAAAACGTCTCGACGAGCTCGACTACTACGCGCTGCTGGCGGTGCCGCCGGATGCCAGCGCGGACGCAATCAAGGCCGCGTTCCATGCGTTCGCGCGCCGCTACCACCCCGATCGCCACGTCGGCGAGCCCGAGCTTCAGGCCAAGGTCACGCGCATCTACCGTCGCGGCACCGAGGCCTATCGTGTGCTCACGCACCCCGAGCTGCGGCGGGCCTACGACCAGCAGCTGGCCCAGGGGCAGCTGCGCCTCGATCCGGAGCAGGCGCGCATGAGCGCGCGACCCAGCGCCGCGCCCGGACACGCCGAGGTGCGTGGTGCGCGCGCGCGGCCGTTCGTCACCAAGGCCGAGCAGGCTCTGCGCCAGAACGATTACAAGCAGGCCAAGCTCAACTTCCAGATCGCGCTGACCCACGAGCCCGACAACGCCGCGCTCAAGCAGAAGCTCGCGGAGGTCGAGGCCCTGCTGCGGTCTCCTTGAGCGGGTCCGGGGCTGCGAGCGCGGCTGTCCAGAAATCGGGCGTCCCGAAGGCTCCGTGCTATGTTCGGGCGCGATGTCCCGCAAGGCCATAGTCGAGCGCAAAACGCGCGAAACGAGCATCCGTGTCGAGGTCGACCTCGATGGCCGGGGTGTGCACCAGATCGACACGCCGCTGCCGTTTCTCAGCCACATGCTCGACCAACTCGGGCGCCACGGCATGCTGGACCTCAAGGTCGAGGCCAAGGGCGACGTCGAGATCGACGGGCACCATACCACCGAGGACCTCGCGATCACGCTGGGCCAAGCGGTGGCCCGCGCGCTCGGCGACAAGAAGGGCATCCGCCGCTACGGCTCGGCGACTCTGCCGATGGACGAGGCGTGCGTGACCTGCACCCTCGACCTCTCCGGTCGCCCCTACTTCGTGTGGCGCGTGCCGATGCCCAAGGCCAAGGTCGGCGAGTTTGACACCGAGCTCGCCGAGGTGTTCTTCGAGGGTTTCGCACGCGGGGTGGGCGCCAATCTTCACATGCACCTGGTCGAAGGCCAGGTGCTGCACCACATCATCGAGATCTGCTTCAAGGCGTTTGCCAAGGCGCTGCGTGAAGCTGTGGAGCTCGACCCGCGCTCGGGGGAGATCCCCTCGACCAAGGGCACGCTCACGGAGTAGCTGTCATGGAGCTGATCCCCGCCATCGACTTGCTCGGCGGCAAAGTCGTGCGCTTGCAGCGCGGCCGCTACGACCAGGTCACCATCTATTCGGAGCGTCCCGTCGAGCAGGCACGCGTCTTCTACGACGCCGGCGCGCGTTCGTTGCACGTGGTGGATCTCGACGGTGCGCGCGATGGCGAGCCGAAGAACCTCGCGGTCATCGAGGCGATCCTGCGCAGCGTGCCAATGCGTATCCAGGTGGGCGGCGGCATTCGCGACGCGCAGACCGCCAAGCGCTGGCTGGCGGCGGGCGCCCAGCGCGTGGTGCTCGGGACCGCTGCCGTCAAAGACCCGCAGCTCGTGAAGACGCTCTGCGCCGAGCACCCCGGGTCAGTGGTGGTTGCGGTGGACGAGCGCGACGGCGAGGTCGCGGTAGAAGGCTGGCTCGAGGGCAGCGGTCGCAGCGCGCGCGATCTCGCCCGCGAGGTCGATGCCTGGGGGGTCGGAGCGATTCTACACACGGTGATCGCCCGCGACGGGACGCGCGAAGGTCCGGACGTCGACGCGACGTTGGCCTTGCAGTCTGCAGTCACGGCCACCGTCATCGCATCCGGCGGCATCGGCGAGCTCGCGCACATCCGCACCCTTGCCGAGCGAGGCGTGCGCGCGGCCGTGTGTGGTCGGGCGCTCTTGTCCGGCGCCTTCTCCATTCCGGAGGCGTTCGAAGCCGCCGGCATGCAGCGCTGACCTCAGCGCGCATATTTTCGCGCCGGCGCGCTCCGCCTTGGTGCCGTGCCGCGCACCGAAACGTGGCAAAGCGGCTTGTTCTTGCGATACTGCTGTCGCGTTCAGGCTAATTGGATGGAACAGGGGCGAGAACAGTTGAGCTTGCAAGACGTCGAGGTGGGGCTCGACGTGCTGATTGCCGTGCTCAAGCGCAAGGGCATTCCGCTGCCGTCCGAGATCGGCGCGTTCATCGCGCTCGAGGCATGCGAGCAGATCCTCGATGCTCCGGTGCGGGTTCGCGACGCGGAGCTCGTGATCGGGGAGATCGGCGAGATCGCCGTGCTGCCCAGCTCCGAACGCGCGAGCGAGGCCGACGCGGTGCGGTCGATCCTGCTCCTGCTCGGCGATCTACTCGTGTGCTCGGCACCCGGCGTGCCGGAGATGTTGCTCGAGCTGGTGGAGCACGGAGCTAGCGACTCGACGCTCGAGCGTCTGCGTGACGAGCTGGAGGCCTGCCTTCTGCCCTTGAACCGCGGTGCGACACGGCGTGTGCTCGCGCGGCTCTTGCGCGAGGCACGCAAGGAGGGCGAGCGCTCGAGCACGCGAGCCGTGCAGCAGCCCGACAGCTCCGCGCTCGACGCCGAACTCGACCTGCTGCTCGGCGGGCCGGACGTCGCTGCGCCCGCTCGACCCACACCCATTCCATCGCTGCGCGACGCGCACTCAGTGGTCAAGGCATCGGTGCCCGTGCCGCCGGCACCGCCGTCCGGCGGACGTCGCAGTGACGCCGCAGCGCGCGCGGCTGCGCTGCTGGATGACGACGAAGCTGAGCCGAGCCCGTCCTCCGCCGATACGGTCGGGCGCCGCGGTCACGGTGCGCTTACTACCTATGCAGCTGATGGCGGCGGCAGAGACCCGGCCGGTACCGCGAAGCTGAGCTCACCCGTGCCGCCTGCGGAGCCGCCGCCATCCGCGGCATCAGCTCGCGAGCAGGTCGAAGCGAGCGCGGCGCCACGCAGCTCGGGTCGGGCGGCGGAGCGCGGTCCTGCGCCGCGCACCGAGCAGCTGCTCGAAGAAGAGATCGCCGCGCCCGGTATTTCCGGCGGTGCGGTGCTCGGCGGGCTGCTCGTTCTGGTCGCGCTGGTCCTCGCGACCGCCTATTTGCTGCTTGGCCAGCAGGGCGCGCGGCAGCTGCTGGGCTTGCCGCCCTCCGGCGCTGCGCAGAGCGCTGCAGCCGTGGCGGGGCCCGCGCCGGCGACAGTCGACCTCCGGGTCGGCGAGCTGCACGTCAGCTCCAAGCCTGCTCGCGCGCAGGTCTTTCTCTTGATCGGCAACGGGCCCGCGCTGGCGACCGATCTGCCCGTCGGCGTGGCTCACGAATTCGTCGCGCTCGCCGAGGGGCATGCGCCTGCGCGCGCCGTCGTGCCGAGCAATGCGATCTGGGAGCCGGTCTCTGGCCAGCCTCGCTACGAGCTCGCGATGCAGACGGGCAAGGAAGCCACGAAGGTCGAGGAGCTCGAGCTCGGCGCCAGCCTCTTGCCGCAGGATGTCGGCACGCCCACGGGGGCTTTGGGCAGTGTACGCGTCATCACCACGCCGCCTGGCTCCAAGGTCTACCAGCTGATCGGCTTCACGCCTGACGTGCGCGTCGAGAATCTGCCGCTCGCTCGCGAGTACGACCTGCTGCTGTACATTCGCGGCCGCGAATTCGTCGAGCGTCAGCTCACGGCGGCGGATTTCCGCGAAACCGAAGGCAAGCGCGTCGCCGAGATCGAGTTGCGCTTACCGGCACGGCAAGCGCACTGAGTGCGCGGCGTACACTGCGCTCTGGCGACCCCTCGTGTGTTGCCGCCCGCGGGTGCGCCATCCCTGCAGTTGGCTCCGAGCGCTGCCGCGGTCAGCCGCGCGCGCGGCGCACGACTTCTTCGACTTCGCTGCGAATCTCTTGCAGCCGCACATCGCTTTGTGCCTCGAAACGCAGCACCAGCGCGGGCTGCGTGTTCGATGCGCGGACCAGGCCCCAGCCGCCTTCGAAGTTGACGCGCGCGCCGTCCACGTCGAGCACATCGTGCGTCGCGCGATAGTGTGAGAGCACCCGCGCCACCACGTCGAATTTCACTTCATCCGGGCAGTCCACACGCAGCTCGGGTGTGGAGCAGGTCTGCGGCACGTCAGCCAAGACTTGGTCGAGCGGCAGGTCGGTCTGCGCCATGATCTCGAGCAAGCGCAGCGAGGCATAGATGGCATCGTCGTAGCCGAAGTAGCGATCGGCGAAGAACACGTGCCCGCTCATCTCGCCTGCGAGCAGGGCGTTCTCCTCCTTCATCTTCCTCTTGATCAGCGAATGGCCCGTCTTCCACACGATGGGGCGGCCGCCGTGCCTGGCCACGTCATCGTAGAGCGTCTGCGAGCACTTCACTTCACCGAGGATCGCGGCGCCCGGGTGCCGCGCGAGGATGTGGCGCGACAGCAAGATCATCAGCCGGTCGCCGAAGATCACGTTGCCCTTGTTGTCCACCACGCCGATGCGATCGGCGTCGCCGTCGTACGCGATGCCCACGTCGAGTCCATCGCGGCGCACGCGCTCCACCAGCTCCGCGACGTTCTCGGGTAACGACGGATCAGGGTGGTGGTTGGGAAACGCGCCGTCCATCTCGCAGTACATCGCTTGCGGTGATAAGCCGAGCGCATGCATGGCCAAGAGCGCGGCCGGTCCGCCCGCGCCGTTGCCAGCGTCGATGGCAAAGCGCAGGTTGGTTCGCTGCAACCGGATGTTGCCTTTCATGTAGCCGGCGTACGCGGGTAGGGGGTCGAAGTCTTCGCTGCGCCCGTTGCCCGGGAGCTCGAAATCGCGGCGCTCGATCATGGTGCGCAGCTCGCGGATCTCGTCGCCCGCCAGCGTCGACTTGCCGCTCATCAGCTTGAAACCGTTGTCCTCCGGTGGGTTGTGGCTGCCTGTGATCTGCACGCCGCCGTCGGTCTCGAGGTGAAACACGCTGAAGTACATCATCGGCGTCGGGCCCACGCCGATGTCGATGAGCGACAGGCCCGTCTCGAGCAGCCCTCGCCGCAGCGCCGTGTGCAGGCGCGGTGAGCTGAGCCGACAGTCGCGGCTGAGCACGATGCGCTTGTTGCCGCGTCGCTGGAGGAACGTGCCCACGGCGCGCCCGAGGTTCTCGACCACCTCGTCGGTCAGGTCTCGGTCGGCAACGCCACGGATGTCGTATTCGCGAAAGATCTGCGGATTCATGCCCAGCCTCTCAGAGGTACTTCGTGGCCTTCTTGGCCTTGAGATCGTCGACCACGCGGCGCACGTCCTGCGCACGCTCGCGCGGCATGATGAGCAGTGCGTCGTCGGTGTCGACGACCACGAGGTCGTGTACGCCGACCAGCGCGATGAGCTTGCCGGCCTTGCCGCGGACGTAGCAGCCCTCGGTCTCGACCAGCGACGCATCGCCCAGCACCGCGTTGTTCTGCGCGTCTTTGTCGGCCAGCTCGTAGGCCGTCGTCCAGCTGCCGATGTCGTACCAGCCGAACGAGCCGGGAACGACGCGGATGTCACGCGCCTTCTCCATGATGCCGTGGTCGATCGAGATCGACGTCAGGCTGCCGTAGCGCGAGCGCACGTACGCTAGCTCGCTGCCCGCGGCCAGCTGCTGCTGGCAGCCTCGCGCAAACTCGTGGATGTCGGGTAGCTGTCGCTCGAACTCCCCCAGCACCACGTCGGCGCGGAAGAAGAACATGCCGCTGTTCCAGAGGAAGTTGCCGTCTGCAACGAATTGTTGTGCCCGGTTGAGATCCGGCTTCTCGACGAAGCGCTTCACTCGGTGCACCGAACCGTCGAGCGCCTCGCCGATCTCGACGTAGCCGTAACCGGTCTCCGGTCGCGTCGGGGTCACGCCGATGGTGACGAGGCCCCCCTTCCGGGCCGCCGCGATCGCGCGGCCGAGCACCTCGCGGTAGGCCTTGGGGTCACCGATGTGCGGATCGGCCGGCAGGACGGCCATCACGGCTGTGGGCGAGCGCGCCGCCACGTGAGCCGCGGCCCAGGCCACGCAGGGCGCGGTGTTGCGGCCTTCAGGCTCGCCGAGCACGTTCTGGGCGGGCAGCTCCGGCAGTTGCTCGCGGGTGGCCTGCGCATGCCGCTCCGAGGTCACGACCAGCACGTGGTCGGCTGGCACGACGCCGGTCAGACGGCGCACCGTCTGCTGCAGCAGCGAATCGCTGCTACCGGCTAGCGCGAGGAACTGTTTTGGCCAGGCGCTGCGTGACAGGGGCCAAAATCGCGTGCCCGAACCGCCGGCCATGATGACCGCGAACACCTCGTCCATGTTCAGCGTCCTTCCAGGTTACTCCGCCGCCGGGCGTGCTGGTCCAGGAGCGCGCTCGGCCGGCTTGGGGTGACCATCAGGCGCGAACCCTATGCAGGCCGGGCCCTGTGTGCAAGCGCGACCGGGGAGAACCTACAGAGCCGGTGGGCGCGGCGTGGCAGGTGGCATCACAGGCCGCGTGCGGGGCCCACGCGCAACCGGAAGCCGGCTCAGAACAGCCCATGCAGCTCGAGCGTGCCGATCAACGCGAAGGTGTTGGGGACGGGCGCCTTGTCGTAGTGGAAGTGGTTGAAGTAGGTCTTGAGCACGTCCCCCTTGAGCGTGAGCTCGAAGCCCGACAAGACCCCGAGCACGTGCCCGCGGTCGTCGGTGGGCGCGGTCCAGAGCAGGGCGGGACCGGCGAGGACGCTCTGCAGAGGCGACAGCTCGCGGTCGCCAGTGAAGTACTGGCCGCGCGGGTCGAGCACGTAGTCATCCGAGTAGAAGGCCGCGGCCGTCTGGGTGTAGTACCGGCCGCGCAAGCGCAGGCGTAGCTGTGCGACGAGCGTTTGGTCGTAGCCGAGCTCGCCGCTCAGCGAGCTGATGTCCCAGGTGTCGCGATAGGCTCTGGCCTGGGTCGAGAGCGACCCACCCAGCGCCGCGATCCACAGGCGCAGCCCAGCTCCGAGCGAGTAGCGCGCGCGGTCGATCGGGTGGTGTTCCTGCGCCGCTGTCCTGCCGATGCGCACCGCGCGGTACGGATTGGACTGGAAGCCGTGGTTGACCTGGGCCGAGCCCGACACCTGCAGGCTGAGGATCGGGGTCAGCGCCTGGGTCCAAGCCGCTTGCCAGGTGTGGGACGCCAGGTCGTGCTCGGTGCGCGTCTTGTGATCACTGAAGCAGCCCTTGGAGGAATCGAGCCGCGGTTTCATCACAGGGTCGAACGACCCCGCCAGATCGCACACCTCGTCGAACGCACGCGCGTAGGAGATTTGAAGCGTCGTGTCGCGATCCCACAGGTCGGTGCGCGCGCTCACGTTTAAGGCATTGGACAGGTAGTCGTTCTCGAACGCATGGGTGTAGCCGACGGCAAGCGCCGCCAGCCCGTCATGCACCTCCACGCTCCCGTTGAACGCGTGCCGGGTATCGGTGACAGTGGCCGAGCTGATCGCATCGACTTTGGCCGCCGGCGCGTCGACCACGGCCACGCTGGCGCCGCTGACCACATCGGCGGTCCAGCCCGCGCGCAGCGTGACGGCCTGCCCGAGGTCCTTGCTCGCCTTCACCGTGGGCACGACCACTGTCATGTGCAGCGGTCCACCCGACTCGTTGAACACCGAGCTGGCAGCCCCCACCGAGTCCTCCGCCGCGCCGGGCGCCGCCACGCCGAGCACGACGCCCAGCGCAAGCGCGCACCAGCCGCACCGTGCCCCCCAGCCGTGTGCGCGCCCGTGACTCGCCTGCGCGTGCCGCATCCCGACCGCGCCGGAGCGCAAGCACTCTGTCTGCCGCTGATGGCGGCGTTGTGCCATCAGTTGCATCCGCATCCGCCTGCGGGCGAGCTCTCGCCCCCGAACGAGCCCTCACGGTTGTCCACCATGTGGTCCTCGTGCTCCTTCGCAATGCCGCCACTGCTCCAGCTCATGGCCGGTTCCGCGAGGTATTCCTTCTCTTCGGGGCGCACGGTTGCGCAGCCGCCGCCGAGCGCCGCCATCAGCAGCAGCAGCCCACACGCCAGAAGCGCGCGAAGCTCAGAAGAAGACGCTGAGTCCTGCACTGAACTCCTCCTCTCGCAGGTAGCGATCGGCCTCGAACAGCACGTAGCTGCGCGCTTCCAGTCGCAAGGTCAGCCGATAGCGAAAGCCGATCCGCAGACCCGCGCCCGCGCACAGCGCGCTCACGCTACCCGCCTTCAGCAAGAACGTGTCGGCGTTCGGGCTGCTGCCGACCACGCCGCCCGAGAGCGTGGCAAACGGCATCACCGGCGAACGCGGGAACAGGTTCACCACCGGCCCTGCGAGCAACAACAAAAGCCGCCCGCCGCGCGCGACCGAGGCTCCGGCCGTGACCTCGATTCCGAAGCTCGGATCGAGCAGCCAGGTGGGTCGCACGGCCAAGAGCCCGCCGCTGCCCAGCGCTCCGCCGACGAGCGCGATTTCGCCGTGTGCGCCCGGCAACGGCGGCGGAGCGAACACCGACGGCAAGAAGCGGCCATCGGCAGCGCGCTGTTCGCTCACCTCGTGGTTGTAGACAGCATCGCCCTGGATGTACCCCTCGGTGGCATCCGGCAGCTGCACACGGAAGAAGTAGCCAGAGCTGGCGCGCCCGCGCACAGGAAATACTTCGTCGCGATGTGCAGTGTAGATCGAGCGGTACGTGGTACTCGGTCCGCTGCGCACGGCGGCGGTGGCGACGATCACCCGCGCGTAGACCTCGGCCTGAACCGCTTCGTGATCTTGTGCGCGTGCGGACGACGTCATGGCGCACCCGGTGACGAGCACGATCGTGAAGCTGGCTGCGGCCGCCAGCCATGCCGCGCTGCGCGCGCTGCCTGCCTGCGTTCTCGAACGGCCCGCCACTACTTCGCCCCCGCCGAGATCCACTGCGCGATGAGCTTGGCGGCGACGTCGTTGTCGTCGAAGATTTTGCGCGGGTGCGACGCCTGGTTCAGCGGGCACAAGTACAGCGGGCTGCTCAGCGGATCGCTCTGGACGAAGAAACGCACGGCGTCCTGGTTCGCGACGTAGTCCGCAGATGGCATACGAACGACCGCGCCCTTGGCATCGCACGGTGGCGCGTCTTTGGTCGCGATCAAACGCAGCGCCGAGCGACTGTCGTGGCACTGACCCTGTTCGCCCGAGCCGCCGCTTGCGCAGCTGTGCTTGGTGAGCACCTCCGGCTGGATCCGGCAGAAAAAGAAGGCCTCGTCGAGCTGGAGGTCTGGTGCGACGAAATTATCGCCGAGCTCGACCGTCCCGACCACACCACTTTGCTCGCTGGGTCCGCAGGCGGCCGCTCCGACCACGAGCCAAACCAGGCCTGCGCGCCACATGACCTCGCAGAGTGCCAACGCGCTGGCGCCTTTTCAATTCTTTCGGGCTTGGGTCGTCACTGCCGTCGCGGTTGCGCGCGGCCGCCGGGCCGTGAACATCGTGCCAGGCCTCGCGTCGGAGCGGCGGCACGCCTGCCCGGCTTGAGCGTGTAGTCGCGTTAGTTTAGTGTCCCCTATCTGTAGGCGGGTGGGCTGGGCATCCTGGCCTCGGAGGCTCCCATGAAGCGCGTTGGTTTCGATTTCGTATTGGTCCTCACAGCCGTGCTCGCGGGGGCCGCGCCGGCCGCTGCCGCACCGAAGAAGCCCGCGGCCAAGCCCGCCGCCGAGAAGGTGCCCGTCAGCGCCGAGATCTCCAAGTCGATGGGCGACCTCGACTGGGGCATGGACAAGGATGCGCTGCTCAAGAAACAGATCGACAAGGTCAAGGAGCGCTATCGGCCACTGGTCGCGAAGAGCCGCGATGCAGTCGAAGAGGACAACCTGCGGCAGCGTGCAGCTGACGAGATCAAGCGCATTCGCGACAGCTACGTCGAGTTTGCGGGCACCGCGACGGGTTGGGACGTGAGCTTCCTGCGCGGCGAGTTCACGCACGGCAATGGCGAGTCGATGATCGTGGTGCGAGACAACAACTCGCAGAACTTCTACTTCTTCATCGGGGGGCGTTTGTGGAAGTGGTACAAGGCGTTCGACGCCGAGGTCTTCCGCGCCGGGGATTTTTCGGGTTTCGCGGGCGCGGTGACGCGGCGCTTCGGCGAAGCGAAGGACGCACACGGTGAAATCTCGTCCGGCTCCGGTGACCGACACTGGCTCGAGTGGCAAGATGCGAAGACGCGTCTGCGTGCCGTCGACCAGACCGACTTCTACGGTTTCTACTGCCTGGTCTTCGAGGAGAAGGCAACGGTCGCGAACCTGTCGCGCTTGCGTACCAACACGCGCGAAGTCGCGGGTGGCAGCAACAAGCACTCGCTCGTCGACGCGGTCACCGAGCGCGCCAAGGCCGAACCTGACTCGTCCCCCGACATCGCGGATCGCATCACGGGCAAGATTCGCGCGCGTCAGGATGCACCCGCGGCCTCGGCTGGGCCTTCGGGCAAGTCGAAGTCGTCCAGCGCGTCACGACCTTCCGGCGGCTCGCCTTCCGGCGTGAGCTCCGACGACGATCCGCTCAAGGGCCTCGGGCTGTAGCTCCGGGCGCGAGTGCACGCGTGAAGGAAGCAGGCGAAGCGCGAGTGGCGAAGGTTACTCGGGCTCGCCGTCGATCACGACGTCGTCCCCGAGCCAGCGCTTGAACGCCGGCTCGACAATGCGCGACAGCGTGTAGGGCCGGCCCGGGCACCCGGAGCACATGCCCGAGAGGCGCACGAGCACGCGGTTGCCTTGCACGCTCACGAGCTCGATGCGTCCGCCGTCGGCCGCCACCAGCGGGCTGAGCACGTCGTCGATCAGTTTCTGCGCTCGCTCGTGCACGTACTCAGCCTACCAGCTAGGAGCCTGTCGGAGAAAGCCGGACCGAGGGCGTCGAGTCGATTCTCGAGACAGGTCCTCGTGCGAAACCGCAGCAATACTGCGTGGTATTTTGAGGTTTTCGCACAAGAAGATGTCCGAGAAGGGCCGAGGACCGACGGGAG
>DASVHQ010000126.1:0-4031 GCA_036382515.1 Polyangiales bacterium | reverse complement strand
GCGCAGCTTCGCCGCGCAGCCATGGCGGCTCAGCGCACACGACTACGTAGCGCGCGGGGGCAAGCCGCTGGCTGGCCCTGCAGTGATCGCAAGCTGGGACGAGGCTCTCACGCCGCGGATGGCGGCGGCGTGCTGCGCGCTCGAGGAAGAGACCGTCGTCGACGAGCTGCTGGAGGATCTGCGAACGGACACACTCTGAGCCTCGTGTACCTCGGAGCTGTCTCTTGGTCCCAATTTCGACGGCGCGCTGCCGTGGGGCATGGTCAACCGCTTACCGGAGCTTGCTTCGATCATGGACTTCGTCGATGACGTGGCGCTCGAGCCCAAGTGGCGGCTTCTGTAGAGCAACCGCTGGCGCAGGCGTCGAGCACCCAGCTCGGGCAGCGGCCCCACGCGCAGGCGTCGACGCCCAGCCTCCTGGACGTGAGCGCCGCGCTCTCACGCTGGTCACTGTCGCAGCTGCCCGATGGTGGCCTACGCATCGACGCGCCAAGAGAGGTCGCGGCTCTGCTTGCCGAGTTGTTCGAGGGCTTCGCCAAATCGCTGCGCGCGATCTCCTCGCGACCGGAGCTTTTTCCATGCACGAGCTTCTCACTCGGAACTTGCCCGATGGACAATAAGACTGCTAACGGCGATGGGTCCCCGCCGCTGGACAGCCCGGCCGACGGGGGGTATGTGAGGGCGGTCGTCGCCGCAGGACGGTGGTGTTCTGCGCCGAGAGGCAGCGCCTGCGGCGAGGAAAGTTACGATGAGACCGCGCGTTGCCTTGCGGATGGCTCCCGTGCTCGTTGGCGTGCTTGTTGCTTTGCGCGCGTTCAGTGCGTGCACAGCCAGCCACGGCATCCAGCCGCGTGACGCGGCTGCCGACAGCAGCGCTGGCGCGATCGACGCAAGCGCGCGTGACGCGGGCGCTGACGCCGGTGAGCGCCGCGACTGTACGCAACCCAGCGAGTGCGTCGTGGTCCCCATGACTTGCTGTGGCGTGTGCGGCGCACCGGCCACCGGCGACGTGACTGCCATTCGAAAGGACGCGCAGTCCGCACGCACCGAGCGCTGCAAGACCGCACTGTGCCCCGCTTGCGCCCAGCGGCCCAACCCCGCATTGGTCGCCACCTGCCGCAGTGGTCGCTGCGAGGTGGTGGACATCGCCGCCTCGGATCCGGTCAGCCACTGTCAAAGCGCCGCTGATTGCCGCGTGCGCGTGAGCGCGTGTTGCGAGTGCGGAGGCGACACCAGCCCGTACGCGCTCATTGCCATCGCGTCGTCGAGCGAACAGGCCTACACGCAGCTGGTCTGCGCTCCCAACGCGGCCTGCGCGGCGTGCGCGCCGCTCTACCCCAGCAACGTGTCTGCCAGCTGTGCGCAGTCCGGGCATTGCGCGACGCAGGTGCACTGACGATCTCGACCGCCGCGGAGCACACGATGTCGAAGCTGACCCGTTACACCGTACCATCCACCGCCCAGCTGCTGCACCACATCTTCGATCGCCCGCAGCTAGTGGCGGCGGTTCGCGATCTGCATCCGGTGGCTCTCGGCAAGCTGATCGAGCACGTCGGGCTCGAGGACGCGGGCGAGCTGGTGGCGCTGGCTTCGCTGCCGCAGCTGGAACGCATCTTCGACGACGACCTGTGGCGCGCCGGTCGCCAAGGCGATGCCGAGCACTTCGACGCCCAGCGCTTCGCGCTCTGGCTGGGCGCGCTGCTCGAGGCGGGCGAGAGCTTCGTGGCCAAGCGGCTTGCGGAGCTGCCGCGCGATCTGGTCACGCTGGCAGTGCACCGGCTTTTGCTGGTGATCGACATCGAAGCGCTCGCCATGCAGGCCTCCGAGAGCGGCGAGGACTTCGAGCCGATCGACAAGGCGCTGGAAGACAACGTCTTCGAGGAGTGGGACGAGTTCCGGTTGATCGCGCGCGACAACCAGGCGTGGGACAGCGTGCTCGCCGCGCTGCTGTCGCTCGATCGCGACTACAGCGAGGACCTGCGCGACATCCTCGAACATTGCTGCGCCATGAGCGCGCAGTACATCGAGGACAATGGCGGGCTCTACGAGGTGCTGACCGCGGAAGAGAGCCTCGAAGACGACGTGGCGGGCGAGCGTCAGGACCGCCGCGCCGCGGTCGGGTTCGTCAGTTCCACCGACGCGCAGAGCTTTCTCGCGGGCATCGCCGTCGCGACACCGGCCGATCTCGCTTCCGATACGCGCGATCCTGTGGCGCACGCCTACTTCCGCGAGCTGGGGCCGGAGCTGCCCGCAGATCCCACGGGCAACGGACTGCACGGTGCGGCTGCGTCCACGCAGCGCATGGGGCTGGCGAGCCACAACGCGCACACACAGCTCTTGCGCCTGTTGCAGGGCGCGGAGATCTTGCAGAAGCCCGAGCCGCGAAGACGCCACCGCCTGGGCACCAACGCCGCGCGCGACACCAACGTGTTGCCGAGGGGTACCGGGAGCGACCGGCCCACGCCGCTGCCGTTCGAGCGCGGGCTGGTCGCGCTCGCGGGCGAGACTGCGGCGCTGGTAGCGCAGCGCAAGGAAGAGCTGAGCTTCCTCGCGAACGTGCTGATCTCGGGCTGCAGCCTCGGGGGACGTCGCATGCGGCCGATCGAGGCGCTCGAGGCCGCGGTTGCCGCGACGAACCTGGGCCTGGAGCTGGCTGTCTCGGAGCTCGATCCCACGCATGGTCCTGCCGAGGTCCTACAACGCAAGGGTGCAGATCGTCTGTTTCGCGTCGGCTGGCGTGCGCTGCAGGAACAGGTCGTCGAGTCGGCGCGCGCCACGCTGCGCGCGTTGCTGGACCACGACACCACCGGCGAAATCGATGCTGCCGAACGTCTGCGCATCGAGCCGCTGCTCGCGGCCGGTGCGAGCGACGTGCTGCGCCTCGATCTGCGCGCCGTGCAGCTCGGTCTCGATCAAGACACGTTCGTGGCGCTGCTCGCGCTGATCGAAACGTGTCCCACGCTGACCGGCCCGCTCGCCGACCACGAGGCTCCGGCTCACGCCCACGCCGCGTTCATCGCCCATCGCACGCAGATCGGCCGCGCCCAGCGCTTCCTGCAGGGGCTGCTGCGGGCCTGAGCCCGGCCTAGAGCGCGGCGCCCGCCTCGTTGCGATCTGCCATTCCCGAATCATGCGCGCTCCTCTACGCTCCGGCGCATGGCGAGCGAGATCCGTTGGCATCCCGGTGCCCAGGAACGTCTGCGTAACGTGCCGTTCTTCATCCGACCGTGGGTGAAGCGTCGCGCCGAGTCCGTGGCGCGCGAGC
Organism: Polyangiales bacterium; assembly: GCA_036382515.1. Taxonomy (GTDB): domain Bacteria; phylum Myxococcota_A; class Polyangia; order Polyangiales; family JAFGIB01; genus JADGRF01. Next base: position 766 of record DASVHQ010000126.1, on the reverse strand, counting down.
GGGGCATCTCCGAGGTCACCCCGGAGTTGCTCGACGAGATCAAGCAGCGCGAGCACAAGCCCAGCAACAGCTGACCGAGCTCGGCACTGGGTCAGCTCGGAGCCTCGTTCGATTCGCGCGCGGGTCGGCTGGGTGTGTGCACGGGGACGATCGACTTGCAGGACTGTGCATTCATCGCAACCTGCTGGGGCGTGTTGGGAGGGCGGGTCGCTCCCGGGCTCGGGAGAGTGTCCTCGGCACGAGCGCCGCGGCTTTGCAAGACGCGCCTTGGGCCTGCGAAACGAGCCCGGGAGCGACCCGCCCTCCCAACACGCTCCAGTAGCCATCCCGACGTCAGCGTGACCTACGCCCTCGGCGTGAGCATCGGCAGCAGTCACTGCGAGCAACTGTTGTCGTCGGCGTGAGACGACAACACTTGGTGCGACGTCGCGCCGCCTGTTCCTTCAACCATGACATTGAAGCGCTTGGGGTCGGCAGGTCGCTCTCGGGCTCGTTTCGCAGGCCCGATACGCTGCGTGCGAAGCCGCGGCGGTAAGTGCCGAGGACACTCTCCCGAGCCCCGGAGCGACCTGCCGACCCCAAGCGCCCCGCCAGGTTGCGATGAATGCTTCGTCTTGCAAGTCGATCGCCCCCCGTCCCCAACACGCCGTTCGCCACCACATGCTCTCACCCTGTCGAGAGTGAGCGATTCCCCATCCGTCCACCCCCGGCCGACCTCGGTGCAGCCGCGCGGCGGCGCGTGGGGTACGCCGCTGGCGCGCTCGGT
>DASVHQ010000125.1:0-3409 GCA_036382515.1 Polyangiales bacterium | reverse complement strand
CGGCGCCGTCCGTCGCTCTCGACCAGAGCCTCCACCACTTGCTTGCGTTTGCCCTGGGTGATCACCTCGAGATCGTCCGCGCGGTAGTGCTCGGCGAGGTCCTGGGGCCAGAGGTCCAGGTCGGACTTCCCAATGATCTCTCCGTTCTTGCGTCCACACGCCAGACCGAAGGCTTCATTCGCTGAGATGAAACGAGAATCGAGGTCTTTGGACCAGACGAGATCCGGAATGTTGTCAAGAACCTCCTGGAATCGCCGCTCATTTTCCAAGAGCGATTTCGCGAGCTTCGTGGACTCGGTCACGTCGGTGAAGAGGCACGCGAACTGTCCGTCTTGGGTCCGATACGCAGTGACCTCGAAGTCGCGGCCCAGCGTCGCGGAGTGTCTGCGGCCATGCGTCGGGTCACTGGTCGACGCAACGCGACCGCAGCTCTCGATCCAGGTCTGTCCGAGCTGTGGCCAAACTTCGCGCGCGGTCTTACCGAGGACCGCTTCCGCACGCAGCCCGGTCAGGCGCTCGAAGGCTGGATTGACGTACAAGAACCGGTAGTCGAGCGCGCGGCCCGTTTCGTCGCAGATCATCTCATGGAGCGCGAAGCCGTTCGGCATCGCATCGAAGAGCGCACTGTCTTTGATCCCACGCGCGCGCGTCGGCTGCAGATCCGACGCGGTCGAAAGTGGCAGGTGTTCTGCTAGCATTGAGTGCCCCCTGTGAGTGCCGCGAAGTCGCGCAGCTCCCTAGAATCGGGAACGGTCGCGCGCGGCGGGTACCTCGGAGCTGTTCGAACCAGCCGGCAGTGTACACGGGCTCACGCTGCGGCGCCTCGTCGCTACCCCTGTCTGGACACGAATGCGAACGCGCGGATGATCTTCGCCAATCGGCACGTCGCGCGCGAAATCAAGGTCGCTTTCTTCAGCTTCAGCGGACGGTAGGTGCGAGCAGCGTTCCATGGCGCGGTCGGGATGCCGTCGGGAGGTGGGAGCTTGTTCCATCGCAACCCGCGGTCGTCGATGCGCTCGGCGTTCGGGCTCGCAACCGGAAATCAGAGAGGCAGCGCGAGCTTGCCGGCCTGGCCTCTTTAATCCTACTACTCGGCAGGCCGCGGTGTCCGCCGACCGAGTGACGGTCGCCTTGCGCACGACATCCACGGTGTGGATGTTCGGGAATCAATCATGCGTGTCTTGGTCATCGAAGACGACGAAGCCATCCGCGAGACGCTGGCGCTCGTGCTCAAGGCGTGCAACTTTGGGGCGGAGCTCGTCGCGGACGCAGAACACGCTCTTGCGTCCCTGAAGGCCAATTGGCCTGATGTCATGCTGCTCGATCTGACCCTGGCGGACACGACCGGCGAGGAGGTCCACCGCCGAATCGTCAAGAGTTTCGACCGAAGCCCGCCCACCGTCGTGATATCCGCGGCGCGAGACGGCGCAAGTCGGGCAAAGGCGATCCCGGGCACATGCTACCTGGGCAAGCCATACACCATGGAGCAACTGAGCGAAGTGATCCGTGCTGCGGCCCATGGCGCACCACAACGGTAGATACGCTGGCGGAGGGTTAGTGTCGGTCGAGGCACGCGGCTCGGTGTCGCCGAGCGCGCGACGCGGGCCATCGCCGATCAGAAGCTCGCGAACGCGCGCACGCCGAGGGTGTTTCGCCCGAGCATCGGCGCAGCACGCAGCGTGAACGCAGCGGGCTTGACTGCCGCAGCCGTGTTCGTGGCGCTCGGGCCCCATCAGCAAGCCGCCGAGCACCTCGAGCGCGCCCAGACTGTCGGTTCTCAAAACCTTGGCCCCCCTGGATGGGTGTTTTCTCAGAAGCATGACCCCCGTGGGGTGAGTGGTTTCTCAAAACCATTGCCCCCTGGCGTGACCCACACCGCACCGTGGCTCCTGGAGCCGGCGCACAGCCGGCCTCGGAGGCGCGATGGCTTATCGGGAGGTCACGATGGTCTAGGTCGAAGAAGTGCTGCGGCAGTGGCTGGAAGCAACCTCGATGGTCGGCGGGATCCCGACCGCGCATCGCGCGATCGCTTCTTCCACGCGCGCGTACGCGAATGCCATGGCCCGTTGTAGTCGATCGGGCGCCGCTGCGAAACTCGCCTCCCCTGCGCAGTCTCTACTTGAAGCTGACGAACGTCGCTTCGCTCGCAGTCGCGCTGATCGTCACATCGGCCTGGTCGAGGTGAATGAGCTTGATGCCGTTGCGGCGGTGAAGAAGCACCGCACCCTCGTCGCCGGTCTCGTACTTGGCCAAGAGCTCTGCGGGCACCACCACGGAGCCGGCCGAGTCTTTGACCGTGCAGCTGATGGTTCCGCGGTTCGTGATCGAACCCGTCGCGAGCGAACCGGTTGCCTTCGACGCCGACAGGCCGATGTCGATCGTGCTCGAGCTCTTGGTGTCTGGTCTCCAGCTTACGACGAAGTCCTTGGCGCGCTGGATTTCGAGCGGATTCGTCTGACTTCCCAGGTAGTCGAACTTGGGCGTGAGGCCTTCGAAAGGCGAGGGCGCCACGACGGATCCGACGAATGCGCCCACGGTGGCGCCGCCGTTTGCCGCAGCGCTGAGCGTGTCGCCGCCATTCCATTTCAGGTCCGGTATGTTATCGCTGCTGAGGTAGGTGTAATCGGCGGACCAAGCCAACGCCGCGGCGTCGTGCGGCTCTGCGGAAAACACGAGGGTGCCGAGCTTGTGCGCGCCGTCGTGCAGCAGGATCGGGCCGGCGTCGCCGAACGTGCTCTTCTTCGGGGCGGTCGAGTGAGCAGCGCTCGAAGGAATCTCGATGGCAGGGGTGTAGCAGCAGTCGCCGCTCTGCATTCCTGTGCAGGCCTGCGCGGTGCTCGGCGGAGCGCTCCTGGCCCGTGGCAGGTCGAACATTGCGTTCTGGACGGTGTAGACGCCACTGCTCACGTCGAAGGTCACCCCGCCGGCGTAGTACCTGCCGGGCGTGCCGCCGTCGGCGTCATCGAGCGCGGCGTCGCCTTGCCAGTGTGACGATCCGCTCGCGCAGGCGGTGAGCAGAAGCGTCGCGGTCGTCGTAAGAGCAGCACGGATGCCAAGTTATGCACGCATCGTCTTCCCCATCGTGAAAACGTCGAGTCGTACAGCCCAAGCAACGCGCGGAGCATGGCCGGCTATTCCGAGTTCTGGGGAGAGAGATCGTAGGCGACATGAACGGCGTCTGCGCGCCCGGACCATGGCATCAGTCCCCGCCCGCTGGCCGAGCTTCCAGCGGTTGCGTTCGGGGCCGATGCTCCCGCTTCGAAGTGCTTTTCAGCCAAGAATGCCGGGCCCAAGAAAATTTGCGGAGCGGCGGAGCGACCTGCATTTCCAGAAACGGGGGTGGGTCTCGTTCGACTTCAGGACTCTCGCCCTGCGCTCTGCCGATCCGTGTCCATTCGCCTGAATCCGA
>DASVHQ010000124.1:0-17230 GCA_036382515.1 Polyangiales bacterium | reverse complement strand
CATGAGCTGCGCGCCGTGCACGTCGCGCGCGATGTACGCGAGCATGCCCAGCCCGAAAGCGACTTTGAAAACGTTCAGCAGCCGCCTGCGAAGCATCGCGTGGTCCCTGCACCCTTCTCGCTGCGCGCCGCTCGGTCTGCTGGAGCCGGCCACGCAAGCGGTCGGAAGTTAGGCCAAGGCCGTTGGGTCGGCAAGCCGCACGACGGCTGTGCGCCGCCCTTTGACCGTCTGTACGAACTCGGGTACATCCGGCGTGCTGTGGCTGGGCACGGCGCACCCGCACGAAAGCTCCGCGGTGATGGACCACTCCCGCGCGACCAACGGGCTCCGAGACAAAGCAGTGGTCGTGGCGTTCGTCACGAGCGCGGCCTGCTACCTGTTTCTGCAGCTCGGCTATGCGTTCGAGACCGGCGACCAGCTGCAGTACCTGCTCCTGCCGTACCGGTCGATCTACCCGGACTTCGTACCCGGCGACTGGTTCACCTGGCAAACCTCGCACTATCACCAAACCTACGCCTGGCTGATCCGCGGGTTGCACGGCGCAGCCGGCGAGCACGCTTTCCCGCTGGCGGTGGCTTGCGCGCAAGGCTGCGTGCTCGCGTGGCTCTGCTACGCCGTGTTGCAGGTCGCCCGCGCGCTCGACTTCGGAGTGCTGGAGGCCGCATTCGCCGTGATCGTCTTCGGCGGCGTGCGCGAGGCCGGCATGGCGGGCGCACTGCTCAACCACGGCCAGCTCGTCCCGGCTGACCTGGCGTTGCCTGCGTTCCTGCTGGCGTGCGCCGCCTGGGCGCGCGGTCGCTGGCTGCTCTGCGGCGTGTGGCTTGGGGTCAGCGGATTCTGGCACGCCAACTTCGCTGTGCTCGCGCCACTGGTGCTCGGGCCGCTCGTGCTCGAGCACTGCCTGCGGGTTCGCAAGCCTTGGCCCCTGTTGCAGCTCACGCTGCCGTTTCTGATCGTGGCGTCGCCCACGCTCTTGCTCCTGGTCGGCTCGTTTCTGGTGCATGACAGCTCGCCCGAGGCCGTTGGCATCACGCTCTTCACGCGCTCGTCCCACCACTACGACCTCTGGTCGATGCACGCCGAGGACTTCTACTGGCCGGCGTTGCTCGCGGCGATCGGCCTGCCGGTGTGGCTCGCTGCCGGCAGCGCGAAACACGGCCAGCGCCTGCGCCTCTTGGTCGCGCTGTGTGCGGTGATCCTGATGGGCGTGATCGGCTCCGGGCTGCATCGTGTGTCGCTGGCGCGCCTCTTCGCGTTCCGCATGTCGATGCCACTGCTCTTGCTGCTGCTGCTGACGGCGGCGCGCGCGCTGCGCAAGCTGTGGTGTGCTGCGGAGCCCGCCACCCTGCTGTGGCTGTGCGCGAACCTGTGCGCCCTCGCCAGCTTCGCGCGCACCGACGTGGCGCGGCTCCACACCTGGGGGTTTGGTGGCGTGTACTCGGGTGCGCCGGCCGTCGCGCCGCTGCTGTGTGCCGCGCTGCTGGCGCGCTACGCCGCAGGCCACTGGCGAACTGGCGTGGTGGTCCTGGCAACGATCACGCTGCTGTGGAGCGCGTCGCTGGGCCGTGCACGCGTTGCGCATGCCAGAGCAGACGACAGCTGGACCACCGCGCAGGGGCTGCGCAGCTTGCGCGCCCCGATCCACGTGGAACGCCCCGACCGGCCCTTGTTCGCCGCGATCCGCGCGCGCACGCCACACGACGCGCGCATCCTCGCGCCGGCGGGCATGATCGACCTGCGCCTGCTCGCACGCCGTGCCGTCTTCGTGGACTGGAAGTGCGCGCCGATGAAGGGCGACGAGGCGCGCGAATGGCAGCGCCGCATGTTGGCTGCGATGGGGACACGGGTGTTTCCAGCCACGGGCTATGCGCTACGCACGCAGGCTGACCGCTTGTACTGGCGGCGGCCGCTGCCCGAGCTCGCAGCGCTGGCGCGGCGTGAGGGGATGACGCACGTGATTGCGGCGCGCGGTCGCGGAGCAGAGCGGCAGGCGGGAGTGCGCTTGGTGTTCACGGATGGACCGTATGCGGTCTACGAGCTCGCGCCACGCTAGCGCTCTGACCGAGAGGATTTGACTCCGCCTCACGCTCGATCCGACGCCGCCTGCCGCAGCGTCCTCCTCGAAAGGTGAGTTACCCTTCCTTCGTCAGCCGCTGCCGCACTCGGCATCGCCTCAAACGCGATCCGGAATCAAATCCTCTCGGTCAGAGGACTAGCACGCGTTTGACGGGTCCTAAGCCGCACAGCATGCTGCCGGCTGTGAGCACAGCGAGCGATAGCGTGCGCTACCCAAGGTCCCAGTGGCTGCCGTGGTTGCTGTGTCTCGTCGCATGGGCGGGTTGCAGCGACCCCGAGACTCCGATCAAAGCCACGCAGGCCCGAGACTCGGGAACGCAGGGCGACGAAGCCGGCACAGAGCTCGACGATGCGGGCACGGCACGTCAGCGCGCAGCGGACGGCGGCACCGGGCCGTGGCGGACACCCTCGCCCGTCGAGCTGGAGAACCGGCAGCCGGGCACCGACGATTACGCCCTGCAACAGCCGGCTAGCGCCCATCAGATCGAGGGGTACGCATCCTCCAGCTCCGCTGCGCCTGGCCGGAGCGCTCAACTCTTCGTCAATGTCGACAAAGCACAGGGTGTGCGTTGGGACCTCTATCGGATCGGAGACTACCAGGGACACGGCGCGCGGCTTGTGGCCTCGGGCAAACGCACGATGGTGGCGCCCCAACCCAGCTGCCCGGTCGATCCCCAGACGGGGCTCGTCGAGTGCGCGTGGACAGCGAGTTTCACCGTCGCCTTCGACGCGCGCTGGCTGAGCGGCTACTACCTCGTCAAGCTGACCAGTGACGCGGGCCTGCAAGCCCACGTCCCGATCATCCTGCGTGAAGACACGCCGCGCGCCCCATTGCTGGTGCAAGCCAGCGTGGCGACGTGGCAAGCGTACAACCTGTGGGGCGGCACGAGCCTGTACAAGAACCAGCTGAGTCACAGCATCTACGGCGGCGGGCGCGCTCGCCGCGTCAGCTTCGATCGCCCGTATGCCAGCGTCAGTCTGTTCATGAACGAAGGCAAGCTCGTGCGCTGGCTCGAATCGCAAGGCGCCGACGTGGCGTACACGACCAACGTGGACGTCGACGAACAGCCGGACATGCTGGTGCACCGCAAGTTGTTCATGACAGTGGGACACGACGAGTACTGGTCCGTTGGCGAGCGTGACGCCGTCGAGGCCGCGCGCGCAGCCGGCGTGTCCCTGGCGTTCTTGTCGGCGAACACGGCGTACTGGCGCGTCCGCTTGGAGCCGTCGAGCACCGGCGTGCCGCGGCGCATCGTCACTTGCTACAAGTCGGCGACCCTCGATCCGCACGCACAGGCCGCCGACACCACGGCGCTGTTTCGCGATCCGCCGCAGCCGCGCCCCGAGAACGCGCTGATCGGCATCATGTATGGCAACTGGTCGGTCTTCCCGGGGTTCCCATTCGTGGTGCGTGGCGCGAGCCACTGGCTGTATCAGGGAACTGGCGTTCGCGATGGCGACACGCTGGGGAACATCGTCTTTCTGGAGTGGGACACGGTCACTGACAACGGTCAGACGCCAGCGGGCCTGGAAGTGATCGGCGACTCCCCGGTGATCGCCGACGACGGGACCAGCCCTGCGCATCAGAACGCCTCCGTCTACTACCCGACCGCGTCGAGCTTCGTGTTCGCAGCGGGCTCGATCGGCTGGGTCAGCGGCGTGTCGCCGGATGCAACGGATCCGCGCGCCGAACGCGTGATGCAGAACCTGCTGGCGCGTGTCGGTCAACCACTCGGGCACCTGACGACCACCAGTCCCACGCCCCCGACGGATGTCGGCGCAGGCGGCACGAGCAGCGTGCTCGCGGGCGATGGTCAGCGTGGCTACCGCGACGGCGCGGCCGCGCGCGCGCGTTTCGATTCGCCTAGCGGCGTGGCCGAAGGTCCGGCTGGCGAGCTGTACGTGGCGGACACCGGCAACGCCCTCGTGCGCAAGATCGACCAAGGACAGGTCTCGACCTTCGCAGGCTGCGCGCCGGGCCCGAGCAGCGCCGGGCCCTGCTTCGTCGAACCCATCGGGCTCGCCGCCGACAGCGGCGGCAACGTGTACGTCAGCGACGCCCACGACAACAAAATCTACAAGGTCTCACCCACCGGGCAGATTCAGCTCCTGGCTGGAACCGGTACGGCGGGTGCTCACAACGACCCCAACGCGCTGCGTGCGACCTTCAACTCGCCGCGCGGGCTGGCGCTCGACACGGCAGGCAGGCTGTACGTCGCGGACGGCGGCAGTCGTGCTGTTCGCACGATCGACGCAACCGGTGTCGGCAACGCGGTCGTCGGCGTGGACGGACTCACCGGGGTCGCAGTCGGCCCGGACGGCACGCTGTACTTCACCTCGTACGGCAGCAAAGCGCTCGGCGTCGTGGTCAATCGCAGCGCGCAGACGCTGGTCGCGCACACGGCACCGAGCGCCGGCCTGTCGCCGATCACGTTGCTGCCGATGGAAGGGCTCGTGGCGGAGGCCGGCTCAGTGCTGTTCTCCGACACCGGGCATGGTCGCGTGCGAGCCGTCACGCTGTCTGCCTCGCACACGCTGACCACGGTGCTCGGGGACGGCCGCGCAGGCACGGCTATCGGCTCCGGCGCCACCACGAATCTCGGCCTGCCGCGCGGGCTCGCGAGATTCGGCCAAGGCTTTGCCGTCGCGGACTGCGCCAATCATCGCATCGTCGAGTTCGCCCGCTAGCGCCGCGCTGGTGTAGCCTAAGCCGCACCACCTTCGCGACCGCGGCACCGGCCTGCGCGCGCACACCCGCTGGACCTCCTCGTGGCACTGACGCAGATCTTCTGGGCACTGCTGGCACTCCCCGGCTACGCACTGCTGCGGCGCTTCTGGCCGGCCGTGCGCGAAGGCGGGCCGCTGTACGTGCTTGGCCTCGCCTACGTGGCGAGCTTCGCGTTGCTCTCGCCGGTGTCGATCGCGAGCTATGCGCTCGGCCTGCCACTCTGGGTGTTCTCGGCCGCTTGCGTGCTCGCAGTCACCGGGGCGCTAGTCAGCCTGGTCTCGGACCGCGCCGACCGCGACTTGCTCACGCTGCTGCGGCAGGAAAGCATCTGGCCGTGGCTCCTGCTCGGCACTCACCTTTTGCTGCAGGCCCGGGTCGGCGGCTTTCTGCTGGGCGATGCGCACACGCACCTCGGGCACATCCGCTACCTCCTGGACCACGGCTTCTCGAACCGCGACATCTACCTCGCCGACTACCACTTCCATCACATCTACCACACCAATTTGTTGTATGCGTTGTACGCGAGCCTGGCGCAGCTGACACACCAGTCCTACCTCGACACCTGGTTCTGGACGCAGGCCTGGGCGAAGCTGCTGGTGGCGGCGGGCTGCTACGCCCTCGGCTACACGCTGTCGAAGCAGCGCTGGGTGGGCTGGCTCTCGGCGCTCGTCGTGATCACCACGAACGCGGGCGAGTCGTACACGCTGTACCCGAACACGCTCGCGGTGGGCTGGCTCTTGCCCACGGCGCTTGGCCTGGGGCTCTCGACGCTCGTCGATCGCTCCGAGCGCACGCGCCTGCTCATCGGGCTGGGCACGGCGAGCTACCTGCTGGGGCAGATCCACTCGCTCTACGCCGTGTACCTCGGTCTCTTGCTCGCGCCGGTGTTCCTCGCAACTGCGGCGCTGGGCTTGCTACAGGGCGAGCGCCGCGGCTGGGCCGCCGTCGCGCTCGTGGCGTTGCTCGCCGGCGCACCGTTCACGTTGATCTCGAAGTATGCGTTCCTGCCGCCAGCCAGCCGGGGCGCCGCTACGGCGCCGCTGTTGGCTGCGCCAGCACCCGTGCAAGCCCCGCCCGACTGGGCCGTGCACTCGCGCTCGGCAGCCGTGCGCGCCGGCGGCGGCCACCTGGAGAAACAGCTGCGCCTGAGCCCCACGGGACAGTACGTGCTGCCGCCCGAGTACATGGGCGGCAGCTGGTTCGTGGCGCTTGGCTGGCTCGCCCTGCTCGGGCTCGGATGGTCGCAGCGCGCGCGCCTCGCCTGCTGGCTGGGGGCCGCGCTAGCGGCGCTGGTGATCTCCGTCGGCCTGTTCGTGCCGAGCGCTTGCATGCTGCTCTTGCGCCTGCTGCAGGAGCCGTTCGCCGTGGCCCGCTTATCGACCGTGCTGTCCACACTTCTGTTGATCGCGTTGTGTGCAGCCACGCTGCTGCTCGCGCAGCGCTCGCCGAAGCCACGCCTCGCACAAGCGCTGCTGGCGGCGGCGGCGCTCGCAGCCGCGACGCAGCTGCCGGGCCAGTCTCCCAAGACCTTCCGCGAACACCTGGGCCTCGCGCTCGCCCCGCTGCCGCAGCGCCGCGCGACACTGGAGATGATGCAAGCGCGCCGCGAGCTGCTGGCGAGGACGATCCCGAGCGGCGCCACGGTGCTGGCGCCTGCCACAATGGCGCGACAGCTCGTGATGGTCTGCGACTGCTTCGTGATCGCGGCCGATCGCGGCCACACCCATGTGCCGGACATCGCTGAACGCCGCGCCGACCTCAAGGTGCTCACCGCGCCCGCGACCGCCTGGCCCACGCGCCAAGCGCTGCTCGCGCGCTACGGCGTGCGCCAGGTGGCGTATCCGCGCAACCGCGGCCGCGACTACGCATGGACGCGCGAGCACGGACGCGTGCTCGGGAGCGCGGGCGGCTACGAAGTGGCGGAGCTGCGCTGAGCGGCCGTCAGCACTGCGACGATGCGCTCGGCTGCATCCCCCGCGCCGAAGAGCTCGGGCCGTGCATCGGGCCAGAAGCGCTCGTGCACGCACTTGGCGATCGCTTGCTCATCGGCGTCGACCAGCTTGTTCCAGCCTGCGGTGACCGTCTCCGTCCACTCGGTCTCGGGGCGCAGCGTCACGCAGGGGACACCGTGGAAATAGCTTTCCTTCTGCACACCGCCGCTGTCGGTCAGGATCAGGCGCGCGTGCTTCTCGAGCTGCTGCATGTCGAGGTAACCGACCGGATCGATCAGTTTGATGTTGCTCGCGACCGTCACGCCCTGCTCGCGGAGCCGCAATGCGAGCCGCGGGTGTTGGGGCAGAATCACCGGCTCCCCTGCCCGGCCGAGCGCCGCGAGGATGCGACCGAGGCGCTCCGGCGAATCCACCGTGTACGGGCGATGCAGCGTGACCAGCAGGTACCGCTTCGCGACCAGACCGAGCTGCGTGAGCACCTGCGAGCGCTCTTCTGCCAGCGCGCCGAAGCGCAAGCAAGCGTCGTACATCACGTCGCCGACCACGTGCACGCCGCGCACGATGCCCTCGCGGCGCAGCTGATCAGCCGCGCTTTGCGTCGGGCACATGAGCAGGTCGGAGCAGTGGTCGGTGAGCACGCGGTTGTGTTCCTCCGGCATCGCGCGATTGAACGAACGCAGCCCCGCTTCGTTGTGCGCGATCTTGGTTTGCAGCTTCGCCGCAGCCAGCGCAGCGGCCAACGTGGAATTGGTGTCCCCGTGCACGATCACCCAGTCGGGCTGCTCGCGCAGGATCACTTGCTCGAAGCCGATCAGCATCTTCGCGGTCTGCTCGGCGTGCGAGCCCGAGCCCACACCCAGGTGCACGTCGGGCGCCCGCAAGCCGAGCTCATCGAAGAAGATCTGCGACATCCCGTGGTCGTAGTGCTGACCACTGTGCACGAGCACTTCGGTCACGCCCGCCGCAGCGAGCGCCGCGCTCACGGGAGCGGCCTTGATGAACTGCGGTCGTGCGCCAATCGCGGTGAGTACTTTCATCGACTCCGCCCAGGTTTCTCGGCGCGCCGACTCTGACATGCGCCGTCGGTCGGCTCAACCCGCCGAACCGCCGGCGCTCACCGGACAGACCCCCAGCAGACCGCGACCGTTCGGCGCAGAGACCAGGGAGCGCAAAGGGCTCTGGCGGCCCAGCTCGGCGAAGCCACGCGCACTGCATCGGTGTAGCCTGTGCCCCGTGCGTCCGCTCCAGCTACTCATCATCAGCTCGCTCGTCCCCACCCGCAGCCGGCCCGACGTGGGCCTGTTCGTGGCGCGGCAGATCCGCCTGCTGTGTCGCCAGGGGCTCGCGGTTCGCGTCGTGGTGCCGCGCCTATACTTGCCCAGGCCCCTGCTGAAATACACACAGTGGCCCGAGCTGAGCGACGCCCAGCTCGCGCTGCCGCAAGACGCGCCAGCTCGGCGGGCCTGGTATTTTCGGCCTCCCGGCGCAGCCTTCACGCGCTACGAGGGCGCGGCAAAGGCGCCGGCCGTGCGCTGGGTCGCACGGAAGTGGCACGCAGCGCGGCCCTTCGATGTCGTGCTCGGCATCGACATGACCTCCGACGCGGTCGCCGCCGTCCGCTGCGCTAGAGACCTCAGCATCCCGGTCGCCAACCTCGCGATCGGCAGCGACGTGATGCTGCGACCGCGGCTGTATCCCGGGCTGGCTGCGCTGTTGACGACGACGCTCGCGCAGACCGATCTGCCGATCGGCGTGAGCCAGGCCACGTGCGCGGCTCTGAGCGCGGCGGGCCCCTGTCGGCGAACGCCGCTGTGCGTGTACCTCGGTCGCGAGCCGGCGCAGCCGCCCGATGCCCAGGCGCGTGCCGCGCTGCGCGCCGAGCTCGGGTTCGACGCGAGCGACGTCGTGGCGATCTTCGTCGGCCGACTAACCGACGAGAAGGGTCTGATCGAGCTGGGCGCGGCGCTCGAAACCTTGTTGGTCGAGCGGCCACGACTGCGCTTGATCGCGCTCGGAGATGGGCCGCATCGCGCCGCGCTGCAAGCGCTCGCCCTTCGCGCCGGGCGCCCGAACGCGATTCTGCTGCTGGGACGCGTAACCCCTGCGCAGGTGACTCGTCACTTGGCCGCGGCCGATTTCATGGTCTTCCCGTCGCGCAGCGAGGGTCTGCCCCAGGCGGTGCTCGAAGCCATGGACCAACGCCTGCCAGTGGTCGCGACACGTGTCGGCGGAATTCCCGAAGCGGTTCTGCACGAGCAGACCGGGCTGTTGGTCGCAGCGCACGATGCCAGAGCCTTGCAGGCGGCGATGACGCGGATGATCGACGACAGCAACTTCCGCAGCGCGGCCGCAGCCGCGGGGTTCGAGCGCGCGCGCAGCGTGTTCGACTCCGAGCGCAATGCCCAGTGCCTCGCGGAGGCGCTGCGCGAGCTGGTCAGCGCGCAGCGCTCGAGCACTCTCGCATGAACGCGAGCCGCGCGCGCTCCTTCTCGGCCATGGAGAGACGTCCTCGCGCCAGTGCCCGTGCGCGCTCGCCGAGCGTGGGATCGGCGTATGCCCGCTGCGCGAAGTCGGCGATGCGTGCGAGCTGAGGGCGGATGTTGTCCTCGCAGTTGGGCAGCGCGAGCACGCAGCCGTCCGCTTCGGTCAGGTCCGTGTCACGGTAGGCCTGGATGATCGGCAGCCCCACGGCGAGATAGTTGCGGGACTTGAGCGGAGAGGCTTCCTCCAGCGCCGTGCGGTGCATGGCGAGCGAGCCCACGCCGACGGTGCAGCCGCGCAGCACGCGGTTGACCTCGGCCTGCGACAGATGCGGCAGCGAGCGCAGGTTCGGTGGACCAGACAGCTGCGCACCCACCACCACGAAGTCGAGCTGCGGCAGGAGCTCGGCCATGGTGATCATCTTGTCAAAGCCGTTCCAGCCGTGCACCAGCGTGCCGATCATCACGAGCGTGGGGCGAGCGGGTCGCATCGGCGTCGGCAGCTCGGCGTCGTCGAGCGCCGGGCAGGGGTTGGCGATGACGGTGGCCCGCCGCGGCGTACCCGGGCGGCAACGACGCTGCAACTCGTGCGACACGAACACGACACCCGCGGCGTGGCTGAGCTCGTAGCCACGCACGTGCCTGCGAACCAGCCGCTGACCGAGCCTCGGCAGCTCCGCTAGCGCGTCGCCGTTCACTTCCAGCACGGTCGGCACGCGCCGCAAGAGCGCCGGCAACTCCACGGCCATCGGCACTTCACGCGTGTACACGACGTCGATCGCATGCGCGCGCGCCGCCGCCGATAGCTTGGTCGCGAACAACAACCGGTAGTCGACCTCGCCGCGAACCCGCTCGAGGAAGCTCCGCGCTCCTACCTCGTGATCCAGCTGGGCACGCGCCGCCGCGAGCGGCATCAGCTGCGGATGACGCGCCGTCGCCAGCCACACCTCGTGACCCTGGCGCTGCCATTCGCTGGCCTGCGCGACGCTCTTGCGCGCCACGCCCGAGACCCGCAACGCATCGGTGATGTAGACAATCCGCATGTCGGAGCGAAGCTAGCGTCGGCAAGCGCCCGGGGCAAGCTCAGCGCGAAGCTCCGCGAGGCTCGTCGCGGCGCAGGCTCGTCGCCAAAAAAAGCCTGAGCACCAGCGGTGGCGGCAGGTGCAAGAGCAGCTTCTCACCGAGCAGGCGCAGCCGTGCGCGTGCGCTCATGCGCCCTTTGAAGTACTGCTCCTTGATCTCGATCGTGCCGCGCAAGATGCCGTGCAGCTTGGTCGTCTTCATGGCGCCGGGATGGATGCGGTAGCGCACCAGGGCCTCGTCGAGATTGGCGAGCTTCGCGCCCGTCGCCGCCATGCGACACCACAGCTCGTAGTCCTCGGTCGCCGGGTAGCGCCCGTAACGATAGCCGCCGAGCGACTGCACCAGTGCCTTGCGGTACATCACGGCCGGCTGACCGATCGGGTTGATGGAGGCGAGCGCGTCGGTGACCGCTCCGGGCTCGACGGGATAGTGGCGATAACCGAGCGTCGCACCGCTCGGATCGATCAAGCGCAGCTGCGTGCCGAGCGCGCCCACCTCGGGATGAGCGTGCATGAAGCAGAGCTGCTTCTGCAGTCGATCGGGCTCGGCGATGTCGTCGGCGTCGAGCACTGCGATCAGCTCGGCCCGAGCGTGCTCGATGCCGCGGTTACGCTGCTCCACGAGGGAGGTGCGCTGCGGATGGGCGTAGTGCCGGATGCGCGGGTCGGCGATGCCTGCGAGCAGCGGTGCAGCGCTCGCGGACGAAGGCTCCTCGATGATGATCAGCTCGAGGTCGCGCACCGATTGCTCGAGGATCGAGCGCACCGCCTGCACGAAGTACACGGGGTGCGGGTCGATCACGCAGATCACGACCGACACGCTGGGCGTCTTGCCGGCGAGGGTGCTGTCTGCGGCGGTGGGAGAAGCTTGCGACACGCTGCGCGAGAGTAAGGGCTAAGCGCGGCGGCGCGCAATCACCGAGCGAGCAGCGTCGCGTAGGCCTTGCAGAGCACCTGGCCCTGCTCTTCCCAGGTCGGCGCGGGGCGAAGCTGCAGCGGATGCGTGGGGTCTTGCACGCGCGCGCGTGTGCGACGCAGCGCCGCGGCGAGTCCCGCGCTGTCGCCCTGGTCGACGATGCAACCCCAGTGGTTGCGCTCGATGAAGTCAGCCATCAGCGTGCCGGTCGTGCCGATGACCGGCCGGCCGTGCGCCACGGCGTCGAAGAGCTTCACCGGGACCGTGCGCCCCATGTTCCCGCTGCCCAGGGCGTACACGCAAAACTGCGCGCTGCACTCGCCCATCAAGCTACCGAGCTCGCGCATGTCGAACGCCCCGCTGACGCGCGCGGGAAAGCCCAGGCGCGTGGACGCCTCGCGCAAGAGCCGCTCCACCTGCGCGTGTGCCACGCCCGCGCCCGCGACCCGCACGGCCGGACGCTCCTGGGGTGGCAGCTGCTCGATCGCAGCGATCAGCCAGCGGAACATCTCCGTGTCGCGCACGTAGCCGTAGTAGCCCAGCGTGAACTGCGCCGGCAGCGGCGGGATCTGCGCCACGGCACGCGGCGCATTCCACAGCACCACGGGCTCGACGCCCCAGCTGCGATACAGCTCGGCATAGCCCGGATGCTTACCGATGCCCTCGGTCACGGTGATCAAGAGGTCCGCCTTGCGAACGTAGTGAAAGCCCTGCGCCTTGAGCACGCCCGACAGCACGTGGCGCCAGCGCGCGGGGTTGTCGATGTACAGCGGATAGGTCCAGTAGAAGTCGTGCGCATCGAACACGAACTTCGCGCGCCGACCGTTCGGCAGCCGCCGGCCCTGCCAGGCGGCACCGAGTGAGCAGGTGTCCTGGTCGTGGCAGTGCAGCACGTCGGGTGGGTCGCGCAGCAGCGCTTGCCGCACCGCGCGCCGGAACTTGCGTAGCCCCAGCGCCGTCGCGACCGGCTGCCCGTACGCGTAGTGCCCGAGCTGCAGCCGAATGATCTCGACGCCATCGAGCACTTCGCGCGCCTGCGGTGCCTCCGACATGCGATCGAAGCAGTAGACGCGCACACGGTGGCCGCCAGCGACCAGCGAAGCCGCCTCTTTCTGCACGCGCGGGTCCGGCTCGTAGCGGTTGGTGACCACCATCGCGACGTTGGCCATGACGAGCGCTGCGCCTCCCGCCCAGCCGGCGTGACCTTCACGACGCGGCTCGAACGCGGCCCTGTTTGTACGGGCAACGCCTCCAAAAATCCAGTACGGTGGGCCTGCCGAAAGCAGGGCGAGCCGACCCGCGCAGCCACGTCGCACAGCCGTCCATGGTCCAAGCTCACCTATTCTGGATCGCGCTCTTCATCCCCGGCTTCGCGCTCGTGCGCCGCCTCGATCCCGCGGCGCTGCGCGATGGGCCGCTCTCTACGCTCGCGCGCAGCTACCTCGGGACGTTCGCGCTGCTCACGCCGCTGTCGGTCGCCGGTTACGTCTTCCGGTTACCACTCGCGGTGTTCAGCTACGGCCTCGTGGCATGCGTCGTGGCAGGCGTGCTGTGGCTGTGCATCGATCGCGGCTGGCTGCGCGAGCTGCGCTGGCCGACGGCGCTCGGTGTCTGCTGCTCGGCCATCCTCGCCGCGGATATGGTTCTGGGTGCCCGCGTGGGCACCAATCTCGGCGGCGACGCGGGCTTCCACATCGCGCGCGCGCGCATGTTGGCCGACCACGGCTTCAACAGCTGGGACCCACTGGTCGCTGGACACCGCTTCGAGCCGATCTACCACAGCAACATCTACCACGCGCTGCTCGCGGCCGGCGCGCAGCTCTGTCGCACGCACCCGGGCACCCTGTGGATCACGGCGTGGCCGTGGGCCAAGTTGATGAGCGCCGCCGCGGCTTACCACCTGGCTGTGGCGGTGTTCGAGGAGCGTGCGCTCGGCTGGGCGGCCGCCGTTGGCGCGTGCATCTTCGTCGCGCCCTACTCGGTGCTGCCCTACCCGAACACGCTCGGGCCCTACTGGCTCATGTCGATGGGGATCGCGTTCGGTGTCGAGGCACTGGTGGCCGGTGCCAGCTACCGCGCCGCTGGCTGGTTGGCAGCTGCCACGCTTGCGCTGACTCAGACGCACATGCTCTTCGCGGTGTTCCTGGCCTTGGTCGTGGCGCCGCCGTTGCTGCTGATGGCGGCGCGCGCCACCTTCCGCAAGCTGCCGGGCCGACGGCCGCTGTGGGCGGCGACGCTCGCGCTCGGCCTGAGCTTGCCGTGGTTGCTCGTCCCCGCTTGGCCCCGCATCCAGGCTGTGGTGTTTCCCGCACCGCCACCCGCTGCGGCACCGGCCGCCAACAGCGGCAGCGCGCCCGCAGCCGCGCCACCGCCAGCCTCGGGCTGGCTCGGCCGACAAAACGCCAAATTCATCGAGCTGGGCCACGGCATGCTCGTGGCGAACCCCGCGCCCCTCATCGGCACGGACAACCGCTACACCCACCTCGTGCTCTTGCTCGCGCTCGGCCTCGTCAGCCGCAGGCGCAAGCGCGTCGCCGCCATCGGCGCGATCGTGCTCTCGGCCTGCGCGGTGCTCTTCGTGCCGCCGCTGTGCGCCGTGGTGCTCGAGCTCGCCGGCGAGCGCTGGATCTTGTGGCGCATGACGCTGGTCTTCATCGTCATCATCTTCGCCGTCGTGCCCAACACGCTGCTGTGGCTGGCTCAACCCTTCGCCCGACAGCGTTGGCTGGCGCTCGTCTGGCCGTGGCTCGCGGTGCTCGCTTCGGCCGGCTACGCCTGGCAGCTGGGCGTGAACGGCGCGCCCTGGAGCCGCGAAGGCTACCTCGCGCAAGCCAAGCGCCTGACCAGCAGCTACCGCATACACGCGATCCAGGACACGAGTGCCTTCTTCGCGAAGAACGTGCGCTCCGAGGAGACGATCATCGCGGCACCCGGCGACGACTACTTCGTGGCCATGCACTGCGACTGCAACGTGCTCGCGCCCGCACCCGGCCGCGGCTCGCACGGGCTCGGTGCCGACGAGGTCGCGCGCCGCCACGCAGCGATCGGCCAACTGTTCAGCGCTCAGACGCCCCCGACGGAGCGGCTGGCCATCCTGCAACGCTACGGCGTGCAAACGGTGTTCACGAGCAAAGCGAAGCCCGTGTCGCCGCTCACGGCGGGACTCTCCGGCTACGTCAAGCGCATCGCGCGTTGGCGCGGCATGCGGGTCGTCACGTTCAAGCTGCCGGGTGAGCGGTGATGGCGGTCAGCCCGCTCCCGCTCGCAGTCGTCCGTCTGCACCCACGATCGCTTGACAGTCCAGACGCCTGTGCTGCGCTTCAGCAAGCGACACGGACACCTCACGACCCGCGCTGCCACAACCCCAACAAGATCTCGCGTTGCAGCCGCCCCACTTCGTCGATCGCTCGTCGCAAGTCAGTGCTAGCGCGGCCCGTTTCCCAATAGGTTTGGTGCAGCAGCTGACGCGCCTGCCGCAGGAACGGTGCTTTCGCCTCCGGGGTTCGCGCCGCGCTCGACGATGCCACAAGCGAGTGCGCGCGCTCGACTGCCAACCGGTCATAGAGGTTGCGCGCCAGCTCACTGTCGGCCGCTGCGAGAGCATCGCGCACCAGCGCGAAGGCCGCTTCCGTATCATGCTGCGCGGCGCGTGCTCGCGCGCGTGCAACATCCGAGCTTGCAGCTTGGGTGGCCGTCGCTCCTTCGACGACCTCGAGCGAGCCCACAGCCTGTCGGCTGCCGTCGCCAAGCTCCACCGCGAGGTCATAAGTACCAGCCGCCGCTGGGGCATCCAGAGTGAAGCGGTCGACGAACAATGACCGCGTGTCCCACTGTTCCGGAGCGCTGATATAGCTCCAGAAGACGACGGACGCGGCGGCGTCGTGCCCGACCTGTGCGCGCATCCAAACTAGCTTCCGCTCGCGCACCGCCGCGCGATTCGTGTCAGTGCCGCGCCAGTACATGACCCCCGACAACCTGCGCGATGGCCCGCTGTGCGCCGCGAGCTCGAGCGCCATGACCTGGGGATGTGCAGGATCGCCGTGCGACACCACGGAATGGGCTGTGGCAGGCGGCGCAGAGGCAAGCACCAGCTCTTGCTTCACTAGATAGCGCCCGTTCGCTGACACCAGATAGCCGTGCTTCGATCGCAGCAGCTTGTAGATGATGTCGCCTTTTCGCTTTCCGGGATGTCTACGGACGAAGTCGGGCATGACGAGCGCCGGCAGCGGGTAACACGGCTTCCAGTCCGCGTTGCAACGCGTGATGATGTCGCTCGTCAGACCGGCCATGTCGAGGATATCGAGCGAGCCGCCGCCGTAGCCGTAACCGCCGACATCGAAGGACGAGAGCAGCGCGCCCGGCGGCAAGAGACTGGCGAAGGCCTCTCCCTGCCTCAGAAAAGGCGGGGCAGAAACGAGCGCACGGTCGCTCGCGTGCAGAACAAACGGTGCTGTGAGGGCGAGCGCAGCCAGACCGGCGAGCCACGCCGTGTTGGCCGCGGCATCCCGCATGCGCGGCAGTGCCGCGACCACTCCTGCGATGCCGCCGGCGATCAGCAGAAACACGAATGGCAGCAGCGGCACGCAGAAGCGCCAGGCGGGCATCCAGTCGCCATCCGCGCGCGCGATGAACGCGACTTGCGCCATGAGCATCAGAGCGAACGCCGAGTGCTGCCGCAGTCTGGACCGCTGCACGAGCCCGATCGCGGCGAGACCGATGCCCCAGAGTCCACCGACTGTGCCCAGGCACGTGCGAACATACGAGTTCGGTGACGACCACTGCGCGCAAAGGCCGCGCCATACGACCGCCAAGTTACCGAGGACATGCTGTGAACCAGCGACTTTGGCGTAATAGGTGGAGGGGAAGTACGCGCCGTAGTACGCCTTGGAAACAAGCAACTCCGCGCCATAAACACTCGCTGGCAACACGCACCACAACACGTCCCGGAGCGACGGACGCTTGCGCGCGAACACCTTCACGACCACGTCGTGGCCTGCCATCGCGACGAAGAAGATGATGCCCTCCGGTCGCAGCAAGGCCGCGGCCGCGAACCACGCCGCAGAGTACGGAGCGAGCTCACGCTCCTGCTCGCGCAACCGCTTCACCACGGCCGTCACGACGCAGGTCGTGTAGAGACCGGTCTCGAGCCCGGCCATGTACCAGAGGGCGAGAGGCATCGACAGCAGCGCCAAACCCGGCGCGCCGAAAGCCGCGGCCTGAGACGCGAACAACGCGCGTCCCTCGCGCAGAAGCACCAGCAGCAGACCCAGGTAAGCGGCGGCCCCGATCAGCTTGCTGAACCCTATCGGGTCGTGGTGCAGCAGCTCGGGCAAGGTCATCAGCCACATGTACAGCGTGTTGGAGTAGCCCTTGACGTACTCGCCAGGGTTGAACACCGCGCCCGCTCCGCGCGCCAGGTTGCGCGAATACCGCAACGTGATGTAGGCGTCGTCGACGGTGTAGCTCGCACCGTAGGCGAGCCGCGCGACGCCAGCGACGAGCAGGCCTGCCAGGGGCAGCTGCTTCAGGAGCGGTCGAGGCTGGTCGGAACCCATCACGGTATGGAGAGCACGGATAAGTGCCATCGTGCCGAGCGTGCATAGCGGCAAACGTCTGCGCGTGCAACGGCGCGCGGGCGGCGTGCGGCGGCCGGCGCGTTCGCCTGCTCGAGCAGCTTCTGCGCTGACGCCGCGCGGAAACCGCCGCAAGCGCACCGCTTTGCGAGCCCCCGGGAAACACCCTACCCCCGCGGCGGCAAGCTCCCCGACGCTGCCACGCGCGAGCGCCCGCGCACCCGCTCCACCTGCGGATGCACAACCGACGGGGTCTGCAGGATCGGGGCCGTGCGCAGCCCATACGCCAGCTCCACCGACGGCTTGGCTTCGGCAAGCCCGTACCCACCACCCGCCAGGATGTCCCGATAGACCGTGGTGTGCAGCTCGGTGAAGCCTTCGGAGAATTCGATCTGCTCGCCGTTCATGGTGAGCGAGCGATAC
>DASVHQ010000123.1:0-24397 GCA_036382515.1 Polyangiales bacterium | reverse complement strand
CACACCTTTATCTCCTCCGAGCGCGTGGTGATGGAGCTGCGTGGCGGCCCCTACACCCCGAACATGGACGGCAACTCGAGCTTCAAGAATCTGTACCGCACCGACATCGGGCCGCTGCTGGACGTCGAGATCGATGCGATCGCCTATCGTCTGCCGAAGATTTTGTACCTCACGGTCGGCGGTAGCGCGGGTCACGTCGGCTACAGCGCGCACGCCTTCGACGTCACCGGCGTGTTGCGCGTGAGCGAGAAGAGCACCTTCTCGATGTTCCCGCTGGCGGCGCTCGGAACGCTGCGCATCGACGCTCTGGCCAGACGCCTCGGTCTGCCCTTCGTGCTCACGGGCAAGATCGGCTGGGAGTGGGCGCACTGGTCCACGGCGACCGGCTCGCGCAGCGACGCCGACGGCTGGAGCACGGGCCTGGTCTACGG
Organism: Polyangiales bacterium; assembly: GCA_036382515.1. GTDB lineage: Bacteria > Myxococcota_A > Polyangia > Polyangiales > JAFGIB01 > JADGRF01. Next base: position 23,966 of record DASVHQ010000123.1, on the reverse strand, counting down.
TGGGCAGTTCGCGCTCGACCTGGACAGCTTCGAGCCGAGCGCCGCACGCCGCATGGACGAGGAGTGGGGCATCAACCACTCGTTCCTGTTCTTCGAGCTCCTGACCTTCAGCCCGACCAAGAAGGCGCTACCCATCGGCGGCACGAACTGGCTCATCGGTCTGGGCTTCATCTTCTGAATGGACCACGGCGTTCGGCTCACGCTGGCGTACGATGGAACCGATTTCGCCGGCTTCCAGTTGCAGCCGGACACGCGCACGATCCAGGCGGTGCTGGAGCACGCCATCCAGCAGATCACGCAGCACCCGGTGCGCGTGCGTGGCGCCAGTCGCACCGATGCGGGCGTGCATGCGGAGGGCCAGGTGGTCGCGTTCAGCACGTCGCGACAGCTGCCACCGCGCCGCTGGCTGCTCGCGATCAACCGTTACCTGCCGGATGACGTGGCCGTGCAGGACGTGGCCGCCTGCGAGCCCGACTACAACCCGCGCTTCGACGCGCTCGAGAAGACCTATCGCTACCTGTTTCACCTGGGGGTCGCGCGCGATCCGCTGCACCGGCACCGCGCCTGGCACCTGGGGCGACACGCCCACGTGCGCGACAACGCGGTGTTGTCGGACGCACGGCTAGCGCTCGACCTTGCGGCCATGCAACGCACCTGCGAGCTCTTCGTGGGCACGCACGACTTCCGCGCGTTCCGTTCATCCGACGACATCCGTGACAACTCGCGACGCACGCTCTACCGCATGCAGCTCTTGCCGGAGTTCTGGGGGCAGCCGAACCACCTGGCGCTGGAAGTCACGGGCTCGGCGTTCATGAAGCAGATGGTGCGCATCATGGCCGGCGCGCTGATCGCGGTGGGACGCGGCAACCGCACGCCGGAGCAGATCGCAGAGCTGCTGCGCCCCGGCCAGAGCCGTGATCCGATCTGCGAGACGGCGCCCGCCACGGGCCTCACGCTGCTCCAGATCAAGCTTGGCCGGATTCGCGCGCAGGCATCGCACTCAGCTCCATGACGTGGCCGCGCAGCAGCGTGACGAGCTCTCGGAACTCCAGCGCTTCGACCTGCTCCACGGGCAACGGCTGACCGATGTGCACCTCGATGGTGCCCGGGTAGAAGAGGATGCTGTGCCGCGGCCCGACGGCGCGCGTGCCACGCAGGCCGACCGGCACGATCGGGACGCCCGCCGCCTTCGCCAGCCGAAAGCCACCGCTCTTGAAGTCGCCGATCGTGTCGGATTCGCCGCGCGTGCCTTCGGGGAAGATCAACACGGTGCGACCGCCGCGCACCTGGGCGGCGGCGCTATCGATGCTCTGCATGGCCTTGTCGTGCGCGCGCCGCTCGATGACCACGTGACCGCCAGCGTCGAGCGCGGCGTTCAGGAACGGCACCCGGCGCAGCTCGCTCTTGGCCAGAAAGCCTGGAATCACGGGCAACGCCAGGAACAGCGCCACGATGTCCGCGTAGCTGAGGTGGTTCGACATGACCACGTAACTGCGGGCCGGAGCCAGGTTCTCGGCGCCGAAGACCTTGAGCTCGACGCCCCAGAACCAGGTGAGGCCGCGCGCCCAGTGGCGCTGCATGCGCTTGAAGAAGTGCGGATCGCGCAAGAGCAGGCCGACGCTGACGGCCATCGTCACCATGAACGCGGTCCACAGGCCCAGGAAGATGGTGTTTGCGACTGCTCGCAGTGTCCTCACGCGACGCACAACCTAGCACAAAAGCCCTTGGAGCCACCTGCCCTCCTGGGCCCCCGGTGCTATTCTGAGCCAGGCTCGTGGCAGTCGTTCCGCACCAGCACGCAGCGAATGGTAGGGCACGGCGCAACGCCGGCCGCTCGAAGATCGGCGGCTGGCTCGCGCTGTGCTTGGCCGTGCTCCTCACAGGGGCTGCCGGTGGGGTGCACGCCGACGCCGCGCAGGCGAATGCCAAAGACCACTTGCCCAACGGCTATGTGAGCAGCCTGGTCGGCAAAGTGCGCTGGACCTACCCGGTGTCCGCCACCGACGAGACGCGGGAGCTGCAGGCCGCCGAACCGGTCGCGTTTGCGCGCATCGTTTCCGAGCTCGGCGTGTCCGTCTCGCCCGAGCTCGACATCCGCGTCGCGGTGAACCCGCAGCAGATGCAGACGCTCGCCCCGCAGGGCGTGCCGCTGCCGGACTACGCCGACGGCATCGCGTTCCCCGAGCGTGGCCTCATCCTGCTCACGCTGACCGAGCCGCAAACCTGGCTACGTCCGAACATGCGCAAGGTGCTCACGCACGAGCTCTCGCACGTGGCGCTGTATCGCGCGACGCGCGGCGCGACGGTGCCGCGCTGGTTCTCGGAAGGTGTCGCGTTGCATCAGGCCGGCGAGAGCGCCTTCAACCGCTTGCACACGCTCTGGGAAGCCACGCTGCGCGGCCGGCTGATCCCGCTCGATCAGCTCTCGGGCGCGTTCCCTGCGCGGCATGGCGAGGTCGATCTGGCGTATGCGCAGAGCGCCGACTTCGTTGGCTTCATGCTGGGCGGGCGCGACGAGCAGCTGCGCTTTCGCAAGCTGCTGCACGAGCTCTCGGCGCAGGTCGGCTTCGCGGACGCGGTGCGCACGGCCTACCAGGTACCGCTGGGCTACATGGAGCGCGACTGGCGCGCCACGCTCAGCCAGCGCTTCGGCCGCTGGCCCGCGCTGCTGATGGGGCTCACATTCGTGTGGGTGATCGGCGCGCTCTTGCTGGTGGTCGGCTACATCCGAACGCGCACGCGGCACAAGGCGACGCTGCGCCGCTGGGCGATCGAAGAGGCACCGCTCGCGCAGCCTCCACACCCGGCACCGCCGCCGGTGCCCGTGGCGCCCCCTCAGTCCAACGTCGACGAATTCTTCGACAAGCGCCACGGCAAGACCGACTCGGGCATCCCCACGGTGGTGCACGATGGCCAGAGCCACACCCTGCACTGACCCGCGCAGACTTGCGCATCGGGACCGGTGTATCGTTGCCCACGTGGCCCACCTGAAGACGCCGAGGCCCCGCGAGCTGCAGACGCGCCGTTGGGCGTGCTTTGGGTGCGCGCTGTGGCTTTGCGTGGGGCTTGGCGCGTGCTCGCGCACGGGTCTCAAGGTCACGCAGAACGCGGTGACCAAAGTCGCCTGCGCACAGGGCTGCGACGACAAGAACGACTGCACGCTCGACGGCTGCGACAGCGCGAACAATGTCTGCACCCACGTGGCCACGCCGCGCGACGAAGACAAGGACGGCTGGGACGCGTGCAAGGGCGACTGCAACGACCACGATCCCACGATCCATCCGCAGGCCGCCGAGCTGTGCGACAACCGCGACAACAACTGCAACGGCCAGATCGATGAAGGCCTGCGCTCCGAGTGCGGCGACTGCAGGCCGGGCTGCCGGCTGCTCTATCTGCCGGGCAAGGGCTCGACCTGGCAGCCGAGCCTGCAGAATTCGTCGTCGGTGCAAGTCAGCGGCAACGATCTGTTGCTGAGCGGCCAGAACCAGGAGCGCTACGACGCCTGGATCGCCAACGACATCGACAGCAAGGTTACGCGACTGTCCACGCGCGACGGCTCGCAGCTGGCGCGCTACGACAGTGTGCTGCTCGACGGCAAAAACCACGCCGAGCCGCTCGACAAGCTCTGTGACCGCGACAAGGTCAACCCGCAGGCGGGCGGCAACTGCCCGTCGCGCACCTCGGTCAACCTGCAGGGCGCGGTCTACGTCGCGAACCGCGCGTTCGACAGGCAAGGCACCGTCACGAAGATCGCGGGCTTCGAGGAAGACTGCATCGATCGCAATCACGACGGCACGATCCAGACCTCACAGGACCTCAACGGCAACGGACGCATCGATCTGCAGGTACCCGGCGAATACCTGGGGCAAGCCGACGAGTGCCTGCTGTGGACGGTGGACGTGGGCAGCGTGGGTGGTGTGCCGCGCGCGCTCGCGGTGGCAGCTGACGGAAGCGTGTGGGTGGGTCTGCACGGCGATCAGAAAGTCGTGAAGCTCGATCCCGATACCGGCAAGGTGTTGCAGACGCTGGCGGTGCCTGGCTTCAAGCCGTACGGCGCGGCCATGGATGCGCACGGCAGGCTCTGGCTGACAGAAGCGCTGAGCGGTCAGATCCTGTCGATCGACACGAAGTCGGGCAGCGTCGGGCAGGCACTCTCGGCGCCTGCACCCGAGAAGGGCTGCCCGAGCTCGTACGGGATCGCGGTCGACACCCAGGACCGCGTGTGGATGGCCGGGTTCACTTGCCCCTACGCGTTCCGCTACGACCCGAGCACGCAGAAGTGGCTGAGCGTGCATCTGCCCGACGCGGGCGTGATGCGCGGCATCGCCGCCGACGACGCCGGGCGCATCTACGTGGCCTCGTCGTACGACTGGGTCACCATCAACACCAGTTCGCGCTTCGGCTACGTGGAGTCGAGCGCACCGGTCACGCGCCTGACGGTGTTCGACGCGCAGGACGGCGCGAACCTACGCACCTTCGGCACCAAGGATGCGCCGCTGCCCGGCGGCGGCAGCATCGGCGTGGGCCTCGACGCGGACGGGCGCGCCTGGCTCGTCAACCGCGACAGCAGCTCGGCCACGCGCGTCGACCCGAAGACCGGGGTGGCTGCGCAGTTCGGCGTGGGCGCGCAGCCGTACACCTATTCCGACTTCACGGGCTACAGCTTACGGCGCATCGTGGCGCCCAGCGGCTTCATCCGTGGCGTGCTCGAGGGCTGCGCGATGGGGCCCTCGGAGTGGGAGCGGATCAAAGTGGATGCGCAGCTGCCCGCGGGCGCGAGCATTCAGATCCGCGCGCGCACGGCAGCCACGGCCGATGCACTCCTCAGCGCGACCTGGCTGGGGCCGTGGACGTCGTCAGCGATCGACGCGCTCATGCCGCCGGGGCCACTACCGGAGAACCGCTTCCTCGAGATCGAGGCGCGCCTGGTGTCGACGGACCGCCGTAGCTCGCCGTTGCTGCACCAGATCGAGGTGCAGGTTCACTGCCCGATTTGAGGCGAGAGCTGCTGCGGGCGGCGCGAAAACGCCGCCGGTCGGCTCACTTGTCCTTTTCGGGATGGATCGGAAACTTGGGCGTGCCTTCGCGCGCGCGCTTGCGAGCCTTGTCCCTGCCAACGCTGGCGCGCTTGCGGCGGCGGCGAAGCTCCGTCTTCTTGGTATCCGATGCCATGACTGTCTCCTTGTCGGGGCGGTGGTGTAACGGACCTTGTGCCGCTGGTCAACGTCGCATCACAGGCAGCGGTAGGCCGCCTCGATCAGACGCCTGGGGCGGTCGCCCACCAGGATGTTCATGCCGGCCCGGTTCATGACGTAGCCGAAGGCTAGCTGGGCCTGCGGGTCGGCGAAGCCGATGGAGCCGCCGAGGCCCGGGTGGCCGAAGGCTGCCGGGTTCGGGCTGAACCAGCCGCCACCAGAGGGCTGCGAGAGCATGAACCCCAGGCCAAAGCGCGTGGTCAGGCGCAGGACGGCGTCGGGACCGAAGGCCTGCTCCTCGGCGCAACGCGCGACGCCCGCCGGGCTGAGCAGCCGCGGCGAGCCCGAGGCCAGCGCGCCATACAACGCCGCGAGGCCGCCAGCGCTCGCGTGGCCGTTGGATGCGGGGATCTCGGCCTGCCGCCAAGCGCGCGAATTGACGGCCCCCGGCGCGGGCGCGGGGTTGGTGAAGGCCAAGGCAGTGAGCGAGTGCGGCTCGTTCATGAACACGCTCACGAGATCGAGCTCACCGGGCGGAGGCGTCTCGCCGAGCGGGCGCGTGACCCTGGCGACGCGCGCGTCCTCGGAGGCCGGCAAGCCGATGTACGCGTCGGCGCCGAGCGGAACGGCGATCTCGTCGCGGAAGTAGCGGCCCAGGGTCTTGCCGGTCACGCGCAGGACGAGCTCGGCGAGCAGGAAACCGAAGGTCTGCGCGTGGTAGCCGTGCTGGGTGCCTGGCTCCCAGAACGGCGCTTGTTCTGCCAGCGCCTGCGCCATTGTGGCCTGGTCGTACAGCGCCGTGTGCGGTAACGCTTTGCGCACGGCAGGCAAGCCCGCGCGGTGGCCGAGCACATGGCGCACGGTCACGCCCGCTTTGCCTGCCACTGCGAACTCGGGCCAGTAGCGCGCGAGCGGTGCATCCAGCTCCACGCGCCCCGTATCGATCAGGTGGTGCGCGCACAACGCGGCCCAGCCCTTGGTCGTGGAGAACACGTTGACCAGGGTGTCGCGCTGCCAGGGCTTGTGCTCGGCGCGCGACGCGAGGCCGCCCCACAGATCGACGACGAGGTGGTCACCGAGCTGGATCGCGAGCGCAGCGCCCTGCTCGCCGTGCAGCGTGAAGCTCTGCGCGAAAGCCTCGCGCACCGCCGCGAAGCGCGGCTCGACCTGACCGTGGATCTCCGCAGGCTCGCTCATCGGTCAGCCACCACTCTCGTCGTCCTCGGTCTCGGCTTCGGGCGGACTGTCGTCGTCCCGGCTGTCGAGGTAGCCCTCGGGCAGCGCCACCTTTTGCATGCCGGAGGCCTTGCCGCGCGGCACGCGCACGGCGCCGACGGGAAACGGCTCGTCGGCGTCCAGCGAGGACAACGCAGCTTCGAGTTCTGCCAACGTTTGGACATGCATCACGCTGTTGCGCAGCCGTGCGCTGCCGCGGAAACCCTTGGTGTACCAGGTCGCGTGCTTGCGGAACTGTCGGATGGCAATCGGCTCGCCGAGCCAGGCACACAGCGCACGTGCATGCTGCAACATGATCGCGGCCACCTCCGACAGTCGCGGTGGGTTCTGCGGCGCGCGCCCATCGAACACATCGACCAGATCGCGAAACAGCCACGGACGGCCCAGACACCCGCGACCCACGACCACGCCATCGCAGCCCGTGGTTCGCATCATGCGCAGCGCGTCTTCCGCTTCCCAGATGTCGCCGTTGCCGAGCACCGGGATGCGTGTGACGGCTTGCTTGAGCTCGGCGATGGCCTCCCAGCGTGCCTGACCGTCGTAGAGCTGCGCGGCCGTACGTGCGTGCAACGCGACGTACGCGCAACCTTCTTCCTGGCCGATGCGTCCGGACTGCAAGCCCGTCTCGTGCGCGTCGTCGATGCCGATGCGAAACTTGATCGTGACCGGCACGTGGCCTGCGCCGCTGACGGCGGCACGCACGATGTTGGCGAGCAGCCGCGGCTTCCACGGGATCGCCGCACCGCCGCCGCGCCGCGTGACCTTGCGCACTGGACAGCCGAAGTTCAGATCGATGTGATCGACCCTGCCCTCGCCCACCAGACGCTTGGCGGCCTCACCGACGTAGTACGGGTCCACGCCGTAGAGCTGCAGGGAGCGAATCGCTTCGTCGGGCGCGAAGTCGGCGAGCTTGTCGGTCTTCTTATGGCCCTCGACAAGCGGCCGTGCGGTGACCATTTCGCTGACGTACAAGCCGGCGCCGAAGGCACGGCACAGCGAACGAAACGGGGGGTTGGTGACCCCGGCCATGGGTGCGAGCACGACGGGTGGCCAGATCGTCAGCTTGCCGAGGGCCAACGGACGGAACTCGCCCGGCTGGGCGGCAGGCACGTCGCGGTTGAGGTCGCTGCGGTAGCTGGGATCCATGTGTGTAACTGGCAGACAGGGCGGCAATATGTGGGATCGGGGCAGAGCTGACGATCGCGTGGACGCACCCACCGTGCACGAGGCACAGCCGGCTCAGGCGTTGGTCTGCGTGAGCTCGCGATAGGCACGCAGGATCTGCTGCGTCACCGGACCGGGGCGACCGTCACCGATTTGAACCTTGTCGACCCACACGACCGGCACCACCTCGCGCACCGAGCTCGTGATGAAGACCTCGTCGGCGAGCTGCAGATCCGCTGGGAGAATGCGTCGCGCCGACAGCGGGATCCCGTGCCGCGCGGCGAGCTCGATCACCGTCAGGCGCGTGATGCCGGCGAGGATGCCGGCCTCTACCGGGGGTGTGATGAGCTCACCGCCGCGCACGACGAACACGTTGCTCGTGGCGCCCTCGACCACCTCACCGTTACCGGCGACCACGATGGCTTCGGCGGCCCCACGCTGCTTGACCTCGTGCAGTGCCAAGAGGCTCGCGAGGTAGTTGCTGGTCTTGGCGCCTGCGGCCCTGGTGCCGTCGACCGCGCGCCCCACGTGGCAGAGGCCCACCGTGATGCCTTGCTCGTACACGCTGGGCGGGGGTGGCTGCAGCGGCAGCGCGAACACGAGCACGCTGGGCTCATGCGCCTGCGCGAGGTCGAGCCCGAGCGGGCCGCTACCACGCGTCACCATCACGCGCACGTAGCACTCGGGCAGGCCGGAGGCGGCAATCGTGCGATGCACGTCGCGCGACCAACTCTCGAGGCTCGAGGTCACCGGGATGAGCAGCCGCTCGCACGAGCCCTGCAAGCGCAGCATGTGGTCGCGCTCGCGGAACGGCTCGCCGCCGTAGGTGCGCATCACTTCGAAGGCCGAGTCACCGTACAGAAAGCCGCGATCAAACACGGAGATCTTCGCATCCGCGGCCGCGCACAGCTCACCGTTGATGCAGACCTGACCTTCCACGGCTGACCCTCACAGCTGCTCGATCAGAGCCTTGGCCGCCGGATGCTGTCCGGCCTCGGAGATGGCGCGCTCGAGCATGGCCTTGGCCTTGGGCTTGTCGCCTTGCTTGGCCGAGATTTCGCCGAGGTGGAAGTACACGTCGGCCTTCTGAATGCCAACGTCTGCCCCGAGCTTCTGCAGCAGCAGCGCGCGGTAGGTCTTCTGCGCGCGATCGAGGTCGCCGTTCGCCCAACACAACCGACCGAGGTCGCGCAGCACCGGCACGCTGGTGAGGTCGATCTTGAAGGCGGCGTCGTAGTGCTTCAAGGCTTCGTCGAGCTGACCGCCACCCTCGTAGGCTTGCCCCAAGCGGTGCTCGTAGACGGCGACTTCCTTGGCGCGACGACCACCGTACGAGGCGATGATCTTGCCGAGCACGGGGATCGCGTCCGCCTGGCGCTGCGCAGCGATGTACAAGTCGCAGAGCGCGAGCAGCGTGGTGCGATCGTCGGGCACGAGCGCCGCCGCGCGCTCGAGGTAGACCACCGCGCGGCCCGGATCCTTGAGCTTGTCGGCATACAACGCAGCGATACGATTCCAGAGTACGACCTGATCGGCCGGCGCGATCGCGGCCTCGGCCTCCTGGGCCAAGAGCTGCGCCAGCTTGTCGAGCTCGCCGTGCTTCTCGTAGTGCAGCTTCAGAAGCTCGCGAGACTGCGTGCGGCTCGGGTCGAGCTCGAGCGCGCGGCGCAGGGCCTGCTCGACGAGCGCCGGATCGGAAAGCTGCGTGCCTGCCAGCTCGGCCAGTGCGTAGGCGGTCTGCACCGCTTCATCGGCCGGTTGCAAGGCCATCAAAACCTGCATGAGCTGAGCGGCTTGCGCGAAGCGCCCCGCAGCGCTGTGCAGGCGAATCAGGCCCTCGACGGCGTTGCGCTCCTGCGGCGCAAGCTCGTGGATGCGCGCAAGCGCCGCCACCGCCTGCTCGGAGTCGTGCAACGCTTCTTCACAGACGCGCGACAGCGCCCACAGTCGATCCACCGCCAGTGCAAGCTCGCCCGCCTGCACCGCCCGTTGCGCCCGCTCGCGCAGGAAGCTGGCAAGCTCGGCATGAAGCCCGCCCGCACGATACAAGCGCTCGAGGCCGACGTTGGCCTCCGCGTGATCGGGCTGCTGCGCCACAATCTGCGCCCATTGCTCGACGGCCAGCTCGGGCTGCTGCAGCTCTTGCTCGGCCAGCCGCGCGAGCTTGCTGCGTACAGCGACGCGAGCTTGAGCGTCGGCGCTACGTTCGAGCCGCTCTTGCAGCCGACCGCGTAGCTCGTCCCAGCGACCGAGACTCTCGAGCAACGCTTCGAGAGCGCTGCGAGCGGGCTCCTCGTCCGGAGCCTGATCCAGCAAGGCGCGGTAGGTCGCGAGCGCGCCCTGCGAATCGCGGAGCTGCTCGGCCTGCGCTTGCGCAACGCGATAGCGCAGCTGCGTGCGCTGCTGCGGTTCGCTCTCCACCGGCACCAAGCGCATCAAGAGCACCACCATGTCCGCGACGCGCCCCTGGCCTGCGCGCAGCTCGGCGAGGGCCGCGAGCGCAGCGGCGTCCTGCGCATCGGCTGCGAGCACCGCGTCGAAGCACTCGGCGGCGCCATCGACCGCTGCGATCTCGACCGACAGCCGCCCGGCCTCCATCAGGTGCTCGCGACGCTGTGCAGCATCGGCCTCCGCGTCGGCCAGCGCGCGCAGCGCACGCACCAGTGCCGGTCGGTCGTCGCGACCGCGCACGATCACCGTCACGCGCTGGTGCACGTCGAGCGCCGAGGGCGCAACCGAGAGCGCTGCACGCAGGCAGCGCTCCTCGCCGGTCACGTCAGCCGTGTGCTCGCGGTACCAGCCTGCACAGCGCAGGGCGACGTCACGCTTGTTGGTGCCTTCGAGCGCACTGCTCGCGAGCAAGCCTTCGCACAGCCCGGAGAGATCCGACCACGCACCGGACGCCGTCGCGAGTCGCTCGAGCTCGTCGAGCAGCGCAGTATCGCGGCAGTCGAGCTCGTAGGCGCGCCGCAGACAGGCCAGCGCACGTCGCGGCTCGCCGAGATCGTGCTCCCAGAGCGCCGCTGCATCGCGCAGCAAGAGCACCTTCTCGCGATCCATCGGAGCCAGACGAATCTTGATGTCGTAGAGCCCGACGACTTTCTCTAGCGCACCGGCCTCGCGGTAGCAGCGATCGAGCACATCGAGCACATCGCGCGCGAGATCGTCGCGTTGCCCGAGCCGCTCCATGCCGGCGAGCGCGCGTGCATCGGTGACGTCGTTGTCGAGCACTTCTTGGTACGCCACGAACGCGCCGCGTCCGTCGCCCAGGTGCACGTCCCGCAGCTCGCCGAGGCGATTGAGCAGCTCGGCCCGTTCGGACGGCGCCGTGAGCGCTGCGATCCGGCGGTCGAGCACTTCCACGAGCTCCGTGGTGCGCTGCGTCTTGGCATACAGCTCGTCGAGCGCCAGCAGCGTCTCCGGTGCGTCGTCGTCGCGTTCCGATGCGCGCACGTAGGCGTCGATGGCCTGCGCGGCGTCGCGGATCTGGTCGCGCGCGACACGACCGGCGCGGCGGTAGAGTGCGGCCGATTCGCTCGGGTCCGACATGCCCGAAGCACGCTCCGAGAACACCGACGCGAGCCTCTGCCAAGCGTCGAGGGCGGCGGCCAGGCGCTCCAGCTCATCTTGCACGTGCGCGTCGGCAGGTTCGTGGGCCAGCGCGCGGGTAAGCGCACTGAACGCATCGCCCGGCTGCTTGCGACCGTGCTCGTGGATCTCCGCAAGGCGCACGACCTCGGCTGCGCGCTCGGCGGGATCCAAAATGCTCTCCACGCGTCGCTCGATCAACTGCACGAGGTCGTCCCAGCGCTCTTGCTCACGCAACAGTGGCTCCACGACCTCGGCTGCACGCGCGCGGTGCTCCTCGTTCGCAGTCAGCGCCATCAAGGCCTGCACGGCCTCGTTGCAGCGCGGATCGTCTTCGAGTGCCTGCCGATAAAGCTCGATGGCCTCGGGTACGTCGAGCAGCTCACGCTGCAGCACCTGGCCTGCCTTGCAGCGCAAGCGCACGCGCTCCTCGGTGCTGGCGGCCAGGCTCGCCTGCGCGGCCAGGTTGTCGAGCAGCTCCTGCCACAGGCCCTGACGCTCGTAGAGCGCGGCCAGGCGCGCGATCGCACTAGGATTCTGCGGCTCGTCGTCGAGCACACGACGATACGCGTCGATCGCCGCGTCGAACTGGTGCAGCTGCTCCTCGAGCAAGTGGCCCAGACGCACGCCCAGCTCGGCGCGCGCCGCCGGATCCTGCGCCAGCTCGATGCGCCGGCCGAGGATCGGCGCCAGCTCCGCCGCCTGGCCACCGGCCTCGTACAGCCGATCGAGGGCATCAAGGGCAAGCTCGTCGGTCTCGACCTCGGCCAGAGCGCGCCGATACGCAGCGATCGCCGCGTCGCGATCGGCCAACAGATCATCCAATACCGAGCCCATGCGGCGCAGCACGTCGGAGCGCTCTTCGGAGCTGAACGCCGCCTTCACCTTGCGCTCGAACACGGCCACGAGGCCCCGCCAGTCGCCCACCATGGTGAGCAGCGACTCGAGCGCATCGAGCGTGCTCGGGTCTTCCGACTCGACCGCCAGAAGCCGCTCGTACGCCTGAATGGCGGAGCGTGGATCGCCGCGCTTCTCGTCGTGCACGCGAGCGATCGTGGTGAGCAGCTGCGCCTTGATTGCGTCGTCCTGCGTCGCCACGAGCGCCGCTTCGTACGCGGCGACGTGATCGTCCCAGGACTCACGGCGCGCGGCCAGGCGATCGATGTGCGCGCGGATCGCGTCGTTGTCCGGCTCGCGCGCGAACGCTCGCTGATACGCGTGGAAGGCCAGCCGCAGGTCTGCGCCGCGTTGTTCGTGCAGCTGCGCTACCTCCGACAAGAGGCGCACCGCTTCGACGGGATCCGAAACCAGCGCAAGCCGCGCTTCGTAGATTGCGATCAGCTTCTTCCACTGGTCGAGGTGCCGATAGACCGGCTCCAGGATCTCGGTGACGCGCAGCGTGTGCGCCTCGTTCTGCACCAGCTGCTCCAGAGCCGACATCGCCGGGGTGCAGCTCGGATCGATGTGCAGGGCTTCCTCGAACGCCTCGATCGCGCCGGAATCGTCGCCCAGGCGCGTGGACAGGACCTCGCCGAGCCGGAACTTCAGCGCAACCTCGTCGTTGATCCCACCCGCATGCTCCAAGCGACGACGCAGGTGGTCGGCGAGACCCGCGTGGTCCTCGGTCTCCGAGAGCAGACCTTCGATGCCGCTGATGGCGTCGGCGTTGGCTGGCTCCACCTCCAGGATCTCACGGTACGTCGCGATGGCTGCCTTGCGGTCCGACAGCTCGCCCGCGTAGAGCCGCGCGCTCTTGTGCAGCAGCGCGACACGCTGGCCATCGCTCGGCGCGGCCTCGGCCTGCCGCTTGTACAGCTCGATCAGTGCGGCGTGGCTCGTGCTGCGCTGGTACGCGGCCTCGAGTGCAGTGAACGCCACGGCATCCTGCGAGTCGAACTCGAGTGCCTTGCTGTAGAACTCGGCGGCCTTCACCGCGTTGACGATGCGCTCGTCGTAGAGCGAGCCCACGTAGCGCGCGAGCTTGGCCGTGATCTCGTCGTTCGCCGCTTCGGGCAGGGCCTCGCCGAGGATCTTCGCGAGCCGGTTCCACTGTCCGCCGACCTTGGCCAGGCGCGTCAGCGTCTCCCACTGCTCCTCATCGCGCGGGTCTTCGCGGAACAGGCGCGCGTAGACCTCCATGGTCTCCTCGAAGTCTTCGAGCTGTTCCTCGTAGATGCGGCCCAGGCGCAAGAGCAAGCGCTTGCGCTCCTCGAGATCGAGCTCGCCGTCCACGCGCGCGCGCAGCGCCGCCGTGAGCTTGGCCCACTCCATGCGCGCCAGATACCCTGGCTCGAGGATCTCTGCGGCCGTGGTGCGATACTCGCCGTGCTCGTTCATGATCGATTCGAGCAGCGCGATCGAATCGAAGTGGTTCGGATTGTAGGTGATGGCCTCGCGCAGGTGCTCGAGCGCGGCCTGCGTATCCGACAGATGCGTGCGGCAGTTGCGCGCCAGCTGGTAGCGCAGGTCGACTGCATCGCCCACATGCCGTTCCAGCTGCTGCTCGTAGAGCGCCGACAGATCCGCCCAGCGATGCGTGCGCTGGTACAGGCGCTGCAACGAGTCGTAGGCCGCCTTGTCGGGTGCGTCGGAGACCAAGTCTTCGAGCGCCGCGATGGCCTTGTCCGCGTCGTCCAGGCCGCGCTCGTACACGTCGGCCTGACGCGACAGGAGCTTGGCGCGCTCTGCGGGGCTCAGCGCGAGCTCGGTCTTGCGCTTGAGCACGTCGATCAGCGCGGCGTGGTCGCCCACTTCCTCGTCGAGAGCGATCAGCGCATCCAGCGCCGGCAGATCGTCGACCTGCTCCTCGAGCACCTTGCGGAAGCTCGCACGCGAGAGCGCGATGTCCGCCAGCTTCTCGCGCGCGACCTCGGCCACGCGGCGATACACGCGCACCTTCTGTTCGGCGTCGAAGATCTCGGGTGCGATCTCCTGCAAGCACGCCACGTACTCCGCGTAGCGGGCCGTGGCATCGGCGAGCCGGCCGTATTCGGTCAGCAGCTGCGGCAAGCTGTCGTGCGTGCGCCCCGCGCGCACGGCGCGCCCGAGGTAGGTCATCGCAGCCACGGCGTCGTTCTGACCGTGCTCCGCAACCTCCGATGCGCGGCGCAAGGCGGCCAATTGCTCTAGCTCGTCGTCGGTCTGCGCCATCAGCTCGAGCACGGACAGAAGCCGGTCGTAGCTGCCAAGCGCCTCGTAGCGCGGCGCGGCGACACGGCCGGCATCTCTGCGGTACGGCGAGCTCTCGTCGCGCATGATGGCTTCGAGCGCTGCCAGGGTCTGTGCGTGCTGGGCGTCGTCTTCGAGGGCGGCCTCGTAGCTGGAGATCGCGCGCTCGACCTGGCCGAGCTTCTCGCGCAACAGCTCGGCCATGCGGAAGCGCAGGTTCGCGCGCTGCACGGACGGCTCCATGATGGATTCGGAAGCTTCGAGCGTGGCGAGCAGATCCTCGTTCCGGCCCGCCGACTCGTAGAGCCGTGCCAGAGCCGCGAGCGTGTCGAGGTCGTTGCCGAACGCCGTGATGACCTCGTTGTAGGCCTCGATGGCCGCATCGACATCGCCACGCTTCTCTTCGTGCACCACCGCAGCGCGCCGCAGTAGCTCACGCCGCTCGACGTTGTTTTGCACGAGCTGCGCGCGCTGCACGAGCACGCCGACCAGCGGCTGCCACTGCTGCGAGCGCTCGTACAAGCGTTCGAGCGCGCTCAGCGCGTCGGTATCGCTCGCGTCGAGCTCCAGGCGCTTCTGCTGCGTCGCAATCGCGCCCGGCAGGTCGTCGAGCTTGTGCTCGTAGAGCTCGGCGAGGCGCAAGAGCAGCTGCTCGCGGCTGCGACCGTCGAGCTCCAACTCCGCCTGACGCTCCAGATCCTTCGCGAGGCGCGCATGGTCGCCCGCGTGGATGTGGATGCGTTCGAGAGCCTTCGCGACCTCGAGCACGATCTCGTCGCGCCCAACCGCCAACGCGAGCAAGCGATCGTAGATGCGCTCGGCCGCGACGCGGTCATCGAGATACTGGTCGAACAACTGGCCCAGCTCGAGCAGCAGCTCGATCTGCACGTCGTGGTCTTGCACCGTATCGACGGCGCGCTCCAGCACCTGTGCGCGCTTGCGTCGATACGCCTCGCGCGTGGCGGCCACGCGACCGAGTGCCTCGCGCGCGAGCTTGTCGCTCGGGTCACACTCCACGGCGCGCGCAAAGGCCGAGAAGGCCCCTTCGGGGTCGCGCAAGCGATGCTCGTGGAGCTCGCCGACGCGCAAGAGCAGCGCCGCCTGCGCGTCACGGGTCGTGCGGTCAGCCAGCTGGATCTCGAGCACGCGAGCCAGATCGGCGTACGCACCCTGACTCTCGTAGACCGGCTCGAGAATCGCCGCGACGCGCTGGCGCTGACTCTCCACCGCGAGCAAACGTGCGAGTGCCGCCTGCGCGCGCAGATGGTGCGGCTGGTTCTGCAGCACGCCCTCGTACTGGTCGACCGCAGGGCCGGGCTCAGAAAGCTTGGTCTCGTACAACTCACCGAGCCGGTACATCAGGTCGACTTGATCGTAGCCCTCGGCTTGATCGAGGTTGGCGCGCAAGAGGTTCGCGAGATCGCGATAGCGCTCGGTGCGCTCGTAGAGCTTCTCGAGCGTACGGCGCGACGGGCCGTGGTCCGGCGCAAGCTCCAGCACAGCCTGGTACGCCTCGATCGCCATGTCCGGGCGGTCGAGGATCTCCTCGAAGAGGAAGCAGACCTGCAGCAGCAGATCGAGGCGCTGGCCGGTGTCGACCGTCTCGTCGATGCGCTTGCGATACAGCGCCTGCAGATCCTCCCAGCGCTCTTGCGTGGTGTAGATCTCCTTGAGCGCAGTGAACGCCGTGTCCGCGAGCGGCTCATGTGCGAGCACGCGCTTGTGGAATGGCTCGGCCTCCTGCGGCTCGCCGACGACTTCGTCGTAGATGCGTGCCGCACGCGTCGCCAGCTCCACGCGATCGGCGTCGGGCAGGGACTCGGACTCGATGGCGCGCGCATAGGCGTTGGCGAGCGCACGATGCTGCTGCGCCGTCTCGGCCGCTTCCGCCAGGCGTTGCCAGAGCGAGCGGTCGTCGGGCTGTTCGAGGAACGCTTGCTCGAGCGCGCTGTAAGCACCGAGCGCGTCACCGAGCTTACCGCCGCTGATCTCGGCCATGCGCAAGCGCAGCCGTCGCAGCTCGACCTCGTCACGCACGCTCTGCAGACGCTGCGTGACGACCTTCGCCAGACGATCGAAGCGACCGGCCCGCTCGTACGCTTTCTCGAGCGTGACGAGGATGCCCTGGCGCAGCTCGGGCGTGCCGTCAGCCGGGTCTTCCGCCAGCTTCTCGAGCGCCGCCAGGCTCGGCCCGTGCTCGGGATCGAGCTCGATCACCTCGGTCAGCACCTCCACTGCGCGCTGCGGCTGGGCGAGCTCGTCGAGCAAGAGCGCTGCCAAGCGCGAGCCGAGCTCGATGCGCATGGCGCGTTCTTCCTCGACGCTTCTGCGCGTCTGCAGGATCTCGGCGAGCTCTGCGTTGCGTCCGGCCGCCTGCGCCAGTCGATCCAGCGCCGACCAAACCTCGCGACTCTCCGGCTCGAGCTTGGCCAGCTCGCGGTAGCGCGACGCAGCGGCCTCGGGATCGGCGAGCTTGCTCTCTTCGAGCACGGCGAGCTCTTTGAGCAACTCCGCGCGCGGCTGCGGCTGCTGCGTGAGCCCGAGCTTGTGCAAGAGCAGCTTGCGGATGTCGGGCGTGCGCTGCTCGGCGCGGTAGATGCGGTCGAGCGCGGCCAGCGCGGCCGCATCGGTGGGCACTGCGTCGAGCACCTTTTGCCACTCGCTGGCGGCAAGCTCGGCGCGCCCCAGGCGCTCGCTCGCAAACGTCGCGATACGGCGGTGCAGCAGCAACGCTTCGTCGGCCGAGGCCGCTTGCCCGCGGCTCTGGTACTGCTCGACCACCCGGTCGAACGCCTGCGCCAGCTCAGCGGCCGCTTCGAGGCTCTCGCGCACGGACGGGTCCGTCGGCGCGAGCTGGTAGGCGGCGAGCGCATGACCGAACGCACCCTCACCATCGCGCAGCTTGTCCTGCGCGAGCACACGCAAGCGCGCCAGGAGCTCGAGCTTCTCGGTGGTGGCTGAAGCCGCTGGCAGCCCCTGCCGGATCACCTCGAGCACGCCACACAGCCGCGACCACTTCTCGTCTTTCTCGTAGATCGGCGCGAGCGCACGCGCGGCCCGCACGTTCTGCGGATCGACGCTAAGCACACGCTCGTAGCTGCGCTGCGCGCGCGCGGGCTCACGGATCTTCTCCTCGAACACGCGTGCAGCCCGCAGGCTGAGATCGACCTTTGCCTCACGGCTCTGCGCCGCGTCGGCCTCGCCCGAGAGCACGTCGACCAGGCCTTCGAAGTCGCCCGCGCGTTCGTAGAGCGCTTCGAGCGCATCCCATTCGCCGAATGACAACAGGCTGTCGCGCAAGCTGCGTAGCGCCCTGCCCTGCTTCGGATCGATCTCCAGGATACGCCGCCACGCACGACTGGCAGCCTCGGGATCGGCCGAACGCTCGGCGTGCAAGCTGCCGAGCTTGAGCAGCACGCGGATGCGCGCCTCGTCGCTCGACTCACGCGCGACCTGCTGTTCGAGGACCTGTGCGAGCGTTGGCCAATCTTTCTCACGCTCCGCCAGCTTCTCGAGCGCTTCGAGCGCCGAGGCCCCGTAGTGCGGATCGCTCGAGACCTCTCGCCACAGCTCGACGGCGTCCTGGTAGCGCTGCAGTCGGTCGGCCGCCAACTCGGCCATCATGACGGTGAGCTTGGCGCGCACCGCCGGATCGCTGGCGACGCTGCGCTCTTTCTTGAGCACCTCGAAGAGCTGTTTCCACGCGCGCTTCTTCTCGTAGATGTCGCGCAGGCGCGACAGGGCTTCGCGGTTGGCGGGCTCGATCTCCAGCACTCTTTCGAGCGGTGACGCAGCCTGATTGTAGTTGGAGAAGTGCTCCACCCACAGCTGTGCAACCTCGAGGTACGTGGCGATCCGGGCCGCGGGCTCGGCGAGCAGCTCGGCGTCGGCCGACAGCACGTTGATGAGGTCGTTCCAGCGGCCCAGCTCGCGGTACTTGGCGGCGAGCGCGCTGAGCGTGGCGCGATCTGACGGCGCGATCCGCAGGATCGCGTTGTATGCGTTGATCAACATGCCGTCGAGGCGCAGGTGATCGCGATACACCTGCGCGAGCTCGCGCAGCACTTCGACCTTGCGAACGGGCTCGGAGTCCGGAACGGCGTCGACCTGCGCCTTGAGCACGTCGACCAGCGCGTTCCACTTCTCCGACTTGGCGTAGAGCTCCTTGAGCACCGTTGTCGCTTCGGAGTTGCTCGGATCGAGCCGCTGGACGGTCTTCCAGCCCTCGATGGCACGCTCCTGCGTGCCGGGCAGCGTTTGCGCCAGACGCGCAGCCTCACAGGCCAGCTCGACCTTGCAGCCTGGCTCGACCGAAACACGCTGCGCATCGAGCAGCACGCGCAAGACCCCCTCAGCGTCGCCGGCCTGCGCCAGGTGCGCGCGGTAGAAGTCGAGCATCGCCGGGTGCGCGGGATCGAGCTTGCGCAGCCGCGCGAAGTACGGCTCGGCCTCGCTCGGCTTCTGGCGCATCCGCCAGTGCACCATGCCGATCTGCAACAAGATCCCCTGCTCGACCTCGACCTTCTGCGGAACGCGCAGTGCGTCCTCGTACAGGCCCACCAGGTGATCCCACTGCTCGCCCTCGGTGAAGTGCTGCGAGAGGAACGAGAGTGCTTCGGGATTGGTCGGGTCGAAGTCCAGCGCGCGCTCGTAGCACGCGGCCGCGCGGCTCTTCTCGCCGAGCTTGCGCGCGAAGGCGCGCGCACCACGCACGTAGAAGTTCACGCGGTCCTGCTTGTCGCGAGCGGCCTCCGCCGTGTCGAGCAGGTGTTGCGCGAGGGCTTTCCACTCCTCGCGCTCGCGCAGCGTCTGCTCGTAGAGCACGGCCGCGCGCATGTTGGCGGGATCGAGCTCGAGCACTTTCTTGAACAGCTTGTCGGCTTCTTTGCTCTTGCCCTTGCGCTTGTACTCCCAGGACAGGCAGGCCGCGCGCAGCAAGAGCGAGGTCTTGAGCGAGAGATCGGTGGCCGACTCGGCCTCTTCCACGAAGCGCTTCGCGAACTTCTTCCCGCTCGCCTCGGATTGCTCGAGGCGGCGCAAAGCCTCCGTGATCTCGGAGTCGTCGCCCTTCAGCTCCAGGGCCTTGGTGTACGCCGCGCGAGCCGCTTCCGGATCGAGCAGGAGCTCGGCGCGCAGCCGCCCCAGCTCCTTCCACAGCGATGCACAGAAGGGCTTGTCGTCCTGCACCAGCAGGATCTCGACCTCGATCAGACGCGCCACCGTGGGCAGCTCGCCGCGCAGCTCATGGCCTTGGCGGGCCATCTCGAGCAGCCGCGCAGGCTCTTCGCCGAGACGCTCGCGGTCGCCCGCGCTTGCGATGGCCTCCAACTCGGCCAGCGCCTCGCGGTCATCCGGATCGGCCTCGAGCGCGCCGAGATAATTGCTGAGCTTCAAGCGCGGTGCCGTCTCGCGCTCGCCCGTGGGCGTACCCGTGGGTTCAGCGGGTGCGGCCATGTCGGTTCGTGTCTGCGCCACGCGTTCCTAGCCCACGCATGCGGTCCAACTGCTCAATTCCGCGGACCGGCGTTCGGCGATGGTACTGAGGTGGGGCCGGCACAAGCAAGCACCAATCGGCCCTCTTGTGGACGCTTCGTGAAGCGTGCGCTCGGGGCTCAGAAAGTCATCAGGGCGCCGGCCCAGGAGAGCGCGCCCCAGGTCACAATCCCCGAAGCCAGGTGCGCGGTCGCCAGCGCTTGCAGCGTCTTATAGTTGTTGGCGCGGTCGAGCCCCAACCAGTTGTTCGCTATCACGAGGCCGATCAGCACCTGCGCCACCATGCCGCCGAAGTGCACCCAGCGCAGCGTCTTGTGCAAGCGCAGCGTGCGCGCGAAAGCACCCTCGCCCGAAGACAGCTCGTCGGGGTCGGGCATCATGAGAGACAGCGTGAACGTTGCGGCGTAGAGCGTCGTGGTCACGCCCGCGCCGACGGCGTGCAGCGTGCGCAGCGACCTGCAGCCGGCATCGCCACCGATGGCGCCGCCGCGCACGCAAGGGTTGTCCCCGCGGCTGTCGAAGAAGCCGTAGAGGTTGTAGTAGCTCATCACGCCGAGCGCGACGGTCGCGGTCATGGCGCCCCAGGTCGAGATGCCGAGCACGCGGTGGACGCTGGCGATCTTGTTGCGACGCTTGGTCTGCGCGAGGTAGTCGGCTTGAGAAATCGCCGAGTCGTCGGAGGCGCTGGCCACCGTACTCTCGCTCGCAGCCGCTTGCGCAACCCCACGCGCCGACAAGTCGAGCGAGTCGTGGAGCGCAGGGGCAGACAGCGAGAAGCCGAAGATCGGTGTCGCCAAGAGGAGCGCGGTCAGACTGCCCATGGATCCCTCCGAGCGCTCGCGCCAGCGTGTGGCCTGCGTCGCGCTGCGGTTCTACAGCATTGCCGCGGCGTCCGGAACCAGCTGCTGGCCCTGACACCGGTACGTCATCGAAGTCAGCGCACTGGCATGCGCACTGACGACCAAGAGGCGGCTGCCGGTGAACGCGGCGCGCGCGCCGGCCGGGGCGAGACCATCCGGCAGCCACAGCTCGATGCGATCGCCGTCTGCGCACACTCGCGTTATGCTCGCGCTCACGCCGCGAGCACGCGGCCCGGGAACACAGCACATGTCCGAGCTCGCGCACGCCCTACTCTCGTACATCGATGCCTCGCCCACGCCCTACCACGCGGTCGCGCACAGCACGCGCTTGCTCGAGGACGCCGGCTTCGCACAGCTGCGCGAGGAAGATGCCTGGAAGCTGAAGGCCGGCGACCGCGCCTACGTGGTGCGCGGCGGCTCGAGCGTTGCGGCGTTCGTGTGCGGCCGGCTGGCTCCGCATGAAGCCGGCTTTCTCGTGATCGGTGCGCACACCGACTCGCCGAACCTGCGCGTGAAGCCCGCCCCTGCGCTGCTGAAGAACGGCTATCGCCAGCTTGGCGTCGAAGTGTATGGCGGCGCATTGCTGCACACCTGGCTGGACCGCGATCTCTCGCTCGCCGGCCGCGTGGTGGTCGACACCGACGGAGAGCACTGCGAGAGCTACCTCGTCGACTTCGAGCGGCCGCTCTTGCGCGTGCCGAGCCTCGCGATCCATCTCAACCGAAACGTGAACACCGAAGGCCTCGTGTTGAACGCCCAGACGCACCTGGCGCCGATCCTGGGGCTCGGAGGCGAAGCGACCGTGGAGCTACGCGCTCTGCTCGCCGCCGAGCTGCGGCGTTGCGGACAAGAGTGCGCACCCGAGCGCATCGCCGGCTGGGACCTCTCGCTCTACGACGTGCAGCGCGCGACCACCGCAGGCCTGCACGACGAGTTCATCCAGGCCAGCCGCCTCGACAACCTCGCCAGCTGCTTCGCGGCCGTGACCGCGCTAGCCGACATCGATGACGCCAGCGACGCAACGCGTGCCATCGTGCTCTACGACCACGAAGAGGTCGGCAGTCGCAGCGCACAGGGCGCGCATTCACCCCTCTTGCGTGAGGTGCTCGAGCGCGCCGCGCGAGCCTACGGCGGCAGCGACCCCGATGCGTTCTCGCGCGCGATGGCACGCTCGTTCCTGATCTCCGCCGACATGGCCCACGCCGTCCACCCCAACTACGCCGATCGCCACGAGCCGAGCCACCAACCGGTGCTCGGCGGCGGGCCGGTGATCAAGACCAACGTGAACCAGGCGTATGCCACCGACGGCGAGAGCATGGCGCGCTTCGGGCAGCTCTGCCGCGGCGCCGAGATCACACCGCAGCACTACGTGGTGCGCAGCGACCTGCCCTGCGGCAGCACCCTCGGCCCGATCACCGCGAGCCAGCTGGGTCTGCGCACCGTCGACGTCGGCAGCCCGCTCTTGTCGATGCACTCGATCCGCGAGATGGCCGCCGTGGCAGATGTTGAAGCATTTCAGCGCGTGCTCGACGCGTTCTTCGGCTGAGCGCCCGGGGAGCCCGGCTGAGTGCCCGGGGAACCCGGCTGAGCACTTGGCGGGTTCCAGCGCGAGCGCTGCCGTTCGTTCAGCAACTGGGTTGCGCGCTTCTTGCCGAGCAAGAGGCACTGGCGCTCGTAGCCGCGCAGGAAGGTGCGGAACTGCGCGTCGTCGAAGCGCGCGCTGTGCTGCTTCATGCTCTGCAGGTAGCCCCAGAGCATGGCCGCACCGCCCACCACGTACGGGGGCCTCGTCATGCGAAACGCAGCGCTCGCCGTCATGTACAGCAGCGATGTGCCCATGAAGTACTGGCCAAAGCCGTGACGCTTGCGACCGGTGATGATGCCGTGCTGGCTCGAGCCCATCGGCCGCAGGTGGATGAAGCGCAGCGCAGGGTCGTCCCAGCTGCACGCGAGCCAGCCCAGCATGCGGCAGCGATGACAGTCGATGCCGTCCCACATCACCTGCTGCACGAACCCGCCAATCTGCTGAAAGCAGCTGACGCGGTAGAACTTGGTCATGCCGACCGACATCTCGTCGCCGCAGTCTTCGCTGATCAGCTCGCCCTGCCAGTCCTTGCGCGTGTTGCTCGGGCCGGGGAAGTAAGGCTTGCCCGAGCAGGTGCCCAGGCGCGGCTCGGCTTCCATGCGTTCGACCAAGGTCTCGAAGTAGCCTGGAGGTAGGTCGAGATCGAGGTCGAGCTTGCTCACGTACGCGAAGCGACCGAGATCCTCGACGGTGTCGAGGCCGGAGTAGAACGCCTCGATCACGCCCGGCCCCACGCTGCGCACGCCGCGATCGGCGCGGCGGTGCACGCGAATGTACGGGAAACGCGCGGCGTATTCGGCCAACAGCTCGGAAGTGCCATCGGTCGAGCCGTCGTCGACGATCACCCACAGCGTGGGCGGCAGGGTCTGTCGCGTGACGGCGTCGAGCGTGCGGCGCGCAAACTCGATCTCGTTGCGCGCCGGACTGATGACCACGTGGTCCCGATTCATAGCGACACCCTATGCCGCTCGCACCAGTGAAGCAGCACGAAGATGGCCCACACCCGCGACCAGTAGATGCCGGGGTGCCCCGCCTGGAACGAATGCCAAAGCGCGCCCGCAGCCTTCGCGTTCACGCCCGCGCGCTGACACAGGTCGTGGTCGCGGTACAGCGCTTCCATCGGCTCGCGCAAGCTCTGGCGACACCACGTGTCGATGGGCAAGACGAAGCCGGACTTCGGGCGATCGAAGAGCGCCGGGTCGAGCCGACCGAGCGCGATGCGCCGCAGCAAGGCCTTGCGACCGAGCGGCTGGAAACGTTCTTCCTCGCGCACGCCTGCCGCTGCTTCGATGACCTTGTGGTCGAGCAACGGCACCCGCGCCTCGAGCGACACGGCCATGCTGGCGGCGTCGGTGTCGCGCATCAAGCGCTCGGTGATGAAGCTCGACAGCTCGAGCAACGACACCGCATGCAGGCTGCGCTGCCCGCGCGTGAGCGCGTGCGCTGCCGCGCGCTGCGCCTTGGTGAGCCCGAGCGTGAGCTGCGCCGCCGGAGCGACCGGTGCAGCGAGCTTCTCGTAGAGCTCGGTCGAGAACAGGCCGTACGACGACTGATATAAGTCGGCGAAGTCGCCGCCGGCAGTGAGCACGTCGGCGAGCTTGCCCCAGCGTGTCTGCGGAGGCACCGACCCAAACGCCAGCGCCGCCGCCGTCACCGCGCGGCCGGCGCCATGCACGA
>DASVHQ010000122.1:0-4815 GCA_036382515.1 Polyangiales bacterium | reverse complement strand
CGTCGAAGTCCACCGCGTTGCCATAGATGCCCTTGTCACGCACTCGATAGAGGGGAACCTGCGCATCGCTCTCGACCCATGCCTCGTAGGGCGTCACGAGCTCTGGCAGGTACGGGTCCTGGAACACTTCGCGCACGAGCTGATCGCGCGCCTGCACCGAACCGTTCTTGCTCTCGCGCAGTCGAATCAACAGGCGGTCGAGCAGTTGATTCATGCGCGCGTCGAGCACGCTGTCCACTTGCCCCGGGCCCGGTGCCCCCGGAATCTCACGATAGCCAGTCCTTCGTACGGACCGTGGTAGCGCGTGCGCGCAACCGTCATCGCGGGACGAGTGCTGGGAACGACGCGGCCGCTCGCTGCGACCGGCCGCGTCACGGGCACGCAGATCTCCAAGTCGAAGACGCCGGGCTGCATCTTGAAGTGATGCGTGAACCAGCGCCCAGCCGGCGCGATCCCTTGCGCGGCGAGCGTGGCCATCAATTCGCCGAGCCCGGGCCGATCACCCGCTGAATCTCGCTGCGCGGGATCGTGAGACGGATCGCCGCGCTTTGCTGCGCGGCTGTTTGAAGAATTTCCGGCGTATCGATCATGTGTTGATGCTCCGCAATGCAGCCTATGAACGAGCTTGCCAGAGTGCCATAGCCATTTTGGCGGACCAGGTTCGTCGTTTCCTTTTTGAGTTGAGCGCGTCCTCTCCCACACTCAACACGTGCGAACGCAGAGTCCGCGGCCGGCACGTCGCGCACGTCGCGCACGTCGCATGGCGCTCGGCAGCAGCTGTGCGCTGCTGGCGGGCTCGGGTCTGCGGTTTGCCGTCGATCCGTACGGCCCAGGGCTCAAGGGTTGTCGCGGGTAGCTGCGCAGGCGGGTGACGCGCAGCGGGGCGGCTGGCAGACTGGGCACACGCTTAATGCCGGCTACCGCCACATGAACTGCACTCAACGTACAAGTGACTCCAACCGCTTTCGTTGCGCTTTGTCAATGGCGCGCCGCGCCGCTCGCGGGTGTTGCGTGTTGGTCGTGCTCACGGGCTGTCAGATGGAAGCCGACCGACCCGTGGCCGCTGCGCCCGCGCCACCACCAAGCGTCGTAGCAACACGCGCTGCAAGTACGGAAACACCCGCACTGCCACCGGCGTCCCCACCGCCGCCGAGCGTCATACACGATGGCGGGAGCCGCCCCAGCTCAGAAGCTCCACGACCTGAGGCGCTAGCGCTGCGCTTCGTCAGCAGCAGCACGCTGCGCGTGTGCAAGAACGCGCTGCGCAGCTGCTTCCCGAAGCTCGGACGAGCTCGTCTCAACGTCACCACGGCCATCGACATCGCAGGCACCGAGGGTCGTGTCTGCGTCGTGACGGGGGATGGAGCAGCTGACTGCACCTTCGATGGCCGCCCTTTTCGCTGGCGAGGCGAGGTCGCACGCATCGCTCTCGGCGGAATCGTCCGCGAGGCGGTCGAGATCCGCGATGACACCCACCACTTCTCGTCACCGCGCGGCTACGGCGTGCTGTGCGAGCTCGACCGGCACGGCGAAGCTCAGTGTGACGCGCAGGCGTGGGAAGGACGCTTCGTGGACCTTACTGCGGGTCGCTACGACGGTTGTGCGCTGCGTGACGACGGGCGCGTGCTGTGCCGACTGCTGAACGATCCGAACGCGAAACCCGTGCCCAGTGGTCCTGCGCGAGCGTTCGTGCGCGTTGTAGCCGGGGACGATTTCGTGTGCGCGCTGGACGCAGCAGGAGCCGTGGCGTGTTGGGGGGACCGCGCGCCTGCAAACGCGCCGCCGCCGGAAACGGCGCTCACGAGCCTGTCGGCCGGCCACGGGCATGCCTGCGGGTTGACACGCACCGGGCACGCTCGGTGCTGGGGCGACAACTCCCACCATCGGTTCCCGCCGTCACAGGTCGTCTTGCGAGCGGTGGTCGCCATCGACGACCGCACCTGCGGGCTCACGCCGGGTGGCGCGGTGCTGTGCTGGGGCGTCAGCTCGAGCTCTGCGGGCAGCGCAGTTCGTCCAGGGCACTGAGACGCACACGTGCCGGGGCAGCGCGTGCAACACGGCCGAACAGCGCCCACCACCCCTGCTCACCCCCTCAACAACGATGCAAGCGCCCGGCCTTCCATCAGCGCGGTGGCGAGCCACGCCGAGGTCAGCACGAAGACGCAGCACAGCTGCCACTGCAGGTAGTGCGACAGCCAGGGCGGCATGCGTGCGCTGGCGCGCTTGCGCAGTGCGGTCGCGACGAAGTTCCAGCCGAGCAACGCGAGCGCCTGGAACAAGAACAGGGCCGACCAATCGAGCGAGGCGTGGCGCAGCTGGGTGTAGAAGACGAAGTCGTGCAGCAGGCCGATGCTCGCAAAGGCGAGCAACACCGCGATGCCCTTGCTGGGAGTATAGGCGGTTTGAAGCGGGGTTCGCCGCCTTGTCGAGGCTAGATAAGTAGTGGCGGTTTGGCGGAGCGCCACGAAAGCCGGTGCGTGCCGCGGCGCCATTCGCTTCGCCAAACCGCGGTTGAATGAAGCATCTCCCGTCGACTGGACCGGGGCCACGGTTTATGTGGCTTACGCACGCAGGTATCGACGGACGCGAACGCTGCCAGGCGCCCACGTGAGTCAGAGTTGGTTGCCGGCGCTGTCTAGCTTGTAGATGAACACGTCATCCCCGAAGTACCACGGGGACACGTCACCGCCTTGTGGTTGGTAGTCACCGACGTGCACGTTCGTCGCGACATAGACGTTGGCATCGGCGTCGACGGTCATGCAGCCCCCCTGATCAAATGGTCGTGGTCCAATCGGCTGCGTCCACCGTTGCGCGCCCTTGCCATCGTAGGCGGCGACAGAAACATACGCGACGTTCGTGTTCGTGGCGGAAACAGCGTTCGTGGAGGACATGACGTACGCGTTGCCGTTCGCGTCCGCAGCCAGGTCGATCAGCACCTCGCTCGAGCCCACCGCGATCGGTCGCATCCACTGCAAGTCACCTACGGTGCCGCATTTGAGCAGAAACGCGTCGGGGGTTGCCATGGCGCCCGATGCAGCCTTGGTCGTACCAAGCACGTAGGTGTTTCCGCTTGCGTCTATGGCCATGTCGACCGGCGTGTCGTCTCCGCTCGAGCCGAAGAGCCGTAGCCATTGGTTCTGCCCGTCTCGATCGTACTTGGCGATGAAGACGTCATAGCCACCTTGCGGGGTCGCGCCATCGAGGCTGTCTGCGGTCCACCCGCAGACGTAGACGTTGCCGTTAGCGTCGCTCGCGACGCGCGTGGGGCCGCCGCCGCTGGCCCCCGCGCGAGGATCGCGGGTCCACTGTGTCTGACCCGTGGAATCGATCTTGGCGACGATGCTGCTACGCACCATGGTGTTTGGGTCGAACGTGGAACCAACGACGTAGACACCGTCCTTGGTGTCGGTAGCCACGTGCGTCCACGCGTTACTGAGGCCGGGATCTGCAATCCATTTTTGCTCGCCCGCCGCACCGAGCTTCATCAAGGCGGCGCGACCGTCGTACGTGCGACCGGCGACGTACACATTGGCGCCCGAATCGCTGGTCAGCGCGGCGGGTTGCACCGGGGACCGGGACCCGTGGGCATCCACCCACGACAGCGTGCTCGTCCACTGCAGGTGGCGCGATCGATCGTACGTTGCGACAAACCGATCGTAGACACCGTTCAAATTGCCGGCGGTCACGCCCGTCACGTGGATGTTGCCGCTGCCGTCGAGCGCGATGTCGCTAGCGGTGTCATCGGCGCTCGCAGTTGACGGGAGATCCGCGAGCCTGGACCGGATTCGTAGCAGCCAGAACGGAATACAGCCGGTGTCCCCATCGCCGTGGTAGTCTTGTGGGCACGCCCCGCAAGTCCGGCCACCCGTGGTGTTGGTGCAAGTCACCAAAGGATCGCAGCCGCCGTTGTTAGTCCTGCACTCGTCGACGACCGTGCACGTGACAGCGTCCGCGCCGCTATCGCCCGTCGGACAACTGCTGTCGTTGCGGAGACACCCTGCGTCCGCCTTGCGAGTGCATGCTGCGTCTGCCATCGCGACGGCCGAGTCCTGCAAGATACGGGCATCCGAGCCTGCGCCTGAGTCTGCGCCGTGCGTGACGCCAGTTGTACCGCGCGAGCGTGCTGCCGTAGCGCCACTGCCGGCAGGTTTCTGCGCTCGTGCGCACCCGTCTACGAGGCACAGCAACACGATCACGACCGAGGTCACCAAGGTGACCGGTGTGGAGCGTGACAGCTGCACACCGGCGAGCACTTGCGGCTGCACGCTTGTTGGCCCGCACCGCAGCTGTGCTCGTATCGGCCGTTGCGCCGCAGCTCGCGAGCCAGCGGTGTACATTCCCCAGCATAGCATAAAGTCGCTCGGCGTCGCTAGCCCGGCGGCGGCCGATGGTAGGCGACTCGAAAGGGGTGTTGGCCCGGTCGAGTCTACCCAAGCCACGAAGTTGCGTCATTTCCTGTCATTTTCCTGCCCTTCTTCCCCACGCGGCAGCAGTCGCCGTGCGCATCGATGATGCGTTGGAAGCGCCGACCCTGGTAGTAGGCCAAGTCCGAGCTGAGCAGCGCGCCACGCCACCAAGAGCCCGTCGTCGAGAGCCGCGAGTCTTGACGGCTGGCTGGAACGACGCGCGTGACGTTCGCAGTGCGTCTGATGCCGTCGATGACGAGGTGAAGCTGCGCCTAGGACGGATAACCCTCGAATTTCCCCCTCGCGACGTCAAGCGCCAGCTGCCGCGACCTGCCTGCGTCACCGCCCGGAACCCTCGCCTGGCACTGCGTCGGTTGCTGCAAGCGCCTGGTTGGCGTGGCACTGTCCC
>DASVHQ010000121.1:0-3086 GCA_036382515.1 Polyangiales bacterium | reverse complement strand
GTACGCGTAGCCCAAGAGCTCCACGGCGCGCTTGCTGGCAGGATAGGGCGCTAGCGGCTTGTCGCAGGCGTCGGTCTCCAGAAACGGCACCTTGGTGGTCTCGCCGTACACCGACGAGGTGGAAGCGAACACGAAGCTGCGCACGCCGTGGTCGCGCGCGGCGTCGAGCAGGTGGATGCTGCCGTTGACGTTGACGTCGTAGTAGAGCTTGGTCTGGCCGATCGAGGCGCGTACGCCCGCTAGCGCGGCGAGGTGCACGATGGCGTCGAAATGCCGCTCGCGGCACAGGCGGTGCACTAGCGCTTCGTCGCGGATGTCACCCTCGATCAGCTCGAATGCTGCTGTTGGCTGCACCGCGCGGATCTCGGCCACGTTGCGGCGTTTCAGCTGCGGGTCGTAGTAGGCGTCGAAGCTGTCGAGGCCCACGACTTCGTCACCGCGCGCGAGCAAGGCTTCGACGGTGTTGCTGCCGATGAAGCCCGCCGCGCCGGTGACCAGGACGCGAAGAGCCGCAGGCTGCTTCGCGGCTATGTCACCAACCTTGCCCATGGCTCAGCTGCCCTGGACGCCGATGCCTGCGTAGTCGAAGCCGAGCTTGCGTAGGCCGTAGCTGCTCCAGATGTTGCGGCCGTCGAGCAGGAAGGTGTGGCGCATGGTCTGCTTGATGCGGTCGAAATCGGGGTTCTGGTACTCGCGCCACTCGGTCACGAGCACCAGGGCGTCGGCGCCGCTCACGGCGTCGTACTGCTGGTCGACGACCTCAATGGTGTTGCCGAAGCGCGCACGCGCTGCGGCGCGAGCCTCGGGGTCGTGGGCAGCCACGGTCGCGCCTTCGGCGAGCAGGCCGTCGATCAGGGTGAGCGAGGCGGCTTCGCGGATGTCGTCGGTGCGCGGCTTGAAGGCGATGCCCCAGATGGCGATCTTCTTGCTGCGTAGGTCGCCGTCGAAGTGCTGCTTGAGCTTGCGCAGCAGCACGCCCTTCTGGCGCTGGTTCACTTGGTCGGTGGCTGTGGCGAGCTCGAGCGGCACGCTGTGCTCGCGCGCCACGTGCACGAGCGCAGAGACGTCCTTGGGGAAGCACGAGCCGCCGTAGCCGGGGCCCGCGTACAGGAACTTGGGGCCGATGCGCGAGTCGGAGCCCACGCCCATGCGCACGTCGTTCACGTCGGCGCCCACGCGCTCGCACAGCGTGGCGATCTCGTTCATGAACGAGATGCGCATGGCGAGCATGGTGTTGGCCACGTACTTGGTGAGCTCGGCACT
Source organism: Polyangiales bacterium (assembly GCA_036382515.1). GTDB lineage: Bacteria > Myxococcota_A > Polyangia > Polyangiales > JAFGIB01 > JADGRF01. The sequence goes on along the minus strand of DASVHQ010000121.1, from coordinate 1,823 downwards.
GGCCGGCGCCATGAACACCATGCGGTCCTGGCTGAGCGAGAGCGGGTGGTAGAGCCGGCGCATGAGATCACGCGCGAAGTCGTCGTCTTCGTCGCAGCCCACCACGATGCGGTCGGGGCGCATGAAGTCGGCCACGGCGTCGCCCTCTTTGAGGAACTCGGGGTTCGAGACCACGTGGATGCGCTTGGGCGCGTTCTTGACGATCTTGCGCACGCGCTCGTTGGTGCCCACGGGCACGGTGCTCTTGAGCACCAGCACGGTCTCGCGCTTGACGATCTTCGCCACGGTCTCGGCCACGCTGTCGACAGCGAGCAGGTTGGCAGCGCCATCCGCGCGCGGGGGCGTTCCCACCGCGACGAAGACCACCTCGGCAGAGCCGATGGCTTCTTCGACGTTGGTCGTGAAGGTGAGGCGGCCACCGTCGATGTTCCGCTTGATCATCGGCAAGAGGCCCGGCTCGAAGATCGGCGTTTCACCACGGTTGAGCGCGGCAATCTTGCCGGCGTCGAGGTCGGCGCACACCACGTTGTTGCCAGTCTCGGCGAAGCCCGTGCCCGTCACCAAGCCCACATACCCCGCACCAATCACGCAGATTCTCATGTCCTAAGCTCCATCCCGGTTCACGAGCACGGAACCCCTCTGGGGGTGCCCGCCGAAGGGCCGATGTATAGCAGAACGCCTGCGACCGGGCATGCCGGCATGCGCAGCGAACGCACGACAACTTTCGATGCGGCAAGCCGGCGCCTTATGTGTAAAACTGCGCAACCCGGCGGCTTTCTGCCGACGGGGCCAGGCGGGGTCGGCATTGCCGCTCTGCAACACTTTTCTAGAATACAGCGCCCTGCGCAGGGCGCGTGGGACTACGGAACAGCCACATGGGTCAAAAGGAACAGCTCCTCGAACGCTTCAAAAAGCACGACGCCACCGTCGGCATCATCGGCCTGGGCTACGTCGGGCTGCCACTGGCCCTGGCGTTCGCGGAGAAAGGCTTCACGGCCATAGGCTTGGACGTCGACTCGAGCAAGGTCGAGGCGCTGAGCGCCGGCCGTTGCTACATCCAGCACATCGCAGCCGAGCGCGTGAAGGCGGCGGTCTCGTCGAAGCACTTCCAGGTCTCCACCGACTTCGCGCGGCTCAAGGAGTGCGACGCGATCATGATCTGCGTGCCCACGCCGCTCACCGAGACGCGCGACCCAGACCTCTCCTACGTGGAGATGACCTCACAAGCGATCAAGAAGACGCTGCGCCCCGGCCAGCTGATCATCCTCGAGTCCACCACGTACCCGGGCACCACCGACGAGCTGGTGAAGGGCATCCTCGAAGACAAGACGGGCCTCAAGTCCGGCCAAGACTTCTACCTAGCGTTCTCGCCAGAGCGCGAAGACCCGGGCAACGCCCACTACACCACCACCACCATCCCCAAGGTCGTCGGCGGTTGCGACCGCGATGCAGGTGACGTGGCCGAGTTGCTCTACGCGCAGGTGATCGGCAAGGTGGTGCGGGTGTCGAGTGCGGCCGCCGCCGAGGCGACCAAGATCACCGAGAACGTGTTTCGCGCGGTGAACATCGCGCTCGTCAACGAGCTGAAGGTCGTCTACGAGCGGATGGGCATCGACGTCTGGGAAGTGCTCGACGCCGCTGCAACCAAGCCTTTCGGCTTCATGCGCTTCAATCCCGGTCCGGGCTGGGGTGGCCACTGCATCCCACTCGATCCCTTCTACCTCTCGTGGAAAGCGCGCGAGCACGGGGTCGACACCAAGTTCATCGAGCTGGCTGGCGAGATCAATCGCAGCATGCCGTTCTACGTCGCCGAGCGTCTGCAG
>DASVHQ010000120.1:0-12398 GCA_036382515.1 Polyangiales bacterium | reverse complement strand
TTTGCGGGCTTGTTGCGCGAGGCAGGTGCGCAGGTGCTCGAGGCAACGGACGGTCGGCAGGCACTGGAGCTGGCGCGACTCAAGCGTCCGGACGTGGTGGTGAGCGACATCCTGATGCCGAAGATCGACGGCTTCGCGCTGTGTCGCGAGATCAAGCGCGACGCCATGCTGTGGCATATGCCGGTGATCTTGCTGTCATGGAAGGAGGACTTCCTGCAGCGCATGCGTGAGCTCGACGCAGGTGCGAGCGGCTACCTGCGCAAGGAGGCGGGCAGTCGTCAGATTCTCGCTGGCCTGGCCGACGTCCTGCGCCCGCGCGCGCGGCTCGAGGAACAGCTGCGCGCGGGTGACGAGGTGCGTGGGCGCGTCGAGGGTCTGGGCATGCTCCCGCTGCTCGAGACCGCCACGACGCAGCGCCCGAACGTGCGCGTGACGGTGCGCGACGCCTGGAACCTGTTCGAGGTCGACATCCGGGCAGGCAAGGCGCTGGCAGTGACCCGCACGGCGTCAGACGGAACGTTCGCGCGGGGCGACCACGCTTTGTTGCAGCTGCTGGGCGTCAGCTCGGGTCGCTTCGCCATTGAGGACAGCGAGGCTCCGCTGCGTGCGCCGTTGCCCGAGCCGCTCGACCGTGCGCTGCAGACCGCCGGCAAGCGCCTGGCCGCGCTGCTCGACGCCGTGTCGGATGCGCGACTGATGCAGGTGGCGCGCGTGGCGTTCGACGACACGGTCGTCGCATCGTTGCTCAGCTCGACGCCCACGCCGCTGGCCGAGGTTGTCGCGCGTCTGCGCGAGGGCGGCACTAACGCCAGGGAGCTGTTGCTCGACGGCACGTTCTCACCGGGCGACCTGGCGGAGTATCTGCGCGAGCTGGCGCGTCGTGGTGCCGTCGCGGGTGTGTGGGACGCGCAGGGCGAGGATCTGGTGGCGATCGCGGCAGCCGAGCGCGACGAGCGCCCCGGTACGCTGTTGCAGGCCGCGAGCGCGGCGCGCAGCTCGCAAGCGCCGGGCACCGCGCGGCCGTCCGGTGCTCCCGCGCGCGGGGCGGGTGACGCGGCACTCGCTGCCCTGTTCGCGCAGGACGGGGTGGACGCGCTGGCTTCTGTCGCCAGCCCCGCCATCCCGGAGGTCGCTGCCGAGCGGGCAGCTGCAACGCTCGAGGTCGAGCCCACGCTTGCGCGCGAGCCGCAGATCACGGCGGACCCCGACGACGACGCCCCGCTGCTCGGTCAATTGCCGACGCTGCCGCCCGGCGCGAGCGCAGGGCGGGATGGCTTGGCGTTGCTGCTGACGGCGGCGGCGCTGATGCTCGTCGGCTACTTCGGCTGGCAGCAGCTCGAGCGCGCACAGCGCACACGGGGCTCGTACGCGGTGGCCGAACAGCCAGCCGGGGTTCGTTCGAGCTCTCCGTCGGTGGGGCCACCGCCCGCTGCACAGCCCTCGTCGCGCACTGCACCGCCCGCGTCGGCGGGGCCGGACCAGCCGAGCTCGAGCGACGCCTCGGGCTTCGGGCGGGTCTTGCCCTATGTCGACAAGGCGCGCGGCGTGGAGGTTCGTGGCGATCAGGGTCTGTTCGTCGTGGACTTCGAGGGTGCGGGGCCGCCGCCCAGCATCAGCGATGGCGAGCACGCGCTGGGTCGTCCGCCGCTGACGCTGGCCCTCTCGGCCGGGCGCCACGAGCTACGCTTGCGGCGGGGCGACGAGCTGAGCGTCCGCTACGTGTTCATCAAGCCGGGCCAGACGCGCTGGGTGACCCTCTCCGCGGCCGGCGACTGACCGCCGTGCGTGGCCGTGGGGCTCAGTTCTTTTGCGGGGGTCCGGCGGTTGCCGTATTCTTCCTAGCAGCATGTTCCGGACGACGATGCATTGGGTCGTGGTGTCCGCGCTGGCGACCAGCGCAGCGTCCGCGCAGGCGCAGGCGCACGACGGTCCGTCCACGGGCCCAGCGCCCGTGGACAGCACGGCTAGCATCAGCGCTGGCGAGGGCGACGACGTTGGCGGCGACGGCAATGGCGCTCCCAGCGACCAAGCCGCCGGGCCGCAGGAACACGGCCCGGGCACCTATGCCGGTGTCACGCCTGGTGGTGCGCAAGCCCCCGCCGTGGCGGTGGCTGCCGGTCAGACGCCGGCGACGGTCACCTGGCCTGGTTTCCAGATGCGCCCCGACGGCACCTCGCGCGTGTTCTTCCAGTCCACGGTGCCGGTTGCGGTTCAGGCGATCCCATCGCCTGGCAAGTTCGTGCTGAAGCTGCCGGGCACGCAGGTCGCCGGCGACAACAATCGGTTGGCGCTCGAGACGCGCTTCTTCAACACTCCGGTCACGCGCGTCAACATCACGCACGCCCGCGACGGCGTGACCGTGACGCTCGAGCTGCGCGCTGCTGTCACGCCGCAGGTCTCGGCCGAGCGCGGTGCCAGCGGTTACTTCTTCACCTACATCGACCTGCCGGCGGGTAGCTACCTGACGGAGGCCGAGAAGCAGGTGGTTGCAACGCCCGCGCATGACGCAGCGCCGCCCGCTGCCGCTGCGAAGCGCGGGAACCACACCGACCACAGCGACATGCCGGGTTACCTCGACGAACAGCCCGGTGCTTCCGGCGGCGCTGCCGCAAGCGCCAAGACCAGCGCGAAAGCCTCTGGCAGCGCGCACGTCGACACCAGCATGGATCGGGAGCTGCCGCCGGGCATGAAGCCGACGGGCAAGCCTCGCGCGTCGACCAAGGCCGAAGCCGGCATCAAGCTCGGCAACTGAGCCGGGCGCACGCCCAGCGCCACCCGCCGCCACCCACTTTTGCCCCGGGCGTTGCGCTGCGGCTACTTACGCGTGTGCTGCTTGCCGCGGTTCAGGTACTGCATCGACTGGGTCAGCCCTTCGAGCGTCAAGGGGAACATCTCGAAGACCTGGCGCACGGCCGCGATGGTGTTGCCTTCCCAGTAGGCCGGCGGCTCGGTGTTGAGCCAAACGCTGCTCTTCCAGTGCTGCTGCATCATCAGCAGCCAAGCGATGCCCGGCAACGCATTGTTGTCGTTGAGCGAGAGTGCTCCGCCCTGCCGCATCAGCTCATAGGGGGCCATCAGCGCGTCGCCCACGACGATCAGCTTGTAGTGCCCGCCGCACTCGTGCATCAGATCTTGCACCCAGACCGGGTCGTCGAAGCGCTCGGTCTTGTACACACGGCCGTAGATGCAGTTGTGGAAGTAGTAGGTGCGCAGCTCCTTCCAGTGCGTGGCCTTCTTGGTCGCGCTGAACAGCCGCGACATCATCTCGACATACGGGTCCATCGAGCCGCCCACGTCCATCATCAGGATGACGCGCGTGTTGGGCCGGCTCTGCGGTTGCGTGACCACCTCCAGCTCGCCCACGTTCTTGGCGGTGGCATCGATGGTGGCTTCGAGGTCAAGCTCTTCGTCGGCGCCCTCGCGATTGAACATGCGCAGCCGCCGCAGCGCCATCTCCATCTGGCGCACGTCGAGCGTGAGATCCGAGCGGTAAGGGCGGTACTTGCGCGCATCGGCGACTTGCACGGCGGAGCGGTTGCCGCCCGCGCCGCCCACGCGTACGCCTTCGTTTGCTTGTCCCGCGCGCCCGAACTTCGAGGTGCCCGCCGTACCGACCCACTTGTTGCCGCGATCGTGACGCTCCTTTTGCTCGTTCATGCGCTCTTCGAACAGGCGCTTGAGCTCTTCCAGGTCGAGCGATTCGACCAGGGCTTTCTCTTCCGCGCTCAGCTCCTCGAAGCGCAGCTTCGCGTCTTTGAGCCAGTCCATCAGCTCTTGCTTGAGCTGGACGTGCTTGCCCTCGATACCGCGATACTCCGACAGGAACGCCTGGTCGAAGGCGTCGAGGTGGCCCTCGTTGTGCACGAGCAGCGCGCGCGCTGTGTAGTAGAAGCCGTCGAGCGAGGAGTCGTGCAGTCCCATCACCATGGCGCGTGCGAGCGCGATGGCTTCCTGCGTACCAACGGGCACGCCGTGCTGGCGCAGCTTGTAGATGAAGGGGATGAACATCGCGGGCGACGCTGACCCTGGATTACGAGCGCCAGCGCGCGCCGCCGGAGAGTTGGTCGGCGTAGGCCACGAGGTCCTGTTCCTTCTTGAGCAGCGTGCCCAGGAAAGGCAGGTTCTTGTCGAGCTTCACGTCTTTCACGCCCATGGTTTTGAGCATGTGGATCCAGTCGACCAGCTCGCTCGTGCTCGGGCGCTTGCGTAGCCGCTGCATGTTGCGGATCTTGTAGAAGGCGTCCATCGCCTGTTCGACGAGCGACGCATCGAGCTTGGGGTGGTGCACCTCGACGATGCGTTGCATCAGGTCTTTTTCGGGGAAGTCGATGAAGTGGAACACGCAGCGGCGCAAGAAGGCGTCGGGCAATTCTTTCTCGGCGTTGCTCGTGATGATCACGACGGGACGCTGCTTGGCGACCACCTCGTCGTTCGTCTCCACGATCCGAAAGCGCATGCGATCGAGCTCGTGCAACAAATCGTTAGGAAACTCGATGTCGGCCTTGTCGACCTCGTCGATCAGCAGCACCACCCGCTTTTCGGCGGCGAAGGCCCGGCCCAGGGGACCAAGTTTGATGTAGTGGCGGATGTTCTTGACGTCGCCGTCGCCGAAGCGCGAGTCGTACAGGCGCTGCACCGTGTCGTAGGTGTAGAGGCCTTCCTGCGCGCGCGTGGTGCTCTTGACATGCCAGGTGATGAGCTCGGTGCCCAGCGCCTCGGTCACCGCTTCGGCCAGCAGTGTCTTGCCCGTGCCGGGCTCGCCGCGCACCAAGAGGGGCTTTTGCAGGGCGAGCGCGCAGTCGACGGCCGTTTCCAGCGCTTCGTTGGTGAGGTAGCTGGGGGTACCCTTGAAACGGGTGAGGGACTCCATGATGGGCGGCGGTTCCTTTCGTCACGTCGCCCGGCAGGCGAGCCTGGGCGCGTGAGCACTTTTCATCTACACCGGCGCGGCAGGCAGCGCTACTGACGCCACTGTCAATTTCGTCCGCCCTGACCTCGTGCTACACGGCGTGCCCACCCTCATGTGCTGCCTGCCGATCCTGCGACGTTTGTTGTGGCCTGCGGCCGTGCTCGCCGTGTGCGCCGGCGGCGCATGCACCACGGAAGCGCGGCTGCGGCAAGGCGGCGCGACCCCCTACGTACGCTGCCTCGCAGCCCCCGCGCCCGAAGATCGCGTCTGGCGCACGCATAATCTGACGCTGACCTTGAAGGACGGTGCGCTGCGGATCGCGGGCTTGCCGACGCCCACGCATGTCGTGGCTTTTTCGGGTGCTGGTTTCGGTGCGCCACCGGGCGCAGCCGAGCTTGCGAGCGCAGCGGCCTCGGGCGCCGACCTGTTCATCATGCTCGGGGGCCTGGGGCAGAGCGATGCTGCCGCCACGGCGACAGCACTCGCGCTCGCCAAGCTGCCGCACCCTGTGCTCTTCGTGGCCGGTGGGCGCGACAGTCTCCGCCGCGTGCAACATGCGCTCGACGCGTTGCCCGCGGCCGCCGCCGTGGTCGACGTGAGCCGCCTGCGCACCGTGGATATTGATCAAAACCAGTTCCTGCCGATCGCTGGCGCAGAGGACGGCCACTACGCGGTGGACGAGGACAGCTGCGGCTTCGGCCTGCCCGACCTGAAGGTGCGCGCCAGCGAGCTTGGCAAGCCAATGGGTCGTCGGTGGCTGCTTGCCTGGCACGCGCCTGCCGGCGCGATCGCCGGCAACGTGGCACGGACCCCGGCGGGTCTCGATCTCGGAGCGCCGGGCTTGGGCGAGTTTGCGCGGCGCGTGGGCGTGGCCGGCGGGCTGTACGCCTGGCCGGAGGCGCAGCTGGGCCTGGCCCCCGCGGGCGCGCCGAATGCCGTCGTGCCCCGACTTTTCGGCCCGGTGGCGGAACGCACGGATGGCTCGCGCAGCCAGCTCGGCTTCGCACGGGTCGAGCTGGGCAACGACGGCTTGCGCCAGGCTCGTTGAGCCCGCCTTCGCACGCAGCGCCGCGAATTGACTTCGATCGGCCCGCAATCCATAGTCCGCACCCCTTTTGGGGCGAAGAGGATAGAGCCGCTGCGGAGCCTGCATGTTGTGGCCCGGCGGGGTACGCGATGGCTGCGCTGGCGATTCAGATCCACGATATCGACGAGACGGGCAAGGACTACACCTTCCCGCTCAGTTCCGCGTGGCTGCAGAGCGAGCTCGCCGACGCGGGTTTGCGCCCCGATCCAGCGGCTCCTGCCGCGGTCGCCGAAGTGCACGCCCAGAAGAACGGCGACGACTACCTGGTGAACGGTCGCGTCGATGCGGGGTTGCTGGCCGAGTGCGGCCGCTGCCTGGGTGACGCCAAGGTTCCCGTGCACGTGGGCTTCGCCTCGCTGTTTTGCCGGCATTCCGATCGGCAAAAGCCCACAGAGCAAGAGCTCGAAGACGAAGACTTCCAGCGTGAAGAGTACTCCGGCCACCAGCTGGTCCTCGACGGTCTGGTGCGCGAGCAGCTCGTGCTCGAGTGTCCGATGCAGCCGCTGTGCAGGCCCGATTGCACCGGCATCCCGGTGCCCGAGCACGTGCGGCCCCCGGTCGAAGTGTTCGGGACAAGTGAAAAGGGGGCAGATCGCGTGGATCCGCGCCTTGCGCCGCTACAAAGACTGCGAGACAAAGTCCCGCCCAACAAGAAGGAGTGACACCGTGGCCGTTCCCAAGCGTAGAAAGAGCCGGTCTCAGCGCGACAAGCGCCGGGCCAATCACGATAAAGTTACCGCGCCCAACGTGAGCGCGTGCCCGAAGTGCGGCGAGATGACGCTGCCGCATCGGGTGTGCGGAAGCTGCGGCCATTACAAGGGGCGCAAAGTCGTCGAGCAGAGCGGCGAGGCGCAAGCGTAACTCGCAGGTGCCGGAGCAAGCGACAGGCTCGCGAGGGCAGCCGGGTTCTCGCATCATCGGTACTGGGCATTACCTTCCAGAGAAGGTCCTGACCAATCAGGATCTCGAGAAGGTGATGGACACGTCCGACGAATGGATCTCGAGCCGTACCGGTATCCGTCAGCGCCACATCGCTGCGCCCGAAGAGGCGACCAGCGACATGGCGACGCATGCTGCGCGCGCAGCGTTGCAAGCTGCGGGCATCACGGCCAAAGACCTCGACCTGATCATCGTGGGCACGATCAGCCCCGACCTGCCGATGCCCTCGGCGGCCGTGTTCGTGCAGCGCAACCTGGGCACGCGCAAAGACTGTCCGGCTTTCGATCTGTCAGCGGCCTGCGCGGGCTTCATCTACGGCCTGAGCATCGCCGATGCGTTCGTGCGCACGGGCGCGGCCAAGTACGTGTTGGTGGTCGGCGTCGAGCTGCTCAGCCGCATCATCGACTGGAGCGATCGCGGGACCTGCGTGCTCTTCGGTGACGGTGCAGGCGCGGTGGTGGTGGGCCCGGCGAGCGGCGACGGCCGCGGGATCGTGTCGACGCACATCTTCGCGGACGGTTCGATGATCGACGCGCTGAAGATCCCCGGCGGGGGCTCGCGTATGCCGTTCAGCCAGGAGGTGCTCGATAAGAAGCTGCACCTGGTGCACATGGTCGGCATGGATGTGTTCAAATTTGCGGTCAAGGCGCTGACCGCCTCGGTGCAGAAAGCGCTGGCGGCGAACCAGATGGCGCCGGGCGACGTCGACTGGGTGATTCCGCATCAAGCGAACGTGCGCATCCTGGATGCGGTGCAAGCACGCACCGGCATCGCCAGGGAGCGCTTCTTCATCAACATCGATCAGACAGCGAACACCTCGAGCGCGTCGGTGCCGATCGCGCTCGATCAAGCGGTGCGTGCGGGCAAGGTCGTGCCCGGACAGTCGCTCGTGTTCTGTGCACTGGGTGGTGGGATCGCGTGGGGAAGCGCGCTCGTGCGCTGGTGAGTAGTGATTATTCTCCGCCGAGCAGCCTGCGGCTCTCGGTGTGACGTGACCGCCGAGCAGCCTGCGGCTCTCGGCCCTGAGAAAGAGGCCTCATGTTCCGACTCGACGGCAAAGTGGCAGTGGTGACCGGTGGCTTCCGCGGCCTGGGGCGCTCGATGTGCGTCACGCTGGCGAAGGCAGGCGCGCACGTTGTGGCAGCCGACGTGGCCCCGGAAGAAGTAGGCCAGGACACGCTCAAGGCCGTGTCCGAAGCTGGGGGCAAGGCGGAGCTCGTGCGGCTCGACGTCACGAATGGCGAGCAGGTGGACGAGACCCTCAAGGAAGTGGCCAAGCGCTTGGGCCGCCTCGACATCCTCGTGAATAACGCCGGAATCGCTCGCGACGCCCTGCTGTTGCGTGTGTCGGATGAAGACATACAGAAGACCTTCGCAGTGAACGTCACCGGCTCGATCAACTGCGCGCGCACCGCGATTCGCGTGATGATGCGCGCTCGCACCGGCCGCGTCGTGAACCTCGCGAGCGTGGTCGCCGAGCTCGGCAATCCCGGTCAGACGGTGTACTCGGCCTCGAAGGCAGCCCTGATCGGCTTGACGAAGACGCTTTCTCGGGAGTACGCCTCGCGCGGCATCACTGTGAACGCAGTGGCCCCCGGCTTCATCGACACCGACATGACCAAGAATCTGCCGGAGGAAGCCAAGAAGTACATGCTCCAGCAGATCCCGCTCGGGCGGATCGGTCAGCCGGACGACGTAGCCGCAGCGGTGATGTTCCTGTGTTCAGATGAAGCTTCGTACATCACCGGCCAAGTCATCAGAGTCAACGGTGGGATGTACGTATGAATCTACGTGCGAATGTACGTGTGATGAGTGTGAGTAGTCTCAACCCAATCTTGCACCCGTTGGAGGGGTCGGATGGATATCGCGCAGAAGGTCAAGGAAATCGTCGCTCAGCAGTTGGATGTGGACATCGCCGAGGTGAAGGACGAGGCGCAGTTCATCGAAGATCTCGGTGCTGACTCACTCGCCATCGTCGAGCTCGTGCTGGCTTTCGAAGAGCAGTTCGAAATCGATATCCCCGATGAGGACACCGAGAAGATCGGTACCGTCGGCGACGCCATCAAGTACATCACGGCTCACGCCAAGTAGGGCGCGGGCTCGCGTATTGACGCGATCCACGCTACGTGGGACCTGAACGCAACCGGGGCGGCCCCACACGGGGTCGCCTCGTAGACTTATGGGCTGTCGGGTGAACGGATGCGAAGGGTAGTCATCACAGGCGTGGGAACCGTCACCCCTTGCGGCAACGACACCGCTTCGACCTGGGGTGCGCTGCGCGAGGGCAAGAGCGGCATCGGTCCCATCACGCTCTTCGACGCCACCGAATTCGCGACGCAGATTGCGGGCGAGTGCCACGGCTTCGACGCCGAGAAGTACATCGAGAAGAAGCGCCTGCGCGAGGGCGACCGCTTCATCCACTTGGCGGTCGCCGGCAGCACGCTCGCGGTCGACGACGCGGGCATCGCGGATGCGGCGGACGAGGTGAAGGAGCTGACCGGCACCTTCATCGGTGTCGGCATGTGCGGGCTGTCGCTGATCGAGGCACAGGCCAAGGTGCTGTTCGAGAAGGGCCCGCGGCGCATGACGCCGTACTTCATTCCGGCGACCATCACGAACCTGGCTCCGGGCACCGTGTCCATGCGCTACGGCTTCAAGGGCCCGAGCTACACGACCACCAGTGCTTGTTCGTCGGGCGCGCACGCCATCGGCGAAGCCTTCCGCTGGATCCAGCGCGGCGATCTCGAGATGGCGGTGGCTGGCGGTGCGGAAGCGACGATCACGGGCCTGGGCGTGGGCGGCTTCAACGCCATGCGCGCGCTGTCCAAGCGCAACGACGCGCCGCAGAAGGCCAGCCGCCCCTACGACAAGGATCGCGACGGCTTCGTGATGTCGGAAGGCGCCGGCATCTTGATCCTCGAAGAGCGTGAGCGCGCCATCAAGCGCGGCGCCAAGATCTACGCCGAGATCATCGGCTACGGTGCCACGGCCGATGCGTACCATCTGACGCAGCCGGCGCCCGAAGGCGAGGGCGCGCAGCGCGCCATGAAGGCGGCGCTCAAAGACGCCAAGCTCTCGCCGGACAAGGTCGACTACCTGAATGCCCACGGCACGTCGACCGAGGTGGGCGACATCACCGAGCTCGTCGCGATCGACAAGGTGTTCGGTGCGCATGCGCGCAACGGGCTGATGGTGTCGAGCACCAAGTCCATGACGGGCCATCTGCTCGGTGCGGCCGGTGGTCTCGAGGCCGTGGTCGCCGCACTTGCTTTGCACGACGGGGTGATCCCTCCCACCATCAACCTCGACCACCCGGACGATCAAGCAGCGGGCTTCGATCTCGTGCCCCACACCGCGCGGCAGAAGAAGATCAACGTCGCGCTGTCGAACTCGTTTGGTTTCGGCGGGACGAACGTCACGCTGGTGTTGAAGCACCATGACTGACCCCACCCAGAAGCCCATCGCGATCGCTTCGGACCACGCTGGCTTTGCGCTCAAAGAGGCGCTCAAGCTGGCGCTCGGCCGCTGGGGCGTGGCGTTCGAAGATCTCGGCACCAAGAGCGAAGCCTCCACCGACTATCCCGACTACGCGCACGCCGTGGCGAGCGGGGTCGAGCAGGGGCGCTATCGGCTCGGCGTGCTGGTGTGTGGTACGGGCCTGGGCATGAGCATGGCTGCCAATCGCCACAGGGGCGTACGCGCAGCGGTTTGCACCGAGGCCTACGCCGCGCGCATGACGCGCCAGCACAACGACGCCAACGTGCTGTGTCTGGGCTCGCGTATCGTGGGCCCAGGGCTTGCGGAAGAGATCCTGAAGACCTTCCTCGAAGGCAGCTTCGAGGGCGGCCGCCACGCCGGTCGGGTCGCGAAGATCGAGTCGTGAAGATCGTCCAGGACGAGCGCTTCCGGCAGCAGCGGCAAGAGTTCAAGCTGCGCTTCACCTGCGAGCACTGCTCCCTGTTCGATGACGAACGCCAGAGCTGTGCGCACGGCTACCCGACCACCGAGCACCGCGAAGCGCGCTACGCCGATCCGGATGCGCAGGTTGTGTTCTGCAAGCACTTCGAGCTGGCATGAGTCGTCGTGCGCCTCGTGGCCCGCGACGGACGTGCTAGGCTGACCACCCATGTGCGGGCTGGTTGGCGCGGCAGGACGGATCGACGAACAGACGGTGATGGCCGTCGGTCGCATGAACGATGCACAGGCGCATCGCGGGCCTGACGGCCAGGGCGTGTGGACGAGCGGCCGCGATCCCGAGCGCTTCGAGGTGTCGCTCGGCCACCGTCGGCTGGCGATCATCGATCTGTCGCCAGCGGGTGCGCAACCGATGCACGACGCCGACACCGGCTGCGTGATCGTCTTCAACGGCGAGGTCTACAACTACGCCGAGCTGCGCGCCGAGCTGTCGGCGCGCGGGGCGCGCTTCGTGTCGGGCAGCGACACCGAGGTGATCTTGCGTGCCTATGCCGCGTGGGGGCTCGATGCGGTGCGGCGCTTCCGCGGCATCTTCGCGTTCGCGCTCTGGGATCCGCGCACACGCGTGCTGCACCTGGTGCGCGATCCGCTGGGCATCAAGCCGCTGTACTGGACGCTGCGCGGGCGCAGCGTGTACTTCGCGTCGGAGCTGCGCGCGCTGCTCGCCGGCGGCGCGCCGCGCAAGCTCGATCCGGTCGGTGTAGCGAGCTTCCTGTGGCACGGCTTCGTGGTCGGTCCGAACACCATGATCGAGAGCGTGCAGCTCTTGCCGGCGGGCTCCACTGTCACGCTTTCGGAACGGCAGCTCGCGCCCGAGCCCGAGCTGTACTGGCAGCTGCCGGCGGCGGCCGATGGCAGCACCACGGAAGAGGAGCTCGCGCACACGCTGCGGCAGAGCGTGCAGCTGCAGCTGGTGTCCGACGTGCCACTGGGAGTGTTCCTCTCGGGCGGCGTGGACTCGAGCGCGGTCGCGGCGCTCGCGTGCGAGGTCAGCTCGGGCACCGTGAAGACCTTCAACATCGGCTTCGAGGACCCAGAGCTCGATGAATCGCGGCATGCCGAGGCGGTCGCGCGTGCTCTCGGCACGGAGCATCGCTGTCTGCGCGTGACCGAGGACGACTTTCGTCGTCAGCTGCCACGGGCGCTCGATGCCATCGATCAGCCGACCTTCGATGCCATCAACACGTATCTGGTGAGCCGCGCGGTGCGCGAAGCCGGTGTTACGGTTGCGCTGGCGGGAACGGGCGGCGACGAGCTCTTCGGCGGTTACCGCAGCTTTCGGGACCTGCCGCGTGCGGGGCGCGTACCGCGCTTGCCGGGCCTCTTCGGCGCGGTCGTGCATGGCGCCGGCCGCGCGGTGACGGCGGCGGCGCTGGCGTTCGGATCCGTGCCGCCGCAGACGCGCTGGGGCAAGCTCGCCGACGTGCTCAGCGCGGGCGGTGACTTCGCCGACCTGTATCAGTCGTCGTATGGTCTGTTCTCGAGTGC
>DASVHQ010000119.1:0-68462 GCA_036382515.1 Polyangiales bacterium | reverse complement strand
CCCAAATCAGCGCGTGGCCTCGTGTTCGGTCGTGCAGCGGCCGTGCGAGCTACTTGGCCGCCTTGAGCTGCAGCTCCGTATCGATCTGCAGCTGCACCTCTTCACCCACCAACAGACCGCCGGCATCAAGGGCCTTGTTCCAGGTGAGACCCCATTCCTTGCGGTTGAGCTTGCCGCTGGCCGACACGCCGCGCACCGTCATGCCCCAGGGGTTCTTCACTGGCTCGGTGATCTCGACTTGCAGCACCACCGGGTGCGTCACCCCATGCATCGTCAGCTCGCCGGTCACCTTGAACTTGTTCTTGCCGGCCTTCTCGACCTTCGTGGACTTGAAGAGGATGTCCGGCGTCTTGTCGACATCGAAGAAGTCGGGCGAGCGCAGGTGCGCGTCACGCTTGGGCTCGCGCGTGTTGATGCTTCGCGCGTCGATCTTGAGCTCGACCGAGGAATGGGCCAGGTCCTTGTCGTCGAGGACCGCGCTGCCCGTGACCTTGTCGAACTGACCGCGTACGGTCGTGACCATCATGTGGCGCACGCTGAACTGCGCCGTGGTATGGGACGGGTCGACGTCCCAATCGCTGGCGAAGACCGTGCTAGTCAACGCCAGACCGAGCAAGAGGGCTGCCGTGAAGAGTTTCGTGGTTGTGAAGTTCATCGTGAGTCTCCTTGGTGACAAGCACTATGTGGCTTGTTGCGACCGAAACCAGGGGGCAGGTCGCGAAAACATCGTTTCAGCCTGGGAACAATCGAGGCTTCTGTAGGCCTACCAGCCGTTGGCCGCGTTGCTGCTGCTCTCGGCCTGTGACTGCGGGGACGACCACCCCGCGCGCCGCGATGGCTGCGTGTTCGGTGCGGACGCGCTGCCGGCGCAAACACTCGGACCGACGAAGCCCCACGGCACGCAGGTCCCGATCGATCACTTCGTGATCGTGATGCAGGAGAACCACTCGTTCGATGAGTACTTCCAGCGTCTGCCCCAGTATGGTCAACCGCTGGCCGACGTCGCACCTCTGTCCTTCGACACCCCGGCGTCGAGCAACTCGAACAAGCGTGTGGCGATTCATCACGCGACGACGTTTTGCAGCCGCAACGCGGAGCACGGCTGGAACCAAGTGCACCTGCAGTACGACAACGGTGCGATGGATGGCTTCGTCATCGCCAGCAACCCCGGTGGCGAGCGCGCTCTGGGCTACTACGACGAGCACGACCTGCCGTTCACCGACCGCGCTCGGCACCGACGAGCACCCGCCTTCCGACCTGCAGCTCGGCCAGCGCTTCGTGGCCGATGCCATCGCCAGCGTGATGGCGAGCCCGAACTGGCCGAGCACCGTGTTCTTCCTCGTCTACGACGAACACCGGCTCGAGCCCGAGCGCTTGGATCGAGCTACCGGCCCGCTCGGCGACGTGCTCGCCGCACCCGGCAAGGACCAGAGCCACCGCCGCCATCAGCAGCACTTTCATCGTGGAGCCCGGTCAGGTGGGGTTGGAGATCGCACAGCGGCCCGCGATGCACACGAGCGTGCCGTGAGACGGAGACTGGCCCGCGCAACAGTCGGCCGTGGTGCTGCAGCGATCGTATTCCGCAGCGCAGCTCGCAGGCTTGCCGCCGCACACGTTCTTCTTGAGCTTGGCATCGGCCGCGCAGTAGCCACCGCAGCATTGATCGCCGCTCTCGCAACCCGCACCGTCCGTACGACAGGGTTCGGGCACCCAGTAGCCACGGCTGTTGCCGGCCAGCAGCTCCTGTGCGGGGAGATAGAACGCCGGGTGGCTCGGGTCGTTGCCCTGGGTCTGCAGCTCGGCCGCGTTGCCCGGGATGTCGAGCGCTGCGACCCATAGCTTCTTGGGGGTCGCAGTCTGCGTGAGGTCGTGCTCGCGCGGATCGCTCCAGGTCGGATCGATGGTCGCGACGTTGCCGTACATGCGGCGGCTGGTGAACACCACCCATGCGTAGCCACCCGAGACGATCGGGCTCACGGTGGGCTCGTATTGCAGCTCGTTGTCGAGGCCGTGTCCATTGGCACCGGTGGGCAGATACACCTTGCCGCCGAGCTTGCCGTTGGCGCGATCGAGCGGGTAGGCCTTGAGCGTCTTCAGGTCCGCCCACCACAGCTCGCCACGAGCCCCATAGCGCGTGGCGAAGTATGCATTGAACAGGTTTGGCAGCGTCTGCAGCTGGAACACGAGGCGATCACCGGTGGGCATGAAGCTCGGCCAGCCGGGCAGTGCGCCACCGACAGCTTGATACGCCAGGCGCGGGTTGCTGAAGGCCCTGGTCTTGGCCGCGAAGTCCATCACGACGAGCTTGGTCGGATCGCCAGCCCCGACAGTCGCGTCGCCTGACCCGGCGTAGAAAGCGAACGCGACCTGCGTTCCGTCCGGAGAAAAGGTCGGCATCGCGGCCTTCGTGACGAAGGTCGACAAGCCCGTGCTCGTCAGCTGCATCCCCGAATTGGCATCGAGCAGAGCGCTGTTGGCATTGCCCGACAACGGACCGGCCTCGCCGAGCGCGATCGTGCCGTCCGGCGACAGCCCGGCCCAGCCCATCACCCCGGTTGCGGCGTATGCAGTCTCCGGATAGCCCACGACGTTCAGCGCATACGATGAGCTGGCCGAGTAGTCGTCGCCGTGCTGCACGATCATGCGCGAGCCGTCGGCCGAAACCGTGTGACACACGCGGCACTTGCTATCGTCACCGTCGCGACCAGCCACGAGCGTGGGCGCGGTGGACCCGCCCTGGATCGCCAGCGTCGCGCCGCCGAACTTGCCATCGCCACCGATGGCCCCCGTGTGGTTCTTCGCGAGCGCGGTACCGTACGACTGATAGTAGACGGTGCCCTTGAGCGATGCGCCCGCAATCGGCCACGTCTGCTGGATCGGCCCGTACGCCTTGCCACCGGCAAACAGCGTGAGCTTCACCCTCACCACGGCCCGCGCCGACGAACGCGTGGCGGCGTCCCAGATGTCCTGGGGAATGGGATGGCGCACGAACGGCGTGCCCGCCGCGAGCTTGGTCGGCCGAGCAAAGTACCCCTTGTACGAGTAATACTGGCTCTCGAGCTCGAGCTTGATCGCGTCGGCCGGCAGCGTGGGATCGAAGTCCCATTGCAAAAGTGGCGCGAGCAGACCCAGCGGCCAGACGGTTTGATCGTAAGGATAGAGCCACACCAACGCGGGGTTGGCGGTCGCCGTGCCATCCAGGGCTGTCTTCGCCGCAGCGCTCGCGGCCGGCCCCGTGCCCTCGCCGCCCACGCCGCCGCAGCCGCCAGCGGCACATGTACCGGACCCACTCGTGCCGTTCTGCGAGACCACTAAGATCACCGTGATCGTGGTGCTGGCTTTGAGCTTGCCCGTGTCCGCCGTGATGATCGCCTGCCCTCCGACACTGCCCGTGACGAAGTGGCCGGTGTGTGCGTCGATGGTCCCGATCTCGGCGCGCGTGATCGACCACACCGGATTCGCGAGCGCCGCACCGATCTTGGCCGTGAAGTCGAGGCTCTGAGCCTTGCCGTTGACCACCTTGAGCACGGAGTCCTTGGGCGTGATCGTCAGAGCGCCGGCAACAGGCGTCGTGATCGAGCCGTCCGCGCCTGCGCTCGTCGTGCCTGCGTCGGTCGTGGGCTTGCCACCGCCTGCGCCTGCGTCGCTGCCGGCTCCGGCTGCACCCTGGCGAGCGCGCGCCGCCGACGTGCCGCTGGAGCAGCCCACGAGCGCGAGCAGTGCCGCGCACAGTATCGGCGCCGCGCGCCGTGCCCCTGAAAAGCCCGGCCAGACCTTCAGCATCGAAACCTCGCCCCGCAATCGCGCAACCATATCAGGTTCGTCGAAAACCGCTACCGCAGCCCGGTACGCCGCAGACGGACCGCCAAACACCCCTTGCGGGCGCCGCCGTCCGCCACACAATCAGGCACACCGCAACGCGGGCTCGCACATGATTTTCTTCGCAGTCTTCTGCAGCGTTCTCGGCCTCTTGCACTACTACGTGGGCAGGCGGCTGTTCCATGACACGCGCCTACCGGTGCGCCTGCGACGCTCCGCCTGGACGTTCATCGCCGCGCTGGCGCTGTCGATCCCAGCGGCCTTCACGTTGGGCATACGCGGACAGCGCGTGCTCGCGCTGTGGCCTTCGCGGATCGCGTACGGCTGGCTCGGCTGCCTGTTCTACCTGGTCGTGATCTTCGGCGCTCGCGACTCGCTGCGGGCCCTCGTGAACGCGCCGGGCCAGTGGCTCTCGTGGCTACAACGCCTGCGAGCAGGCAGCCAAGCAGCAACGAACGCAGAGCAGGCCAGCCCGCACGAAGCCCTCAGCCGCCGCGTGTTCGTGGCGCGTGCGCTGGCCTCCGCCAGCAGCCTGGCGGCCGTGTCCACGGCGGGCTTCGGCATCCATGCGGGCCTGGGCGAGATCACCACGCCCGAGGTACCGGTGCGGCTTGCCCGACTGCCCCGAGCCCTCGATGGCTTTCGCATCGCGCAGATCTCCGACGTGCACATCGGACCCATGCTCGGCGAGCGCTTCCTGCGCGCGGTGATCGAGACGACGCTGCGGCTGAAACCCGACCTCATCGTGATCACGGGCGATCTGGTCGACGGCTCGGTCGCGGTCCTCGGCCACGAGATCGGGCTCTTGTCCAAGCTGCGTGCGCGCCACGGCACCTACTTCGTCACCGGCAACCACGAGTACTACTCGGGCTGCGATCCGTGGGTGGTGTTTCTGGAGCAGCTCGGCATCCCGGTGCTCATGAACGAACGGGTAGCGATCGGCGACAGCGGCCCCGGGGGCGCGAGCTTCGACCTGCTCGGAGTACCCGATCACCACGCCACCCGCTACCCCGCGATCGCGCCCAACATGCAGCTGGCGGCGAAGGGTCGCGACCCGGAGCGTGAGCTCGTCGTGCTCGCGCATCAGCCGGTCCAGATCGCGCAGGCCGTCGAGGTCGGTGCAGGATTGCAGCTGTCGGGCCACACGCATGGTGGGCAGATCCAGCCGTTCGGCGCGCTGGTCATGCTGGCCCAGCCGTACCTCGCGGGGCTGCACCGGCAGGCCGACACCCAGATCTACGTCAGCCGAGGCACGGGTTTCTGGGGACCGCCCATGCGCGTGCTCGCACCGGCCGAGATTGCGACCATCACGCTGGTCGCCGGCTGAAGCGCCGTGGCGGCGAGCGTGGCGGCGTCGTGTGGATCGAAGATATCAACCAGAACGAGAACAACTGAGGCAAGCCATGAAGACAAGCCGCAAGAAGACTGTGGATGCCCGCTCGGCCTTGGAGGCTATGGTCGGGCCGTTGACGTTCGGTTCGTACTTGAGCGCCATCCGAGAGGGGGAGCACATCACCCTGGAAGTCTTCGCCAAGAAGCTCGGCGTTTCACGGGCCAACCTGTGCGACATCGAGAAGGGCCGCAGGAACGTGAGCGTGGAGCGGGCTTCCAAGTGGGCCAAGCTGCTTGGGTACTCGGAGAGTCAATTCGTGAAGCTTGCAGTACAGGGTGAGCTGGACGCTGCCGGTGTGAAGTTGAAGGTCGAGGTCAAGGCGGCGTAGGGATCCAGGGTTCGATCTTGACGGCCTTCTCGCGGAGAGCCGAATGCTCTTCGGCCTGTGGGTTGATGGGAGGGGAGCGAAGGCTGTCGCGGCCGAGCTGAACCGGCGAGGCATCGAGTACCGTGGCGGTGCTTGGACCAAGGATGACGTGCTCCGGGTGATCGAGGAGGAAGCTGGCGCTGGCACCTACTACTGGGGCACGTGGGACACGGCGGGCAAGAAGCCTCGGGCTCGGAGCGAGTGGATACCGCTCGAAGTCGAAGGATTCGTAGAGCGTGACGTTTTTGATCTCGCTCAGACGATCCGCGAACGCCGCAACCCCAAGACAACCCCCGGTCGTACGCCGTCGAGCCCGCTCTTGTTGGCGGGTCTCATCAAGTGCGGGCACTGCGGGGCGAGCTTCACCAAGGAAACGTCGGGCAAGGTCTTCGCAGGCGAACACCCTCATGCGTACTACAACTGCCGAACCTTCACCCGGATCGGCAAGAGCAAGTGCAAGGGGAAGCGCCTCCGTGTGAACGTCCTCGATCGCCTTGTGCTCGATCACCTGGCCGACAAGTTGTTCACTGAACTTCTTGGTCGAGGAGATCGTGGTCCACACGGACCGGATCGCGATCAAGGCCAAACCCCTGAACGTGCTGGCCTTCATGGCCGCCGCCCCCTCGCTTCGGCCGGACGAAGTTAACCGTCCCGAGGCGGTCCTCACAAAAGGGGGGTCTTGGCTCCGGAAGTAGGACTCGAACCTACGACCCGGCGGTTAACAGCCGCCTGCTCTACCAGCTGAGCTATTCCGGAATAGGGTGCGCAGATTAGCTACCGTTGTGTGGGTGTCAAGGTCTGGTTTTCGCGTTCGTTTTTGGAGGTCGCCTGATGCACATGGCGGGGCGGGCGCTTCCGGTCGCGGCCCCCAGGCGCTAAGCAACCGCCGCGAAATAGGTTGACGTGATCGCCGTCGGCCGTGAAGAAGATGGTGACGCGATACGCCCCGCCTGTCTTGCGACCGTAGTGGGTCAGGGCGAGTGTCAGCGTGTGCTGGACGCGCGACAGACGGGCTGC
This sequence comes from Polyangiales bacterium, assembly GCA_036382515.1. Taxonomy (GTDB): domain Bacteria; phylum Myxococcota_A; class Polyangia; order Polyangiales; family JAFGIB01; genus JADGRF01. The sequence goes on along the minus strand of DASVHQ010000119.1, from coordinate 61,866 downwards.
CGCGGCGGCATCGATCGGTGCATCGACCATGCGTCGAACCCAGTCTCGGGCTCGTGAGCGCGCAAGGCGCGCGGATGGCGGCTCGATGCCACGCGTCTCGTAACCCCCGAGGTGCCTACCCAAGCGGGTGACAGGTTGACCCTCATTGCGGTGCATGAGATGGTCGGTCCCGTTCCGCTCTTCAGTTCTCGTACGCTGAGCCTCCCTCGCGCGCGCTGAACGCGCTGAACACGAGGGGCCCTCCGAGCGAAGTCCTTCGGATGAGCCCCATGAACACCACGACGGATCAGAAGTTCGACCGGGAAGTCTGGCGCGCCGTGCGGCCGTACAACGTGGGCATTCTGTCCCTGTACGACGTCGGTGTTTACGGGATCTGGAATCCTGGCATCTGGCAGTGCCCGAGCGAGAGCATCAAAGACTTCTACCGACGCCACGTGCGCGACGTTCATCTCGAGGCTGGCTGCGGCACCGGCCACCTGCCAGCACATTGCATCCCCGCCGCTGCGCAGCGCGGTTCTCACCAACCACCCATGCTGACCCTGCTCGACTACAGCCCGTCGAGCCTGAAGTGGTCGGCACGCCGGCTGCGCAGCTACCAACCGACGCTGCTCCACCACAACCTCTTCTTACCGCTGCCGCCGGTCGCATGCCCGTTCGAGAGCATCTGCCTCAACTACGTGCTGCACTGTCTGCCCGGTGGCTTCGAACAGAAGCAGGTCGTGATCGGCAATCTCAAAGCCGTGCTCGCGCCGGACGGGATCCTGTTCGGCAGCACGATTCTCGGGAAAGCCTCGGCGAGCAGCTGGCGCGCGCGCCGCATGCTCGACCTGTTCAATCTGATCGGCAGCTTTCACAACTTGACCGACACCGAGGCTGGGCTGCGACGTGCGCTGGCCGCACACTTCGCCAACGTGCGCTGCACGGTGGTCGGCTCGGTGGCACTGTTCGCCGCGTCGGATCAGCCGTTGCCGTGAAGGCAGCACGCGCCCCACTCGATCGGCGTGCGCCGCAGCCCGGAGCTCAGGCGCGGCGCAGCAGCGGGCCGACCACGAGCACGGAGTCATCGACGCGATCGGCAAGCCCGGCGTCCAGGAAGGCGCCGTGCACGCCTGCTCCCCCCGCGACGAGCAGGCGCACGACATCACGCCTGGCCAGCGTTCGAAGCACATCGCGCAACGCAAGCCGGCCGCAAGCGCTGGTGCGCACGCGCGCAAGCTCGACACCCGCCTCGGCCAGCCGGCGCGCCCGCACCGGACTCGCCGCTTTGCCGTGCAAGATCAGCGTGCGCACTTGCGGCGCAGTCGACACGAGCCTCGAGCATGGCGGGGTTCGTAGCTGCGTGTCGAGCACGACGCGCAAGGGAATTCGCCCGCGTCCGAGACCGTCGGTCAGCTCCGGATCATCGGCGAGCACCGTGCCGACACCGACCAACACGGCGTCCGCCTGCGCTCGCAAGTGATGCGCGCTGCGGCCGGCAGCCCGCCCACCAGGTCGCTTCGCGTTGCCGCTGCGGGCGGCCTCGCGCCCGGCGAGCGTCGCCGCCGCCGTCAGCGTCACGTAAGGCAGGCCGTGGAGCATGAACTTCTCGAAGTCCACGATCATGGCGCGTGCGCGCTCGCGTTCCACGCCAACCACGACCTCCACGCCGGCGCGGCGCAGCCGCCGGGCGCTGCCCGGCACGTGCGGTGCCGGGTCCTCGCAGCCCACCACCACGCGCTCGATGCCGGCCGCGAGGATCGCCTCGGTGCAGGGCGGCGTGCGCCCATGGTGGTTGCACGGCTCGAGCGTCACGTAGAGCGTCGCGCCGCGGACGCTGCCAGCCGCTCGCCGGATGGCATCCACTTCGGCATGCGCCTGGCCGCAGCACGCGTGGTAGCCCACGGAAATTACCTGATCGCCGCGCGCGAGCACTGCGCCCACGTGGGGATTGGGGCTTGGATCGCCGCGCTCGGCTGCGCGCAATGCGCGCTTCATCATGCGGACGTCGAGCGTGGACACGACAGCTTCCACCTCACTCGCCGTCGAGCGGCGTGACCCGCTCCACCGAACGCGTTTCGTACAAGATGTGGCCAAGCTTCTCGGCCTTGGTCGCGAGATAGCGGCGATTGTGCTTGCCACCGCCGACCAGCAGTGGCACGCGCTCGACCACACGGGTTCCAAACCGCGTCAGGCCCGCGAGCTTGTGCGGGTTGTTGGTCATCAGCTGCACTTGCTCGATGCCCAGCGCACGCAGGATCTGCGCACCCGCCGCGTAGTCGCGCTCGTCGGCGCCGAACCCCAGTTGCGTGTTCGCCTCGACTGTGTCGGCGCCGCCGTCTTGCAACGCATAGGCGCGAAGCTTGTTGAGCAGGCCGATCCCGCGACCCTCCTGCCGCAGGTACAGCAGCACGCCACGACCTGCTGCAGCGATTCGTTGCAGGGCTGCCACCCGCTGCGGACCGCAGTCGCAACGCAGCGAGCCGAGCGTGTCGCCGGTCAGGCACTCCGAGTGCACGCGCACGAGCACGGGGCGGCCGTCGCGGATATCGCCCATGCTCAGCGCCAGGTGCTCCTGACCGCGCAGCTCGTCTCTGAACCCGTGCACGTCGAACTCGCCATGCTCGGTGGGCAACCGGGCGGTCGCGACGTGCGTGACGAAGGACTCGGTGCGCAGTCGATATGCGACCAGATCCGCGATCGTGCCCACGCGCAGGCCGTGCGTGCGCGCGAAGTCGAGGATCGCCGGCAAGCGCATCAGCGTGCCGTCGTCGTGCATCAGCTCGCTGATCGCGCCCACCGCAGAGAGCCCGGCCAGCCGGCAGAGATCGACTGCCGCCTCCGTATGACCGGTGCGCTCCAGCACACCTCGATCGCGCGCACGCAGCGGAAACACGTGCCCGGGACGCGTGAGGTCTGCCGCCGTCACGCCCCGGCTCACGGTCGTGCGAATCGTGGTGACGCGATCTTGCGCGCTGATGCCGGTCGTGACCCCGTGCTTGGCCTCGATCGACACCGTGTACGCCGTCTTCAGACGCGCGGTGTTGTTCTGAACCATCGCGGGTAGCTCGAGATGATCCGCCAGGCTGTTCGGCATCGCCAGACAGACCACGCCGCCGGTGTGGCGGATCGTGAAGGCCATCTGCTCCGGCGTCACGTGGTCGGCCGCCATGATGAGGTCGCCCTCGTTTTCGCGGTCTTCGTCGTCGACCACGATGATCGGCCTGGCTTGCTCCAGCTCCTCGATCAGCTCCTGTGTCGTGGCGAGCCCGCTGGCTCGCGCTGTGGGTTGCTGCGCACTGCTCATAGTCCCTCGAAGTACGGTTCGATGGTCGTGTCGTCGACTCGGGTGGAGAAAGCCAGGTAGCGTTCCCACAGATGCGGCAGCCCGCGCAGCCGAAACATCGCGGCCATCAGCTCACGCGCAGTGGCGCGATCCAGCGGGTGCCCCGTCTGGCGCAGGCGATCGAAGCCTCGCAGCGCCAGCTCGATCGCCATCACCATGACTTCGCCCGTCGCCTGCGGAAACAGCTCGTGCGGCGCCGCGAGCTCGGCCGGCGTGTACGCCGCGAGCTGCGAGTCGGCGATGGCGATCGCGCGCCCTCCCCTTCCATCCGTTCCACAGCCGTGCACGAGCCAGCTGCGCAGCACGTTGTGATTGCGGCGTCGCAGATCCTCCTCGAAGTCGGCCAGGTCATCGAGGATCTGCAGCGCGAGGCCGATGCGGAACACACCGGCCTTGGCATGCGCGATGGCGTCCGCGTGATCGGGCTCGTTCAGCTCGGGCACCACGAATGCGAGCAAGAGCAGGTTGGCGCCGCGAAAGCGATGGATCTCGTCGAGCAGCCGTTTTGGATGCAGCACCTCTTCGACCGCCGCCTCTTCGCCGCTCTCTTCCTCGCCGATCGCGTAGAGCTGATCGATGAGCACGCCCCAGGCGCGCCGCGCCTCGAGATCGCTGCCCGTGACGCTGCGCAGCCGCTCTTGCAGACTGCCGGCCTGCAGCAGCATCGACAGCACGTTGGGCAACACGCGCCCCGCGCCCAGATCGACCAGCAGCGCACCCTTGGCCTCGTCGTCGAGGATGTTGTCGGTGGCCGTGACGATGCCTCGCACCATGTGAATGATCGCGGCGTAGTCGCGGACGCGCGCTTCTTCGATGCCGATCGCCTGGAAGATGGACACGAAGAGGATGCTGAAGAAGTTGCGCTCCCAGTAGGCCTGCGGCGCGAGCTCCAGGTGAGGAAAGCGCAGCGCCTTCGGCTTCGGCCCCACGTCCAGCAGTTGCTCCTTCAGCTCCTCCTCGACCTCGCGTAGCAGAGCAGAGGCGCGGCCGAATGCCCCGACCACGCGAGCCCCGCTGAAGACCCGGTTGAGAAAGGTCATGGGCTTGCCGCCGGATGTGGCGGTCGGAGCCTCGAGCACATCGCGTTCCATAGTCTCACTCCCAGCTCGTGCGGTGGCGTTCCCAATGAAACCGGATACGAAGACCGAAGCGGATGAACGAAAGCCATGTGGAGCTAAATTGAGCGCCAGCATCACGTGCAAGCTATGCGAAGGCTGTGCCGATGGGAAGCTCCCTTGCTGGAGGCGCCCGGCGCCGGCCTCGCCGTCCGAGACACAGCTTCCCATGGCGGTGGCGCGTCGAGAAATGCTCACCTGACGTGCTCGTGACTGCGTGCCCATCGGGTGACAGGTGGCATGTGCGGCGCGTGTCCCCGTGCTGGTACGCGTCGCAAGCTCGCGCGCGAGCTGCGCCGGCGACTTGGCAACCCGCGACACCGGTGCGACCCTGCTCTGCATGCCGCAACCCGTGCCTACCGAACGGACGACCACCATCATCCTGTGTCGGCACGGCGAGAGCGAAGGCAACCGCGAGCAGCGCTTCGGTGGGCATAGCCCCACGCCGCTCACCGAGCACGGTCGCGTCCAGGCGCGCGCGGCCGCGCAGCAGCTGAAGGCGGCGGGTATCGATGCGATCTACGCGTCGGATCTCGTACGCGCGGCCGAGACTGCGGCCGTGATCGCCGAGATCACCAGACTTTCCGTGCGCTCCACGAGCGCGCTGCGCGAGCGCTCCGTGGGTCAGTTGACCGGCCTCACCTTCGGCGAGGCCAGGGCCCGCTTCCCGGACGCATTCGCCGCGCTGCTACGCATGGAAATGCACGCCTGCCCGCCCGACGGCGAGACCTACGCGCAGTGTCGTGCGCGCGCCTCGACGTTCCTCGAGCAGGTGGTCGCCGAACACGCGGGCCAGCGCGTGCTGCTGGTCTCGCACCAGCTGACCGTGATGCAGCTGATCTTCCATGTTCTGGGCATCGACGAAGCACAGGCGGCAACACGGCTCTTGTTCCAGGTGGATCACTGCGCGCTGCACACCCTGGAGCGTGCAGCCCACGGCGGCTGGAAAGTCGTCGCGCTCAACGAACGCACGCACCTGCCGCTCGGCTGACGGCAGCTTGCGTGAGCGCTCGCGGTGCGCGCCGTGTCAGTGGTGCGCGTTGGCGCAGGCAGTGACGGTTTCGCAGGTGGAGTTGCTCACAAAGCAACCCAAGAGCCGGTTGTAGCAGGTGACACCCTTGTACAGGGCGCAGCCCGCCATGCAGCTGGCAGTATCCAGGCTCACGCCCGCGCACTGCGGACAGTTGGCTGTACACACCGAGGGCAGGTTCTTGCACGCGGCGGCACAGTCGATCTGCGTCGGCGCAAACGGGCACGAGCTGCCGCACTGCGCGGTCCATTCGGCATCCGTGCACGGGATGGCAGCGCCCGAGCCGCCGTCCGACCCACTGCCCGCCGCGGCGCCGCCATCGACGCCGCCATCGGCTGCACCGCCACTGCCACCGCTGCCACCGCTGCCCGCTTTGGCGCTGCCGGTTCCGGCGGTGGCGGTTGCGCCGCTGCCAGCGGCAGCGCTACCGGTTCCGGCCGTGGCCGTCGCACCACTGCCGCTCGCAGCGCTAGCGCGACCGGCCGTGGCCGTTGCCCCGCCAGCCCCCGCTGCGGCCTGTTTGCCGGCGGCACCGCTCGCCGTTGCGCCACTGGACTTGTTGGTGCCGCAGGCGACGACACTGCACGTCAGCACGACGACCACCCATCTGGACACCAAACCCATGCGTTCCTCCCGGTTGCGATGGCCCAACGCCACGCAGCGTCGGCGCTGCGCGTGCGCAGCGTTCAGCCGCCGAGCCGGCTTGGCGCGCGCTCACGACCACAGCCAACGTTACACACCCCCGCCGCAAGCCACAACCTGGGCACGGCGCGCCGCGCGAAGGCCGGCAAGCGCGGGCCGAACCACTGCGCAAAGCGCTTCGCGTCTGCCGCGGGGAAGATGGCTGAGACAAGCGACAAAGGCCCGGCGCCCGGATCACTTGGACGCCCGTCACGGCGCCATGATCGGCGCCACCTCGTCGGGCAGGCGCTGGATCACGTGGAAGCCGAACTCGGTCTCCACCACGGTGCTGAGCTCGCCGACCTTGAGCGCGAAGAGCGCGTCTTCGAAGGCGGGCGCGAGCAGGCCGCGGCCGACCTCGCCGATGTCACCGCCACGGGTCTTGCTCGCGTCTTCCGAATACTTCTTCACGATGCTGGCGAAGTCGGCGCCCTGGCTGAGCTCCTGCTGCACTTTGACCGCGAGCTTCTTGGCGTCGTCGGCGCTGCGCTTGATCTCGGGGCCGGCCTTCTTGGCGCCCTTGAAGCGAATGAGCACGTGGCGGCCGTGGGCCTTCGCGACCTTGCAGCGATGCACGACGACGAAGCCGAATGGCGCCTCGACCGCCTGCCCAGCGGTCTCGTTCACCTGGAGCGCGAACAGCGGCTCCTTGATCGATGCGAAGAGCTCGGGCCACTGCTCTTTCTTGTACGTGCCCATGACGCCGCCGCGCGGCGCGCTGCTCGGCGCGTCTGAATTTTCCTTCGCGAGCGCGGCGAAGTCGCTGCTACTCGCGGCGGTCTTCTGCAGCTGCTGTGCGCGCGCCGAAGCGGCAGGCTTGTCGCGCGTGATCGAATCGGCGGCGTGCTCGGCGCCCTTGTAGGCCACCACGAGGATCTGGCCGCAGGCTTCGTTCGGGTCGGCCGGCGCTTCGAGCACGGGGCCCGGCGGCGCTGCGGGAGGCGGCGCTTCTTGCGGAGCGGGCGCAGCCGCGAGCGGCGCTGCGGGCTCGGAGGCTTTGGGGGCAGCAGCCTGGCCACACGCAAGCGCGAGCAGCACGGGGACGGTCAGAGCGTGAGCGGGGCGCAAGTTCATGCCTGCCAGGGTACACCAAGACCGGGCCGGCCGGCTGCGTGGCGTCGACGCCGGGCTCGGGCTCCCCAGCCGCCGGCAAACCCTGTACAACATGCGGTCTTCCACCACCAAGGGACGAGCACGATGGCCACCAAGCCCAGCACCACCACCGAGAAGAAACCCCTCGTCGGCATCCTGACAGGCAGCGCGAGCGACCTGCCGGTCGTCGAAGAGGCACAGGAGGTGCTCGCGGGGCTCGGCATCCGCAGCGAGCTTTTGGTGTTGAGCGCGCATCGCACGCCCGAGCGCGTGACCGAGTATGTGAAGGGCGCACCCAAGCGCGGTGTCGAGGTGTTCATCGCGTGCGCGGGCATGGCGGCCCATCTGGCCGGCGCGGTCGCTGCGCAGACGCTCTTGCCGGTGATCGGCGTGCCGCTCTCGAACGGTGGTCTGTCTGGGCTCGATGCGCTGCTCGCCACGGTGCAGATGCCGCCAGGCATTCCGGTCGCCACCGTGGCGGTGGATGGTGCGAAGAACGCGGCGTATCTGGCGGCACGCATGCTGGCGGTACGGCATGCTGGCATCACCGAGAAGCTCGAAGCCGACCTCGCCGAGCAGCGCAAGCGCTACGACGAGCCGAGCAAACCACGCGTGCGCTGAGCGCGGGCCTGCTCGCGGCCGCGCGGCCGCAGGAGCGCGAGTGCGGCTCAGACGGCCGGCAAGAGCGCGTCGAGCGCATCTTCGAGGCGCGGCAACTCGAAACGAAAGCCCGCCTGCTCGAGCACGCGCGGGCGCACGTTGGCGCCTTCCAGGAGCGCCTCGCTCAGCTCACCCAGCACCGCACGCAACGCCAGGCTCGGCACCGGCATGAACGCGGGCCGGTGGGTGGCGCGCGCCAGGGCGTCGGTGAAGTGCTCGTTGGTGGTGGCCTCGGGCGCGACGGCGTTCACCGGGCCCGAGAGATCGCGCGAGACGATCAGGAAGCGCAGCACCGAGACCGCATCGGGCAAGGCGATCCAGGGCATGTGCTGCTCGCCGGAGCCGATGTTGCCGCCGAGGCCCAGGCGAAAGACCGGCAAAAGCTTCGCGAGCGCCCCGCCCTCGGGCGTGAGCACGACGCCGATGCGCGGGATCGCCACGCGAATACCGGCCCGCGCCGCCGGGGCGGTGGCTTGCTCCCACTGCTCGCATAGCTCGGCGAGGAAACCCGTGCCTGCGGGGCTGTCTTCGTAGACCGCCTCCTCACCACGATCGCCGTAGAAGCCCACGGCCGAGGCATTGACCAGCACGCTCGGGGGATCGCTCAGCTCGGCGAGCGTGCGGGCCAGCAAAGCCGTGCTGTGCACGCGGCTCTCGCGCAGCACGCGCTTGCGCGCCTTGGTCCAGCGCTTGTCGGCGATCCCCTCGCCTGCCAGGTTCACCACGGCGTCGGCGCGTTCGAGCGGCGCGCGATCGAGCTCGTTGCGATCGGGGTTCCAGTGGGCGAAGCCCGGCCGCTCGGCGCGCGAATAGCGTGTGACTTTGACCCCCGCCTGCTCGAGCGAGGCGCACAGGGCGCGGCCCAGCATGCCGGTTGCGCCCAGGACGCAGACGTTAGCGACCGCAGCGGCGGCCAGGGAGTTGCGTTCGCCTTGGGGGGTGGTCACGCCCGGCGGATATGCCCAAGACCCCCCGGTTTTGCAACCCAACCCGACGCCCTGCCGCGAAGAAGCGCGGACAAACCGACCAAAGCGGGCCTCTCAACTCAACTTTCGCCCCAGTTGCGTGTATGTTCCGCCGCCGTGGAGATCCTTTTCGTAACCTCCGAGCTCGCTCCGTTCAGCGCCAGCACCGACATGGCCGAGGTCGCGGCTGCCTTGCCCAAGGCCCTGCGTGGGATCGGCCACAAGGTCACGGTGGTCTCGCCGCTCTACGCGGGCATCGACCCCACGGCGCGCTCCCTGGCACGTCGCCTGTCGACCTTCAGCGTCGAAGCCGCGGGCCGCAGCTACAACTGCCACGTCTACGATGGGCGCACCACCGGCGGCGTCGACCTGATCTTCCTCGCCAACCCCGAGCTGTTCTCGGAACGCGGCCCGCACGAGGGCAGCACCGAGCAGCAGCTGGTGGCGGCGGCCGTGTTCGGCGGTGCGGTGGCGCAGCTCGTCGTCAAGCGCGAGCCCGCCTTCGAGCTTGTGCACGCGCACGGCGCGCTGGCCGGCCTCGCGCTCTTGCAGACCAAGGCTCTGTTGCCCGAGCTGCCGCGCGTGCTGTCCATCCACGATCTCGGCGATGACAAGCGGCTGTCGAGCAGCGAGCTGGAGAAGCTCGGCCTGTCCGCCACCTTGCGTGATGCGCTCGCGAGCCACTCACTCTTGGGTGCGGCCACGCGTGCCGCCAACCTCGTGATCGCCAACGCCCCGAGCACCGCGCGCGCCTGGGCGAGCGACCCGAGCGGCGAGCTCGGCGCGATGCTGCACGCCAAGGGCGATCGGCTGGTCGGCATCGTCAACGGTGTGGACGCCTCGATCTGGAACCCGCTCACGGATTCGAACCTGAACGCGCGCTTCGATCCGGTCGACATGAGCGGCAAAGCGCGCTGCAAAGCTGCGTTGCAATTCGGCGTGGGGCTGGCAGTGCAGAACGGCACTCCCCTGGTCGCGGTGCTCGGTGAGCTGTCGCCCGCGCGCGGCGGCGACCTGATCATCGAGGCCGCGGAGAAGCTGCTCCGCAACGCGCTTCAGCTGTTGTTCCTCACCAACGACGACGAACAGGCCAAGGCCCTGCGCGGGCTCGCGACCGACATGCCCGAGCGCATCGCCGTGCGCACCAGCTTCACGGACAAGGAGCGCCACCTGGCTCTGGCCGGCGCCGACTTCCTGCTCCTGCCGGCGCGCAAGCCCGTCTCCATCGACCTCGCGCTTTGCGCGCTTCGCTACGGTACGCTGCCGATCGTGCGGCCGGTCGGCGCGCTCGCCGACATGATCGTCGACGCTGACGCCAAACTCGAGACCGGTAACGGCTTCGTGGCGCAGGACGAGACCGTCGAGGAAATCGTCTCCACCACGGCGCGTGCAGTGGCCTCCTACGGCCAAGCCCCGGTGTTCGATGCCCTGCGGCGGCGCGTGATGCGCACCGACGTCTCGTGGGAGCGCGCGGCCCGTCGCTACGAGTACGCCTACCGGCAGCTCAAGGCCGCTGCGCAGTCCGCGGCCTAAGGGCCTTAACTCGCGAACCGGCGCTGGCCCAGACTCGCGGCGGTCGGCCCGTTCGTGCACCCGCCCGTACCCAGCTCAGGGCCTTTCCTCGCGTGTGGTTCTGTGCACGGTTTGAAAACATGAGCGCTAGCTCCGGTGAGCAGCGCGCGCTGAGCGCAACGCGACCCGGGCGCGCGCAAACCCGCCCTACTCGCGGAAGTTTTCGAACTGCAGGTCGATGCCGAAGTCGTGGGCGCGCAGCGCCTTCATGCAGTCCTGTAGGTCGTCGCGCTGCTTGCCGCTCACGCGCACGGCGTCGCCCTGAACGGCCGACTGGACCTTGAGCTTCTGGTCCTTGAGGTACTTCACGACGTCGCGTGCCTTGTCTTTGTCGATGCCCTGGTTGAGCTTGAGCAGCTGACGAAAGGTGCCGCCCGACGCCTTCTCGGTCTTCTGCACCTCGAGGCTGCGCACCGAGAGCTTGCGACGCACGAACTTCTCCTGCAGCACCGAGAGCGCCGCCTCCACGCGACCTTCGCTGTTGGCGCGCAGCACGATGCCCTCGTCCGTGCGCTCGATGCTCGCGCCGGTGTCGCGGAAGTCGTAGCGCGTGATGACCTCTTTCTGCGCTTGCAACAAAGCGTTGTCGACTTCGTGCATCTGGACCTTGGAGACCACGTCGAACGACGGCATGAGCGAACCCTCCGGCGAAAGAACGTAGCAACCTTACGCGCTGGCTGCGCCCAAAGCCAAGAGCCTGCCGCTCACAGCCGCAACGGGGCCTTGGGCAGCTGGGCGTCGCTGCCGCGCAAGTACAGCGGTAAAAGGTGCACGAGATCGGACGGGCCCTGGGCCTCGAACGAGGCGAGCCCTTGCGCCGCGAGCTCGCTGGCCGAAGGCACGTCGAAGCTCGGGTCGAGCAGCTCGGTGCTGGCTGCATCGAGCACGGGTTGCAGCTCTGCGAGGTAGCGCCGCAGGCCGGCGCCGAGCACGCGCACGGGGCGGCCGGCCGCCGCGAGCAGCAAGCGCTGCGCGGCCAGTGCGGGCGTGGCGTTGAACGCAGGCAGCAGCACTTGCAGCGCGCCGGCCGGATCGGGTTCGTACAGGGCTGCGAACACCTCGCCCTTGTGGGCATCGAGCAGCGGCGCGACCAGGCTGCCCGGCGACGCTGCGGGCCGCGCGAGCAAGGGCAGCGAGGACACGCCTCGCAGTGGCTTGCCAGTGGCGAGCGCGAAACCCTTGGCGGTGGCCAGGCCCACGCGCACACCCGTGAACGAGCCCGGGCCCACGCCGACCACGAAGAGGTCGAGGTCCGAAACGCGCAGACCCGCCTGCTGCAGGCAGTGCTCGACCCGCGGCAAGAGGGTCTGCGCATGCCGATCGGCCGACACCGTGCTGGCCTCGGCGAGCAGCTGCCCTGCACGCGTGACGGCCACGCATGTGAGCTCCGTCGAGGTGTCGAATGCCAGCACGCAACGCGTCATGTCACTGCGCCTCGCCGCTCGCGCAGCGGAAGCCGAGGTTCACGCTGCGCGCGTCGGCTTGCACTGCGAGCGCCGCCGCGCCGCGACCGTAGCCGCCGCGACCGTCCCAGCCGTTGCCCTTGACCACGAACGTGTGCTTGCGGCCCGGCACCGGGCTGACCGTGCGCTCGTACACGTTGCCGCCGAGATCGAAGATGCCGTCGGGCGTGGCGCCCTGTGGCAGCGAGGCCACCGGCAACGGCTCACCGGTGGCGCGCTTGGCCGTGTTCACGCGGAAGGGGTCGTAGCCGTCGCCCCACGGATAGATGCGACCCTGCTGGCCACGCGCCGCGCGCTCCCACTCGTCCGCACTCGGCAAGCGCGCACCGCGCCATGCGCAGTACAGGCCAGCCTCATCTTGGTTGACCAACACCACCGGGTGACGCGCGTGGTCCGGCGGCGGGTCGTGGTCGTCCCACAGAAAGCGCGCGATCTGCGCGTAGCCGTGGCTGAGGTGCAGGCGCTGCTGCAGCGCGTTCCATGCGGCCTGGGTCAGCGTTTGCACGTTCGGCGGCGTGATCCCGCACGCTTCGATCAGCTCGCGGTACGCGGCAATCGTGACGGGCGTGCGGTCGATGCGGAACGCACTGAGATGGGCGCGCCGCACGTGAGCTTCGTCGGAGAACAGTTTCTCGCCACCCTGCCCGTAGTCCCGGCGCGCCTGGGCCCGCTCGGCCTCGGTGGAACCAAGCACCGCAGGACCGGCGTCCATCGCGACCATGTGCGCCTCGGCCATGTCGCTGACCGGATGGGGCATTTGGACACACTGCGCGACGCGCGGCCCGTACGGGTCGGTCTGTGGTGGTGGTGGCGGCGCGGAGCCGCAGCCTGCAAACAGCGCGATCACCAGCAAAACGCCGGCCGAACCACCCGTGTCCTTGACCCACTCCCAGCGTGCCAATAGCTTGCGCGTCATGCTAGCAGCCAGGGTACACCCACCTGCGGGGCGGGCTCAAAGCTTGCGTGTTGCGGCCTGCCGGCCGCGGCCGCTCGTGGTATCGATCCGCGGCCGCCGCCGTCGCGCTTGCCCACTGCAAGGCCGCTAGGCTCGCCCCATGCTCGCTTTGCTGACGCCAACCGATCCGTCCTGGGTAGAAGCGGCCCAGGCCGATCTCGGCAGCCTGCTGTCGGACCATGCGCACTGCGAGATCAAGGCCGCGCAGAGCGCGTTGGCTCTGTGTGCGCGCTACGCCGGGGAGCAGCCGCAGCTGGTCGCTCCGCTCTACGCATTGGCCCAGGAAGAGGTCGAGCACTTCGCGCAGGTGCACCAGCACCTGGCAACGCGTCAGCTGCGCATGGGTCTGCCCGCATCCGACGGCTACGTCACGCGCCTGTCGGCGGCAGCTCGCCAGGATCACCACGAAGGTCGCCCGCCGCTCATGGACAAGCTCTTGTGCGCCGCGCTGATCGAGGCGCGCTCGTGCGAGCGCTTCCGGCTGCTGGCCGATCAGCTGCGCGACGCCGACCTACGCAACTTCTACCGAGAGCTGATGGCCTCGGAGGCACGCCACTTCGCGCTCTTCTCGTCGCTCAGCGCCGACTGCTTCGGCAAGGCCGAGACGCGCGCGCGCCTCGCCACGCTGGCCGAGCGCGAAGCCGGCATCGCACGGCATCTTCCCCTTGGCCCACAGGTACATGGATGAGCAGCCCCGCAGACCCCGCGCAGAAGATCTCGCAGCCCGCAGCGCCGCGTAACATCAACGAGATGGACCCGAGCCGCTGGGAGCGCATCGCCGCGAACCTCAAGACGATCGGCGGCGCGGTGCTCTTGGCCCTCGTGATCCGCACGGCGCTGTTCGAGGCCTTCGAGATCGAGGGTCCGTCGATGGAGCCCACCTTGCTCAACGGCGACCGCGTGGTGGTCTCGAAGTTCTCGTACGGGCTCTTTCTGCCGCTGCGCGATCAAGCCGAGGTCAGCTGGGGCGCTCCCGACGTGGGCAACGTGGTGATCATCAAGAGCCCGGCCGACGGCGTCGACATCGTCAAGCGTGTGATCGGCGTGGCCGGCGACTTCATCGAGATGCGCGGCGACCGCGTGTACCGCAACGGCAACCCCCTGCCGCTGGCCGATGTGGGGCCGTGCAGCGCGGGCGTCGGTCAGCTGCAACCGGACTGCCGCGTGTACGAATCGAAGGTGGGTGACCACAGTTTCCTGCTCAGTACCGCCCGGGCCATGCCCGAGCCGATCCCCACGCAGGTGCCGCCCGGGCACATCTACGTGCTGGGTGATCACCGCGATCACAGCAACGACAGCCGAAACCCGATGGTGGGCGCGATTCCCGTCAACCGGATCAAGGGGCGCGCGCTGGCGATCTACTGGTCGAGCGGGCCCGAGGGGCTGCGCTGGCCGCGCATGTTCCACAAGATTCGGTAGCTGGTGGCGCTGGCGTGGTGCCCGCTGTCAGGGTGCTCGGTGGGCAACGAAGCACGACGCGACGTGACGCCGTCGCGGCGGGGGTTGCGATTCGGGCCCGACGCGGTGGGTCCCCGCTTGGCGCGCGCCAGCGGCGAGCCCGATGCAACTCGTCATTGACATACGCATTGCGAGGCCGGCCGCGCGCCCTGGGGGGACCCTGTCGGGCCCGAATCGCAACCCCCTCCCGCGCGGCGTTCGCCGATCGCCCCCCTCGTCCGTGAATACATCGCATGGTCGAACCCCGCGCCGCATGACACATTCCCGCGATGGACCCGCGCGGCGTGATCAGGGCTCGACTGGCGCAAGAGCTGGGCACCATCCACAAGGATGCGGCGCAGTGCGTGGCCCTCGTGTACCCGAGCCCCTACCACGTGGGCATGTCGTCGCTCGGGTTCCAAACCATCTACCGCGAGATCAACGAGAGCCCCGGGCGCAGCGCAGCGCGGGCGTTCCTGCCGGACGACCTCGAAGACTACAAACGCACGCGTGTGCCGCTGCTCACCTACGAGGCCCAGCGTCCCGTCGGTGACTACCCGGTCGTGGCGCTGTCGGTGGCCTACGAGATCGAGCTGGCGGGCGTTGTCCAGACCCTGGAGCTCGCGGGCATGCCGGCGCTCGCGGAGCAGCGCTCGGAGCGCCATCCCTTCGTGCTGTGCGGCGGGCCGCTCACCAACAGTAACCCCTTGCCGCTCGCGCCGTTCGCCGACGCGATCCTGATGGGCGAGAGCGACCAGACCGTGCACGCAGTGCTCGACGTGCTGTTCACGGCGCGCAACCGACAGGAGGCGCTCGAAACACTGGCGCGCGAGATTCCATCCTGCTTCGTGCCGAGCCTGCACGGACAGGAGCTGCCACACATCGCGCAGGCCGACGACGAACGCTTGCCTGCCTGGGGGCCGATCCGCACGCCCAACACCGAGCTCTCCGACATGTTCCTGCTCGAGGCCGAGCGCGGTTGTTCGCGTGGTTGCCAGTACTGCGTGATGCGTCGCTCCACCAACGGCGGCATGCGCGTGCTGCCGGCCGAGCGCATCCTCGCGCGCATCCCCGAAGACGCGATGCGTGTGGGCCTGGTGGGCGCCGCCGTCAGCGACCACCCCGAGATCGTGAAGATCGTGAACACGCTCGGCAGCCAGGGTCGGCAGGTCAGCCTGTCGTCGCTGCGGCCCGACCGCCTGAACGATGCGTTCATCGGAGCGCTCAAGAACGCCGGGGCGCGCGCGATCACCACGGCTCTCGATGCCTCGAGCCAGAGACTGCGCGACCGCATCGACCGCAAGGCCAAGGAGAAGCACTTCCTGCGCATCGCCGAGCTCGTGAAGGCGCATGGCCTGCGCCACCTGAAGGTGTACATGATGGTCGGCCTGCCGGACGAGACCGATGCCGACATCGACGAATTGATCGGCTTCGCGACCGAGCTTTCGAAGATCCACCCGCTGGCGCTGGGCGTGAGCCCGTTCGTCGCCAAGCGCAATACACCGCTAGATGGCGCTGCGTTTGCGGGCATCGACGTGGTGGAAGACCGGCTCGACCGGCTGCGTCGCGGCCTGCAGGGTCGCGTGGATGTGCGCGCGACCAGCGCGCGCTGGGCGTGGGTGGAGTACGTGCTCGCGCAAGGCTCACTCGGCGAAGGCCGTGCCGTGCTCGAGGCCGTGCGCGCAGGCGGCAAGTTCAGCGCGTATCGGCGTGCGTTCTCGGCGCTGCCGAGCGTTCGCACACGCAGAGCGCTGCGCGTCGTCGCGTGACGCCGCGTGACGTTGCGTCACGTCGCGCAACATCGCATCACATCCGTTTGAGGCAGCTGACCGAGTCTCGAGCCATGCGCTCGCAGCTGACGGCGCATTCCTCGGCCGACCCGCGCAGCTCGACCGGACACCAACTCTGACACTGGGACCTGAACTCGGCGCGACGCCGGGCGCACGGGCCATCTCGGTGGCAGCCGGAGAAGGGCAGTGCGGGCAGGACACACGCCAGGACGACGAGCAGCCGTGAGCCGCGCTGCGCCAGCAGCGGCCAGGGCTGAGCGTGGCGCCAGCCGGTCGCGGGCAGCCAACGGCGGCAGGCGTCGACGCCCACGTGCCGAAACAACGCCGAAACCACGCTCCCCCAGATCATCTCCGAATCCCCCGGACGCCCGATGACCGCAGCCGTCGGCGGCGGGTGCTGGATGCGCAGCCAGCCTCGCCGTGTGCCGATGGCCACTCTCTAGACGCCGGCTTGTCCTACTTGTGACTGACCAAGAACGCTACTAGGGTTAGCCCGAGGTGCCGTGGCGACGAAGCGACCAATCCCCGCCCTGCAACCACTCGGCCGTCGCGACCAGCGACAGCTCGAGCAGCTCGAAGCACGCCTGACAACTGTGGACGCAGCGGCGCTCACGCCGGAGCCGGCCCCAGCGTGGCTCGCCCCGGCCCTGCAGCAGCTGCTCGAGTGCACCCACCTGACGATCTGCCGACCGCTGCGTGTCGGTCATGACAGCTGGAGCGTGGGCGAAGCGAGCTCCACCGACGCCGACTTCGTCCGCGCCTACGACGCCGCCCTGCGGCAGGGCCACTACCCCTTCCACTACAATCTGCTGCAACCCGAGCCGGCCCAACGAAACCAGGTCTACCGGCTTGCAGAGCTGCACAGCCACGCGGCCGGCACGCGCTGCAGCGTGGAAGAAACCTTGGCGCAGTGCGGCGTGCCCGATCACGACCAGCTACGCGTGCTGATCTGTGACGGGCCCATACTGCTCGCCTGGGTCGGCGGTTTCCGGCAGACTCCGTTCGAGGAACGGGAGAAAGCTCTGCTCGCCGCGCTCGTGCCCGCCCTGCAGCGCAGGCTTAGCGTACAGCGCATGCTGCTCGACACCAATGCGGCTCGCCTGGGCCTGCCGGCGGCGCTCGACTTGCTCGGGGCACCTGCGTTCGTCGCGCGTCCAACCGGCCGCATCGCCCACGCAAACGTGGCCGGACGCACGCTCTTCGATCAGGACCCGCACGGGCTTACGGCGCGCCTGCTGTCTGCGATCGACGGCACGCACGGCCCGAGCATCAGCACCCCCGTGGCCGCCCCCGGCTTGCCAGAGCTCTTCGTGATCGTGCTGCGCGACCAGGCCGACGGCCTCGAGCTCCGATTGCAGCGAGCAGCAGCACACTGGAAACCGACCCGCCGCGAGCGCGATGTGCTGCGCCACCTCGCCGCGGGCGATGCCAACAAAGAGATCGCGGTGAAGCTGGCCTGCAGCGAGGCGAACATAGAGCATCACGTGACCTCGTTGCTACGCAAGGCGCGCTGTGACGGCCGCTGTCGCTTGATCGCCCGCTTCTGGGCACTGGACTGACCCGGCGCGTGGCAGGATGCGGACACCGATTCGCCGGCCGCGCCCCGCACGCGATTGGCCCGCGCGGCCCCGGAGCTGGGCTCGACACACACACACATCGCACCGGGTGCGAATGCGTTCGACCGGGTTACTTCTGTGTCGGCGTCGCAGCAGGCGCGCTCGGCGCGGGCTGACCGAGCGGAGCGATCGTCAGCTCGACGCTCTTGGTCTGACCGCGCTCCACGCGCAGAGAAAGCTCTTGCGAGTTGAACAGCGGATGCCAGGCATCGATCTTCACGTTCTCGTCCGCGGGGAAGTCGTCGATGCGAAAGCTGCCGTCTTCCCCGGTCACGGCGTACACGGGGTGGTTGAGCACCACCACGTCGGTGCGACCACAAGGCGCGATGAAGCCACACAGCACGGGCTTGACGCCCGCCTCGGAGAGCTTCACTTCCTTGTCCTGGCCGGGCATCAGCGTCTTGCTCAGCGTCACCGCACCGAGCTCGGGCATCAGGGGGAAGTTGACCTGGTTCTTGATGCTCAGGCTGTCGCCCTTCATGGCGACGACCAGGCTCGGCGTGAGCCGACAATCCTTGATCACCACGTCGTAGGTCTTCGCCGCGCGCTCGGGCGAACGCTTGAACTCGCTGGCGGCGATCATCACGCCGATCAGCTTGCCGTCGGGCGTGAGGCGCACGGGCATGCGGTCGGTCTTCTTGGGCGGCGTGCAGATCGGAGGGAACGTGACCGGATCACCATGCGTCGTGACGACGCGCTCCATCGCCTCGGCCGGATACGAGGGCAGCGTGGCGCCGTCGGCGAGGCGCACGAAGCCGGTTAGCACCGCCTTGGCTGGGGCTGCAGCTGCTGGCGGCGCAGCCGATGGGCTCGCGAAGCTTGGCCCCTTCTCCTTGGAGTAGTCGTGGTGCTCGCAGCCGTGGCCACCGGCCAGCGCAAGCACCATGCAGACCCCGAGCGCGTGGCGCGCCGCAACGTTGCCGCGTGTCCGCATCTAGCCGAGCTTGCTCGCGGCGGAGAGTGCCAGGTCGATGTAGTGCGCGGGCGTGACGCCCATCTTCAGCACGAAGTAGCCGGAGAGCACGAGCGCCAGCGCCACGTAACCGGAACGCATCGGCACGGCGACGGCAGCACCCGGCTCGGGCGACTTCATGAACAGGAACACGATCACGCGCAGGTAGTAGTACGCGCCCACGACGCTCGAGAGCACTCCGACGATGACCAGCCACAAGAGCGAATCGCCGGACGAGAGCGCTGCGCTGAACACGTACCACTTGCCCAGGAATCCCGCGGTCGGCGGGAAGCCCATCAGCGAGAGCACGCCCAGCACGAACGGCAACGCGGCGAGCGGATGCCGACGACCAGCACCGGCCAGGTCTTCGTAGGTCACGGCTTCCTTGCCGTAGGAGCCCAGCGCGATCAGCGAGCCGAACGCGAGCACGTTCGAGACCGTGTAGGCGAGCAGGTAGAACATCACGCCGCTGACGGCGGTCTGCCGCACTTGCGCGTCGGCCGAGTAGAGCGTGACGACGCCGACCAGGATGTAGCCGGCGTGGGCGATCGACGAGTACGCCAGCATGCGCTTGACGTTGGCTTGCTGCGACGCAGCGAAGTTGCCGTAGACCATGGTCACCGCCGCCATCGGCGCGAGCACGCCAGGCCAGCCGGTGCCCAAGTTCGCGGACAGCTCGTCGGAAAAGCAGGTGAGCACCACGCGCATCAGCACGGCGAACGCGGCGGTCTTCACGACCACCGACATGAACGTGGTGGCGGGCGTGACCGCACCCTCGTAGGCGTCAGGCGTCCACATGTGGAACGGCACCGCGCTGACCTTGAACGTGAGACCGACCAGCAGCATGAGCATGCCGAGCACCACCAGGCGCACGTTGGCGTGACCGTCGTGGATGCTCTGGCCGATGCCTGCGAGATCGGTGTGCCCCGTGGCGCCGTAGATCAACGCGGCACCGAACAAGAAGATGGCAGCCGCGAACGAACCGAGCAGAAAGTACTTGAGGCCGCCCTCAGCGGCGCGCGGGCTACCCCGGCGGTAGGCGACCATGCTGTAGACGCCGAGCGACATGGTCTCGAGGCCGATGAAGATCGACAAGAGATCCGTGGCCGCGGCCAGCACCATCGCGCCGAACGCGCTGAGCACGATCAGCGCGTAGAACTCGCCACGCTCGAGCGCGTGCTCGTGCAGGTAGCCGCCAGCGAGCAACGCCGACATGCCCGCGCCACAGCAGATGGTGGCGTTCCAGAACTGCGACATCTGACCGACGGCGAGGTAGCCCGCCACACCGGCCGGCGCCGGCGCCAGACCCTTCCCGCTTGCAAGCACCGCGGCAATGGCACCCGCGGAGAAGAGCACGACCGAGCTGAGCGTTGCGAGCTCGGCCTTCTCGGTGGAAACGGCGTCCACGATCATCAGCGCGAAGCCGCCGACGGCGACCACGAGCAGCGGCATCAGCGGAATCCACGATGCCATGGCAGTTGCCAGCGAGCCGGTCATGGCTGGCCTCCTACGACTCTTGCGTTCAATTGGCGCGGTGCGAAGTCCAGGTGTGCGGTCTTCGGAGCTGCGGGCAGCTCGTCCTCGGGCACCTGCGCGGGCTGCAGCATGTCGCGCGTGGTCGGATGCTGATCGCCCGCCGCGAGCTTGGCGGTGTACTCGCTGGCGAAGGTGTCGACCGACGCCCTCATCGACGTCAGCAGCTGGTTCGGGAACAAGCCGATGTAGAAGATGAGGAGCAGAAGCGGCGCAAGCGCGATGCCCTCGCGACGCGTGAGATCGGCCAAGCCTTCGTTCTCGGGGTTGGTGAGTGGGCCCCAGAACATCTTGAGCACGGCGTGCAGCATGTAGACCGCGGCCAGGATCACACCGGTCGCCGCGAAGAACGCGCACACCGGGCCGTTGGCGCCGAGGTGCTCGGACATGAACGCGCCCGCGAGGATCATGAACTCGCCGATGAAGCCGTTGGTGGTGGGCAGACCGACCGAGCTCATGGTGACGATCACGAACACCGCCGCGTATGCGGGCATCACCTTCGCGAGGCCGCCGAACTCATCGAGGTTGCGCGTGTGGCGGCGCTCGTAGATCACACCGACGAGCAAGAAGAGCGCGCCGGTGGAGATGCCGTGGTTGACCATCTGCAGGATGGAGCCAGACAGACCTTGCGAGGTGATGCTGTAGATGCCGAGCATCACGAACCCGAGGTGGCTGACCGAGGAGTACGCGACCAGCTTCTTCACGTCTTGCTGCACCCAGGCGCAGTAGGCGCCGTAGATGATGCCCGTGACCGCGAGGCCCGCGATGTACGGGCCCATGCGGTGGCTGCCCGAGGGGAACAGCGGCATGGCGAAGCGCAGGAAGCCGTAGGTGCCGAGCTTCAGCAGCACGGCCGCCAGGATCACCGAGCCACCCGTGGGCGCCTGCACGTGCGCGTCGGGCAACCAGGTGTGGAACGGGAACATCGGCACTTTGATCGCGAACGCCAAGGCGAACGCCGAGAACAACCACAGCTGCGTCTTGACCGGCAAGAGCAGGAGCTTCAGCTCCGAGATCTCGAAGCTGTAGTGGCCGGTCTGCGCCTTGTACTGCGCAACCAGGTACAAGATGGCCACCAGCATCAGCACGCTGCCGACCATGGTGAAGAGAAAGAACTTCACCGCCGCGTAGATGCGCTGCACGCCGCCCCAGATGCCGATGATCAGCACCATGGGCACGAGCATGAGTTCCCAGAACACGTAGAAGATGAAGAGGTCGAGCGCGAAGAACGCGCCGAGCATGGCACCTTCGAGCAGGAGCAAGCAGATCGCGTACTCCTTCACCTTCATGCCGATGTGTGTCCACGAGGCGTAGGTGGCCAGCGGCGTGATGAACGTGGTCAGCAGCACCAGCCACAGCGAGATGCCGTCGACACCCACCGAGTAGGTGATGCCGTACGTGGGCACGAGCGCGTGACGCTCGGGAAACTGGAACGCGGCGCTGGCGTAGTTGCCGTCGAGCAGGCCGAGCGAGGCGACGAACTCGATGAGCATCGCCAGCACCGTGAAGCCACGGATGAAGCCGACCATCTGGCGTGGCGCGAAGAGCACCACGAGCGCCGCGAGCAGCGGCAAGGCGAGCAAGAGCGATATCAGGTGCTGGCTCATCGCGCCGCTCCTTGGGGCATGATCACTTCGGCGTGCAAGCGATCTTCGATCAGGGGTAGCGACAGGCGCATGGAGCGCGCGCGTTCCATCCCGAAGGCGTTGCGCACGGCCAGGCGTGGCCGCACTGAACCGGCCACCGACAGGCGGGCCCCACCGATGCTCACGTGCTCGCCGCGACCGACGTGGACGGCCGCATTGCTGGCCTGCAGCGCTTGACCCTTGCGCACGACTGCGCCGTTGGGATGCACTACGAGGCCATCTTTGTCGGCCACGACCGTGGGCGGCTGCTTGTTCTTGGCGTCGGCCTGCCACTCGCCGAGGTCGGAGAGCGAGAGCTCGAGCTTCTCGCCGGCCATCAGGTGATGGCTGCGGGTGCTGGTGCCGTAGTCGGCGCCTTCGAGCAAGGCCACGAAGCCGCCGCGAAGCTCGTCGTCGCGGTAGGTGTGCGAGGCCGCCGCCGTGGGCTGCCACTCGGTGTCGTACTTGCCGTCGCCGTCGAAATCCCAGCGGTACTCGTAGGCCAGACCCTTGTCGGCCTCGAAGTTGACGCTGAGGCCAGCAGGCTCACCGACCACGCTGGGATGCGGGTGCGGCATGATGAAGAAGAACACGACGGCCAAGGTGCCGGCGGCCATGACCGCACCGTACGTGTGCACGAGGCCGGTCTGCAAGCGCGTGAAGAGGCCGCTGCACAGCACCACGAAGCCGGAGGTGAGGTTGGTGAGGATGCCGTCGACGATGAACTTGTCGAAGTTCGACGAGAGCGTGCCGAGAAAGCGCGAGAACGCGAGGATCGTGTGGTCGTACAGACCGTCGACGCGCCACTTGTCCATGAGCAGCGCGTGCAGGCGCGGGAACTGCAGCGCCAGCTTCGCGGGGAGCTCGCTGCCCTTGTAGTACCAGCTGTAGGCCGTGAAGATGCCGAGCGCGCAGGCCGTGGTTCCGAAGCCAGTCGCGATGTATGCGACGTTGTGCGCGGGCTCGACGTGGATCGAGCCGAGCGCGGGCTCGAGCCACGTCACCCACGGCTCGAAGTGCGCCAGGCCCACCCAGACGTAGCCGGCGCCGAAGGCACCGATCGCGAGCACGATCAGCGGCACGACCATCGCGGCCGGCGACTCGTGCGGGTCGTGATGCGCGTGCTCGTCGTGTGCACCGTGTGCACCGTGTGCACCGTGTGCGCCGTGATCATCGTGGTGCGGCCCGCCGCGGTACTCGCCACTGAACGTGAGGAAGTACAGGCGGAACATGTAGAACGCCGTCATCGTGGCGCCGACGAAGAGCGCACCGAAGATCGTGGGCCCGAGCCAGGGCGCGAAGGTGAAGTACTCACTCGAGGCCAGCGCACCGACCAGGATCTCGTCCTTCGAGAAGAAGCCCGAGAAGAGCGGCACGCCCGCGATCGCCATGCAGCTGACGAGGAAGGTGATGCGCGTCCGCGGCATGTACTTGCGCAGGCCGCCGAGCGTGCGGATGTCGGCATCGCCGTGCGCACCTACGGCGTGCATCACCGAGCCGGCACCAAGGAACAAGCAGGCCTTGAAGAAGGCGTGCGTGTAGACGTGCATGAAACCCGCGGCAAACGCACCGCAGCCAACGGCGGCGAACATGAAGCCCAGCTGACTCACGGTGGAGTAGGCCAGGATCTTCTTGATGTCGTTCTGCACGAGGCCCACGGTGGCGCCGAGCAACGCGGTGAGCGTGCCGGTGACGGCGATCACGGCCATGGTGTGAGGCGCGAGCACGAACACCGGCGACAGGCGGCAGACCAGGTAGATGCCCGAGGTCACCATGGTCGCCGCGTGGATGAGCGCGGAGACCGGCGTGGGGCCAGCCATGGCGTCGGGCAGCCACACGAACAGCGGCAGCTGCGCGCTCTTGCCGGTGCAGCCGAGGAACAAGAAGAGCGTGGCCAGCGTGGCGAGGCTGATGCTCGAGAGCGTGAAGTAAGGCACACCGGTGGGACCGACCAGGCTCACCGCCGAGGTGAGCGCCGCGGCGTGGTCGCGCGCGAAATGATTGATGCCGGCGAACTCGAAGGTGCCGGCCGCGCTCACGAGCAGGAACATGCCCATCAGCACGCCGAAGTCACCGATGCGGTTGGCGACGAAGGCCTTGCGACCGGCGGCCGCGTACGCCGCGGTCTCGAACCAGAAGCCGATCAAGAGGTACGAGCAGACGCCCACGCCCTCCCAGCCGACGAACATGAGCGGCAGGCTCGAGCCGAGGACCAGGATGAGCATTGATGCGGTGAAGAGGTTCAGGTACGCGAAGAAGCGCGCGTACGACTTCTCCTCGCTCATGTAACCGGTGCTGTAGATGTGGATGAGCAGACCGATGCCGGTGACGACCAGGCTCATCACGCCGCTGAGCGCATCCATCACGAAGCGCACGGGCACGCCCACGTTGTGGCCGCGCACGCTGATCGAGAACCACTCATAGGCTGTGTACGACAGCGAGGCGTGCTCGTCGGCGTGACGCAGGTGCACCAGCTCCAGGAACATCGTGACCGCGCACGCGAACGACATGGCGACCGAGGCGACAGCCACGGCGTGCACCGTTTGACGGCCAGCGCCACGCCCGAAGAAGCCGTTGACGATCGCGCCAACCAGCGGAAACAGGACGATGCCGAGCAACAGCTTGGGGTCGTGCATGGGGATCCTACGCGAAAAGCCGAAGGCTGTTTCGTGGGTATGTCATTAATGCCTCAAAGTGTCTGCGCGGTCCGAATGCACGGTCTTGCGCAGACGAAACATGCTGATGACGATCGCCAAGCCCACCGCGGCCTCGGCCGCAGCGATGGCGATGACGAAGAAGGCGAAGAGCTGCCCGGCGTGGTTGTCGGGCATGTAGCGGTTGAACGCGACGAGCATCAGGTTCACCGAGTTGAGCATCAACTCGATGCACATCAGCTGCACCAGCACGTTGCGGCGCACCAGAAAGCCGATCGCGCCGATGCCGAACACGATGGCCGAGAGCGCCAGATAATGACCGAGCTCGATCTGCATGACGTCTCCCCTAGCCGTGTCCGCCGTGGGCCGCGACCTCGGCCGCCATGGCCTGCTCGCGTGCGGTCTGCTCGGCCAGCGCCGAGGCCTGGGCCTCGCGCTTGGCTTGCGCCAACGCCTGCTCTTGTGTCGACCGACCGCGTGCAACCGCGATGGCGCCCACGATCGCGACGGTGAGCAACACCGAGATCAACTCGAAGGGCACCAGCTCGTCCATGAACAAGCTCTGCGCCATGGCGCCCACGCCGCCGAACTGATCGCACTCGGCGCCTTCGCCGGCCAGACACGGGCCGAGATCGATCAAGGGCATGTGCACGGGCATGAGCGAGAAGGCGAGGATGGCGGTGAGCACGACCATGATCGCGACGGACACCGTTTTGGTGGCCATGCCGCGCATCGTGGGTGGCTCGGGCACCGATGGCCCGATCATCATGATGACGAACACGAAGAGCACGACGATCGCGCCCGCGTAGACCAGGAGCTGCAGCGCTGCCAGCAGCTGCGCGTGCAACAGGAGGAAGAGGCCGGAGAGCGAGATGATGTGCACGAGCAGCGACATCGCCGCGCGGATCGGGCTGTGCAGGGCCACGGTGCCCAGCGCAGAGAGCAGCGCGACCAGCGCGCAGAACGCAAACAGTGCTTCGCCGCCGCCGCTCACGATACACCTCCGAGCGCGCGTGCCGTGGCGCCGAGGCTGTGCGGTGCAACGCCCGCCTTGGCCACGGCCACGAACTCCTCGCGGAACTTCTGCAAGAGGCCGAGCATCGGCATGGCTGTGCCGTCGGCGAACGCGCAGATGGTGTTGCCCATCATGTTGTTCGCGATCTCGACCAGCAGATCCACGTCCTGCACCTTGCCCTTGCCGTCGCACAGATTCTTGAGCACGTCGTGCAACCAGCCGGTGCCTTCGCGGCACGGCGTGCACTGCCCGCACGACTCGTGCGAATAGAAGTGCATCAGGTTGCGCGCGACCTCGACCATGTTGACCGAGTCGTCCATGACGATCGCGCAGCAAGTGCCCAGCATGGTGCCGAGCGCGCGGAACGTATCCACACCCATCGGCACGTCGAGGTGCGTCTTGCCGTGCCATGGATGCAGTGGATGCGCGGCGTCGGGCGCGTTCACCAGATCGCCTGGCCGCAGCACGGGCGTGGACGAACCGCCGGGAATGATCGCTTTGATCGGACGGTCGGCGTGCAACATGCCGCCGCCGAAATCGTAGATGAGCTCGCGCAGCGTGAGACCCACGGGGGCTTCGTACACGCCGGGCTTCTTCACGTGACCGCTCACGCCGTACAGGCGCGTCCCGCCGTCGCGCGGCAGCCGACTCTGGTCGGACCAGGCCTTGCCGCCCATGCGAATGATGTCGGGCACGGAGGCGACGGTCTCGACGTTGTTCACGATCGTCGGTGCACCGAACGCGCCCTTCACGGCAGGGAACGGCGGCTTGAGCCGCGGCTCGCCGCGCATGCCTTCGAGCGAGTTGAGCAGCGCCGTCTCTTCGCCGCAGATGTACGCGCCCGCGCCCATGTGCACGTAGATCTCCGTGGGATGATCCACGCCGAACGGCTGCTTGCCGACGTAGCCGCGCTCGCTGGCTTCCTCGATGGCGGCCTCGAGCCGCTGGATCGACTTCACCAGCTCGCAGCGCACGTAGATGTAACAAACGTGTGCGCCGACCGCGCGCATCGCGATCAGGCAACCCTCGACCAGCCGGTGCGGGTCGAGCTCCATGATCGTGCGATCCTTGAACGTGCCGGGCTCGCCCTCGTCGGCGTTGATCACGAGGTAGGGCGTGAGCTTGGAATCCTTGGGCAGGAAGCCCCACTTCACGCCGGCGGGAAAGCCTGCGCCACCGCGACCGCGGATGTTGGCGTCTTTGACTTCGGCCGCGATCTGCTCGGGCTTCATGGTGGTGAAGGCCTGGCGCGCGGACGAATAGGCGCCGTGTTGCTCGGCCACCTTGAGCGTGTGGCTGCCGGGCAAGCCGTAGCGAGCGCTGATCACTTTGGGAAAGTCGGCCATGGGCTAGCTCTTGCCCCCTGCTGCGGGTGTCACCACGGTCGTGGCCGCGATCTCGTCGATCAGGCGATCCAGCGATTCGAGCGTGAGATTCTCGTGGTAGTCGTCGTTGATCTGCACCATCGGCGCCTGACCGCAGGCCGCCAGACACTCGGCGGTCTTCAGCGTGAACTTGCCGTCCTTGCTGGTGCCGCCCGCGCCGCAGCCGAAGCGCTTTTCGAGATGCTTCTGGATCTCGCGCCCGCCGCGCAGATCGCACGAGAGCGTGCGACACACCCAAACCACGTTCGGGGCGACGGCTTGCTGGTGGTACATCGTATAGAAGGTGACGACGCCGGTGACTTCGCTGGTGGGCATGTCGAGTCGCTTGGCGACGTACTCGACGACCCCGGGGCTGACCCAGCCCTCCTGGCGTTGACACAGGTGCAACAATGGCAAGCAGGACGCGCGCTTGGTGGGATAGCGCGTCAGCAGCTCATCGACGATCTTCTCGGATTCCGCGGAGAGCGTGAACGTCATGACCGGTCTGCTCGTGCTCCAACTAACCTAGAAACCATCCGTGCATCCGGAGTGCAGCAGGCTGCTCCGCGATGTGCCTTGAGAACTTGAGAACTTGAGAACTTGAGAACCAGCTCGACGAACCAGCTCACGAGACCTGCCAGTGAGACCGCGACACCGCGACACCGCTGGGGCGAGTCCGCGCGGTGTCACCCGGGCGGTGCGGTCGTGCGGCCGTGATGCGTGCGCGTTACGTAGCCACGTGCAGCGCGTCGGGCCACTGTCAGCGGGCGGAACGCTAGGCCGCAGCGAGCGCCTCTGTCAAGGACGCACTGCGGCCCGCGAGCAGGCAAAACGCGCTGGCTTTTCGCACGTCTAGCGCGCTGCGATCGGGGTCAACGCAAGTGCGCTTGGACAACTTCCCCCTTCCCTCTCTGATCCAGACACGTTACGATTTTTCGGCAGTCACGACACTCTACGCAGTGCAAGGAGCGCACCCTGGGGTCTGCACTCTGCCCGCGGGTCGGAATCGCGTATGGCCTTTTGTCCTGAATGTGGGAAGCCAGCGACCGCAGAGGCCATCAAGTGCGTGCACTGTGGCCACGAGCTCGCGGCCAAAGAGAAGAGCGCGGCTCCCGTGCGCTTCAAGGGCACGATGATCATGACACCGTCCCCGGTGACGGCGTCCTCTCCTGTGCCGGTCGCGCCCGCGGCGGCGTCGACGCCAGCGGCTACGCCGGTCGCAAGTGTGCCGGCCGCCCCGTCGACGCCGGGGCCCAAGCACGGGCTGAAGGCCACGATGCTCGCCGCGAACGTGCCTGCCGCGCAGCCGGTCGCTCTGCCCGCCGCAGCCGCCGCAGGCGGCGAAGAGCGCAAGAAGATGGCGTTTGCGGCCACTGCGCCGGCGCAGGCTGCGTTCGTGTTGCCCTCGCAGCCAGCAGCTGCAGGCCCCGCGTCGCACAAGCCGCCTGCGCCTGCCCCCGAGGCTGCCTCCGGCGACCAAGAGCACAAGAAGTACCTGCCGGGCGATCCGATGGCGCCGGCCGGGCGATCCGACGAGCCCGCACGGCCGCATCACGCCGCCGCGCACCACACGGGTCCAGGCGGCGCGCCACTCGCGCAGACCAGCAAGACATGGCTGTGGGTCGCGCTCGGCTGCCTCGGCATGCTCGTGATCGGCGGCATCGGCGTGGGCGTAGCCATCTACCTCGGCCTGATGCACTAGACAGCGCCTGGCCTCTGCGACCCGGGTTGCATCAGCGTGCTCCCGGTGCGCTAGCGATCAGTGCCTTGAGCACTTGATAGGCCATCATGGCTTGGTAGTCGTCGGCGAACGCGGGGCCCGAAGCTCCGACCACTGCGCGTTTGGGAGCAGCACGATCGCCCTGCCCACTCGTCGGCGCGACGGGGGTGCTCGGCCCGACCAGGAGATGACCTTCGAGCGAGGCCTCCGTGAGCTCGCCGCCGCCCAGCCGCGCCTCGCGCAAGACCTTCGAGTCCAACTGCTCGACGACCACGTCGGGCTCGATGCCCTTGGCCTGGATCGAGCTGCCGCTGGGCGTGTAGTATAGCGCGGTCGTCAGCTTCAGTGCGCTGCCGTCCGGCAGATCGATGACGTTCTGCACGCTGCCTTTGCCGAAGGTGCGAGTACCCACGAGCACCGCGCGCTTGTGATCGTGCAACGCGCCGGCGACGATCTCCGAGGCGCTTGCCGAGTAACCGTTCACGAGTAACACGAGCGGCCAGCCCGGCCGCGTCCCGGCGGCCGTCGCTCGGTTCTCGCGCAAGAGCTTGCCACCGCGAGCGCGCGTAGAAACGATCACGCCGTCGCTCAAGAACTCATCTGCCACGAGCACGGCGGAGCTGAGCAGTCCGCCGGGGTTGTCGCGCAAGTCGAGCAGCACGCCGCGCACGCCACCTTGCGCCGCCGTGCGCTCCACCGCTTCGTCGAGCACGCGCCGCAGGTCCGACGCTGTGTTCTCCTGGAACTCGCGCAGCTGCACGTAGACGACGCGATCAGGCAGCACCCGCGCGGTCACCGCCTCGACCGCGATGATCTCGCGCGTGAGCGTGACGGCCACGGCTTCCGGCACACCACGACGACGCAGCATGATGTGCACCTGCGTGCCCGGCTCGCCGCGCATCTTCTCGATGGCCTCGTCGAATGGCAGGTCGCGCGCGGAGTTGCCCTCGATGGTGAGGAAGCGGTCGCCAGGCAAGAGGCCCGCGCGTGCAGCCGGACCTTGCGGCATGACGCGCACCACGGTGAGCCAGCCATCACTGAGATCGATCTCGACGCCGACACCGCCGAAGCGCCCCTCCGTGTCGCTCTCGAGCATGTGCAGTTGCTTCGGATCGAGGTACGCCGAATGTGGGTCCAGCACCTTCAACATCCCACGAATGGCACCGTCGATCAGCGCGTCCTGATCGACCTCGCCGACGTAGCTGTTCTCGATGTGCGCGAGCGCTCGCGCGAAAGTGGCAAGGCGCGGGTACGGCCCTGCACCGGCCGCTTCGTCAGCTCGCGCACCAGCCGCAGCGATGAGCAGCACCGCGCAGATCGCGACTCCGTGCGAAGTGCAGGCCCATGCGGCGTGGCAGCGCCTCTGAAAACTCATCCAAACCTCCCGGCGGGATCGACTCGTCGCAAAACGGTGTTTCCGTGTGCGCGACGCATCATGTTTCGTTGACACGGCGTGCGCGGTCGTACTCTAATGCATTCGTAGCAAAGGCTACGATAAGCAGCACATTGCACCAGATCCACTTCGAGGGCTTAGCCACTCGGTTTCGACACGAGGAGAAAGGGCGCATGTCAGCGACAGATAAGCGGAAGCAGAGCCTCTACTTTCCAGAGACCATGCTGCAGGAAATTCAGAAGGAAGCTGCCCGTTTGGATCGGTCCCTTTCCTGGATCGTGCAGCGCTGCGTCAAGATCGGCTTGCCCGACATCCGGCGCTTGCCGTCGGTGAACGACGTGGCCGACGGCGCCGAGGACGACAATCCCGACGAGGCGTGAGCCTGTCGTGCGCGCGTCGTGCTTCTTCGTGCTTGGTGCTTCTGGTACTTGGCGAGTGAAGAGCGACGCGCGCACGCTTTCAACGTAGGCCATGCATTACGACGAGCGCGGTTTCGCCTCCGCCGCAGACGGCACCAAGCTGTTCTACGGTTCGCGGGGGACGGGAGCAGCGCTCGTCCTGCTTGATGGCATCGGCTGCGACGGGTGGGCGTGGGTGCACATCCAGCCGCACCTGGCTCTGCACTATCGCGTCGTGCACTGCCACTACCGTGGCCACGGCCGCAGCGGTGCGCCGGTGGATCCCACCGCCGCCGACATCGAAACGTTGAGCGACGACGTGCTGCGCGTGCTGGACAAGGCGCAGATCGAGCGCGCCGTGCTGCTCACGCATTCGATGGGCAGTCAGGTCGCGCTGGAGCTTTACCGCACACATCCCGAGCGCGTGCGTGCGCTCGTGCTTGCGTGCGGGAGCTACGGCCGCATCACGCACACTTTCCACGGCACCGACATCCTCTCGCGCGTGCTACCCACGCTGATCACCAACACGCGCAAGTACGGGGCGCTGGCGCGCGCGCTGTGGGGCCGCTTGCCGCCTGCGCTCAGCTACCGCGTGGCGAGCTGGTTGCGCGAGATCGATGGCGCAACGCTGCGCCCTGAAGACTTCCGGCTCTACGTCGAGCATCTGTCCGATATCGAGCTCGACGTCTACCTCACAATGTTGCAGCACGCCGGCGAGCACAGCGCCGAAGATATGCTGGGCAGCATCCGCGTGCCGACGCTCGTGATCGCAGCTGAGCGGGACACCTTCACCCCGCGCGACGTCACCAAGCACATGGCCGAGCAGATCCCCGGCGCGGTGTACCGCGAGCTCCGCGGCGCCAGTCACGCCGCGCCCAGCGAGCAGCCGGAGCTCATCAACGCGTGCATCGACGACTTCCTTGCGAAGTTGACGTAGTCGAGGCGCTGATCGGACGTGCTGGGGTGGTCCTGCGCGCGTTCCGCATGGCGACCCCTCGGAGCACGTTCGCGTGCTCGTGCAGACGAGATGCACGTTCCCCCAACGGTACGTGCTTGGCCGCGCCCCAGCACGACCTCGCCAAAGCGATGGCTTCGTGCCCTGCCGCGAACAGGGCGAATTGGCCTCAAACGCCGCTCATCCCCCTCTGCGCTCCACCGACACCAACGCGAGCGGCGCGATTTGGCCTCCAGCTGCGAGCGCGCCCACAGCGACAACGAGCACGCCCGCACCGACACCAACGCAAGCGGCGCGAATTGGCCTCTAGCCGCGAGCGCGCCCGCAGCGCCCGAGGGAGCCGTACTCACGTACGGTGACCGAGGAAGCGAGAACGTAAGCCGCGGATGGGGGTGGGCGGGTGTGAAGAGACCGCGCCGCGATCAGAACTGCACGCGGAAGAGTTGCTGGCCCATGAGTAGGAGGTCACCGCTGACGACCTGTCGCTGGCCACGGATGCGCAGAAACGTTCCGTTGCTGCTGCCGACGTCGGTGAGCACGGCGCTCTGGCCGTCGTGGTGCACGCGGCAGTGCAGACCCGAAACGTAGCCGTCATCCGGGAAGATGGCTTCGCCGCGCTCGCGACCCATGTGCATGCCGTCGCGTGGCACCAGGTGCGCGTTGCCCGTGGACTCGCGACCGATCACCAGCGATAGACGACCGACGTAGCCCGGGTTCGGGCTGCCCATCGGCTCGACGCCATGGACGAGCTGCGGCCCACTGATGGCCTCGTAGCGCAGGATTTCCTGACCGATGCGGAAGATGTCGCCATCTTGCAGCTTGACCGGCGTGTCGCGCTTGAGCTTGACGTAGACGCCGTTGAGGCTGCCCTCGTCCTTGACGGAGCACACGGCACCCGCGAACGAGAAGGTTGCGTGCACGGGCGAGAGGTAGGCGTCTGCAGCGAACACCGCGCCAGCGTCGCGACCGATCGTGGTGTTGCCATCGGCCAGCGGGAAGCTGTCGCCTTCGCTGCCGTCGGGGTTGATCACGACGACCGTGCCGCGGGGCGGCCGAGCCACGACTGCAGGTGCGGCTGCAGGCATGGGTACGGGCGCAGGTGCAGGCGCAGCGGCCACGGGTGCAACACCCGGCGTCATGCGATGACCGCAGGTGCCGCAGAACTTGAAGTCGAGCGGCACGGGGTTGCTACAGCTGGGGCACGCATGCACCACGCTGGCGACGGGCGCCGGCACGGGTGCAGGCGCGGGCGCCGAGACGGGGCGCGAAACCACGGGAGCAGGCGCAGCCTGCGCGACGGAGCCGCGTGGCAGCGGTGCGGGCGGATTGGACAAGCTGCCCTGCTGGGTCGCCGCGAACTGGAGATTCTTCTCCGGAGCGCGAGCGGGCGCAGCTGCAGGCGTGACCGCGGGCATGGCCGAAGGCGGCGTCCGCGCCGAGAAATTCTTCGGCGCAGCCGCTTCACGCGGGAGCTCGGAGCCACAGCCCAGACAGAACTTGTAATGGTCCTGGTTTTCTTTGCTGCACCTGGGGCAGACGATCACCGAAGCCTCCTGTCACACACACGCCTAAGGTAATTTCCGCACGCGCAGCGCGTCAGCTCTGCGGGTAGGGTCACGCTGTCATCTCCACGCGCAGGAGCTCCCTGCCGAGGAACAGATAGGCGCCGTGCTGCAAGCGCGCAGGCGCCGTGATGCGCACGTAGGTGCCGTTCTTGGATTCGCTGTCGATCAGGTTGAACACGCCGTCGCTCACTTGCTCGAGCTTGGCATGGGTGCCGGACATGTACACGTCCGTGGGGAAGTTGAGGTCACACTCTTCACGGCCGACCTGCGCCGATGCACCCGTGGCACAGAAGGCGATGCCGGTTGCGCCGCCGGTGAGCAGTTGCACGAGCTTGAAGGTGTAGCGCTTGCGCGGCGAGGAGTAGAAATAGGTTTGATCGGGCGACGGGCCGGCGGTGTCCCGCGGCGCCGGCTCGATCCGGAAGAGCTGCTCGCCGCACAGAAACGTGTCGCCGTAGGTCAGGGCCACCGGCGCCCGTACGCGCACGTAGACGCCGTTGAGGCTGTCTTCGTCGCGCACCACGAGCTGCCCACCCTCGTACACGAAATTCGCGTGACGCGGCGACAGCCAGTTGTCCTCGGGGAACAGAATCTGGCCGTCTTCGCGGCCGGCGAGGTGCTCGGTGCCCTGGAGCATGTAGCTCAGGCCATCGACGCCACCCTCACCGCGGATCAGGATCAAGCGCGCCTTGCCAGGCGTTTGCATGGTCCCGAAGTACTTGGTGCGCAGCTCCACGACTTCGGGGGGCACGGAAGCGCCACACGTGCCGCAGAACTTGTGCCCCGACGGGACGGCGGTCGAGCACTCCTTGCATACGTAGTTGCGTGCTTGGTCCATCAGCTCTTCCTCGGACAGTTGTGCGCTGGACGACGTCTGGGCCGCTTCGCCCGCCCCTGATACCACGCTTCGCCCGGCCTGGTCACCGCCTTGCGGGACCTCGCCGAGGGTTGTGAGGTCGTGACCGCACGCCGGGCAACTCGTTTGATCGAGTGGGCTCCATGCGTCGCAAGCGCCGCACGCGAATCCGACGTCGGTTTCCATGGCGAAGAACGCCCCCGGTATGGCAAGGCCTCGCGCATCGCGGCCCCGGATCGGGCGCTCGTCCCTTTCCCACGCCGACCGCGCCCATCGGGGCCCGGCCAAGCTCACCACCTGTGCGACATTTGTAGAGGATCTCGCGGGGATCCGTCAATTCTCCGTGCGCCGCATCCGCGCGGCTCGGGTGGACGCGGAGGCAAGGAGCTGCAACGCTCTGGCCCCGACAAAGCCCGGGGGCCCCAAGCCCCGCCCGACAACTCACTGCCACCGCGCACCACCGATCCATCATGTTGCTCACAGGCTCCCTTCTCGACCGCGTCCCCGGCCGCAAGTATGTGCAGGCGCTCCGCTTCGCCGAGCTCACCTTGCGCGCTCCCTTGCCGCGAGCTGCCACCCTCGTGAGCTGGCGCGCCAAGCTGCCCGCCGACTTCCAGGTGGCCTTGCGTGCACCACGCGCCAGCGTGGTGAGCAAGCGCGGGCCGCTGCGCAGCGATCCAGAGCTCGATGCGTCGCTCGAGTGGCTGATCCAAGCCGCCGACGCGGTCGGAGCGCGCGCCGTGGTCCTGCCGACCCCTGGCGATCTCACGCCTGGCCCCCGCAGCCGTGAGCTGCTGGCCGCCTACGTCGCGCGTCTGCCGCGCAGCGCGGGTCGCTTTTACGTGTGGTCCCCCGCAGGCCTGTGGGAGCCCGACGACACCAACGAGCTGTGCACGCGTCTGGGCATCGTGCGCGCCTTCGATCCTCTCGAGATGCCTCGGCCCACGGGCGACATCGTCTACGCGCAGCTGCGTGCCATGGGGCATCGCTCGAGCTTCTCGCCGGCAGCGCTCGAAGACGCGCTCGCGGTGATCGGCGGCGCACCCACCACCCAGGCCTTCGTCAGCGTGGACGCCGCGCGCGCGTTCGACATCGCGCGGCGCCTCATGCAGATTGCTGCGGACCAGCAGCTCTTCGGCCTCGCGCCCGGGGATGTCGCGCCGAGCGAAGACGAGGCGTCGGACGAGGACGACGACGGCGAGACAGACGAAGACGCGGACGACGAGGATGCCGACGCCGACTCGCCATGACGCCGGTCGATTCGCTGCTCGGTGCGCGGATCCAGCGCATCGACGCGCCGTTCGCTGAGCTCTTCACGATCACGCTGATCGCTCCGCGCTACAAGCGCACGCTCGTGGTCTCGCTGCGCGCCGGCGCGGCCGGCGTCGGCTTGGTGACCGAGCGACCGAAAGGCGCGGCCGCTTCGAGCTTCGTCCAGAAGCTACGCAAGGAGCTGGGCGGTGCGCGGCTGGCTTGCCTGCAGCGCAGCCATGCTGCGCTGCTCGAGCTACGAGCCACGCGAGCCGACGGCGAAAAGACCCTGCGTTTCGAGCCGGGCACGACAGCAAACGTCGTGTTGCTCGATGCCCGCGGCCAGCTGCTCGCGAGCCTGCATCGGCCGGCGCATGCGCCAACCGCAGTGCTGCAAGCGCAAGCCTGCGCGAGCGAGCCCTGGCACGCGTCGCTCGAAGCGCTCGAGGCTGTAGGAGAGGCGCTGCTTGGCCGGCTCAGCAGCGCGAGCCTGGAGTCCGGACGCGCTGCGCTGCTGCGTAGCCTGGCCACGACGCACAAGCGCGCGAGCCGGCGGCTGCAGGCGATCGAGGGCGACGCTGCGCGCGCACAGCAAGCGAGCGCGCTGCGCGCACGCGCCACGCTCCTGCTCGCGAATCTCCACGCCATCGCGCGCGGGGCTAGCAACGCACGCTTGCAGGACTTCACACAAGATCCGCCGGACTGGGTCGACATCTCGCTCGACCCTGCGCTCGGCGCGCAGGCGCAGGCCGAGGGCTGGTTTCAGCGTGCGCGACGCTTCGAACGCGGCGCCAAGCTCGCCGCCGAGCGACTGGCGCAGACGCGCGTCGAGCTATCGCAGATCGCGGAGCTGCAGGCCGCGGTCGCTGTCGCGCGCGAGCCCGAGCAGCTGCAAGCGCTGCAAGCCGAAGCTCGCAAGCTGGGCGCGCGCGGGCTCGAGCCCGCAGCTGACGGCGGCAAGGCCAAACGCAAGAGCCCACGCAAGCCGTACCGCGAGCTGCGTGGCTTCCAGGACCGGGCGATCCTGGTCGGCAAAGGCGCCGCCGACAACGACGCCCTCACGCTCGAGCACGCGCGCCCCCACGACCTGTGGTTGCACGCCCGCGACGTCACGGGTGCCCACGTCGTGGTGCCACTGTCACGCGGCGAGAACTGTCCGCCAGACTTGCTGCTCGATGCCGCCCACCTCGCCGCTCACTTCAGCGAGAGCCGCGGCGAGCCCCTGGTCGACGTGACCCACGCCGACCGCCGTCACATCCGCAAAGCCAAAGGCTCCGCCCCCGGCTCCGTGCAGGTCGACAACGAGAAAGTGCTGCGCCTCCGACTCGACCCGCTGCGCCTGAAACATCTGCTAGCCACCGAGCTCCCCCCCGACTAGCGCCGCCGCCCTCAGCTGCTCCGACCCAAGCGCCGCCAGCAGCAACCGCGCTCGCAGCAACCAAGCGACCCATCCGCGGAACGATCCCCGCACTCCTCGCGGAATCGCTGAAGCAAGCGGCGCGAATTGGGGTTCAGCCGCGAGCGCGCCCGCAGGACCGGAGGGAGCCGTACTCATGTACGGTGACCGACGGGCCGAGAACGTAAGCCGCGGATGGACCCCAAAGCGCGCCGCGATTAGGTCTTTAAGTGAAAAGCCGCCGGCACGTTAGTGCCGACGGCAATTACACAACCGCTCTTGAAACCTTCGAGGACGAAGCCTCTCAGTTGGACGAAGAAAAGTCAGCTGTCGAGGCGAAGCTCGTGACCACATCGGGCGTCACGGCTGCTTCGCTGACCGGCTCCGGTTGACGCATAGCGCCGACCTTCGCCGCCTTCTTCTTCGCGGGCTTGGCTTTCACGGTCTTCTTAGCCGAACCCTTCGCCTTTGCAGGCGCGCGCTTACTTACTTTTTTTTTTGGCGGCCTTGCGCTTGCCGCCCTTTTTAGCGGCCTTGCGCTTGCCAGCCTTGCGCTTTGTTGCCTTACCGGCTGCCTTGGTCGCCTTCTTGGCGGCCTTCTTTCGTTTCTTCGCTGCCATACGTACCCTCCTATGGTCGTAGGATGAAAGTAACCTATTGTAGTGTGATGCCACGTGTCAATACCGAGAACCTATAAATTGTACATAACTTATTGCTCTTTGTACGATTACTGGCCGATCACCTTTTCAAGCTACTGAAATTACTAATGAATTTTCATTGCAGTCAGAGTGGTTGTTTCGGCTGTGAGTGGGTAGTTTCGGCCGAAAATCGAGATCAGATCACCCTGGGCGGCCCGGATCGTTGACAGCTCCGACAGCGCAGACCTAAGTTCGCCGCTCGATTGCGGGCTGCGGTTTGTGGGCCCGTCCCACCAGCGAGAAGGTGCGATGAACCGTTCCAAAGCTTTTGCGTTCGCAACCGTATTGGCGCTCGTGAGCACGCTGGGCCTTACTGGCCTCGTGGGCTGCGGCTACTCCGAAGAAGAGATGCAGGCCCAGAAGGACCGCGTCGATCAGCTGACCAAGGCGCTCGACGGCCTCGAGGGCAAGCACAAGGAGCTGCAAGACCGCTTCAAGGTGCTCAGCTCCGAGAACGCTCAGATGACCGAGCAGCTGCGTCAGATGGGCATGAACGTGGAGGATCAGAAGCGCAACGTCGAAGCGATGAACAAGCTCGTCGAAGAGCTGAAGGCGAAGCAGCTGCAAGCGCAACAGCGTCTGCAGACCTTCCGCAACATGCTCGAGCGCTTCAACAAGATGATCGCGTCGGGCAAGCTGCGCGTGCGCATCGTGCGTGGCCGCATGGTGGTCGAGCTGTCCGAGAACATCCTCTTCGACTCGGGCAAAGCCGACTTGAAGCCTGAAGGCCAGGCCGCCCTCACCGAGGTCGCCTCCGTGCTCTCTTCGATTCCCGATCGCGACTTCCAGATTGCGGGCCACACCGACAACATCCCGATCAAGAGCGCGAAGTTCCCGTCGAACTGGCACCTGTCCACGGCGCGCGCCGTCACGGTCGCGATGTTCTTGTCGGAGCACGGCGTGCCGGCCAATCGCTTCTCGGCCGCGGGTTATGCCGACACGCAGGCGGCCGCGAGCAACGACACGCCCGAGGGTCGTGCACAGAATCGTCGCATCGAGATCGTGCTGATGCCGAACCTCGACGAGCTGCCCGATCTGTCGCAGCTCAAAGACATGACGAACTGAGCTACGCGCTCGGTGTCTGCTGAAAACCGCGGAACGTCACGGCTGCTCGCGACGATCGACGTCGGCACCAACTCGGTGCTGATGCAGGTCGCTCGTCGCGGTGCAGACGGGCAAGTGCAAGTGCTCGAGGACCGCGCGACGATCACGCGCCTGGGACAAGGCATCGATCGCACGCAGCGTCTGGACGACGCGGCCGTCGCGCGCACGCTGACCGTGCTCACGGAATACGCGCGCAGAGCGCACGAGCTGGGCGCCGAGATCCAGGCGGTGGGCACGAGCGCGGCGCGCGATGCGAAGAATGCAGCGCACTTCCTCACGCAAGCCGAGCGCATTCTGGGCACGCCGCTCGCGGTGATCAGCGGCAGCGAAGAAGCCGAGCTCACGTACCTGGGCGCAACGCAGGGCCTGCAGCTGCACACAGGCGAGCTGTGCGTCGTCGACATCGGTGGTGGCAGCACCGAGATCGTGCGCGGTCAGCAGGGTCGCATCGTGGCGAGCGTGAGCCTCGACATCGGTGCGGTGCGCTTGACCGAGCGTCACGGCGTGACCGCACCGGCCACCGCCACGCAGCTGGCTGCCGTGGAGGCCGATGTGGCGCGCGCGCTCGCGGCATCTGCCGTGAAGCCGAGCGCGCCGCTGGTTGCCATCGCTGGCACGGCGACCACGCTCGCAGCCATCATCGGTAAGGTCGCCCCCTACGACCCCAAACGCATTCACGGCGCGCGCGTGTCCGTTACGCACTTGCGAGCGCTGACGAGCAAGCTCGCGGCCATGCCGCTGGCCGAGCGACACCTGATCCCGGGGCTCGATCCGGGCCGTGCAGATGTAATTGTCACCGGCGCGCTGCTGCTGCTCGGTCTGGTGAAAGTGGCGGAAGCGTCTGAAATCACAGTGTCAAACGGCGGCGTACGCATGGGCCTGGCCGTGCGCTGGCTGAGCCAGTTTCCAGTTGACCCGACGCGTGGTTCTGAGTAGGATTTGCTGCGACCCGTGCTCTGCGCGCCAACCGGCGAATGATTCTACTGCACCGGCCCCATGAACATGAACCGGGCCAGAAGCATCGCCAGGCAGTAGCAAATGGCGGCGAGCACCCCCGACATCACGTGCCACTAACCACGCCTGAAGCCGGGTCCTAATAGGGTTTTCGATCAGTATCAAGCAACAGGGAGTGCGAAATGCAGGCCCGTACCGAAAAGCAACTGTTCAAAGTGGGCGACAAGGCCGTTTATCCGGCCCAAGGCGTCGCCGAAGTCATCTCCATCGAGGAAAAGGACATCGCGGGCAACCGCCTGAAGTTCTACGTGCTGCGGATTCTCGACACCAATCGCAAGATCATGGTGCCCGTGGCCAACGCCAAGAGCGTGGGCCTGCGTCCTCCCATCAGCGAGGAGGAGATCGAAGAGATTTTCGCGATCCTGCGCGAGCGTACGATCGCTTTCGACAATCAAACGTGGAATCGCCGCTACCGCGGTTTCATGGACAAAATCAAAACTGGTTCCGTCTTCGACGTGGCCGAAGTGATGCGTGACCTGTATCGGCTCAAGGCCGAGAAGTCGCTGTCCTTCGGAGAGCGTCGCATGCTCGAGACCGCGCGCGCGCTGATCGTCAAGGAGATCGCCGTTACCCGCGAGAAGAGCGAAGACAAGGTCCAGGCGGAGATCGAAGAGATCTTCGAAACCAACTAGGCCGCACCACTTCGGGTGACCCTGCGCGGGCAGCCACGCAGCGCACCGAGCATGGGCTTCACGGCCTGGCTCGGCGGCGGCGGCGGCAGCTGCAACAAAGTGTTGGGACGCCCGGCTACCGCGGCCTGCAGACGCCTCGCGCGAACACGCGCGGGGGCTGCACGGCTCGCAGGGAGCCTCCCTGTTGCTCGCAGCGTTGACATTGAAGCTGATCGTCGTGCCGGAGCTCGCGTGGCCCCGGCTGACGGCCGCGTGCGACCGCGGTGAGGCCCTGCCCTCGCCGATTGCGCATGCAGGCGCGATCGCGGCCATCTCGGCGGTGGCCACTTTGATCGGGTCGGCGCTGCGCGCGGGTGCGACCGTGGGCAACGTCACGATCGCCGTTCTTGCGGCGATCGCGGGCTACGTCGGTTCGGCGGCACTCGCCGTGACTCTCTTGCCGCGTCTCATCGAGGCTCCAGAAGCCTTCAAGCACTTGGTTCCGCGTTTCGCATCGGCAGCTGTCTTGCCGGTGGTGGCCGGTGGGGTGGTGAACATCATCCCGCTGGCCGTGATTTCGGTGATGGCGGTGGCCGTTTCAGCCGCCCTCACCTACCGCTCTGGGTCGCTCGGTGCGCGTGACTTCCTCGGGATGGAGGGAGCCCAAAGAAAGCACGCCGCCACCTTGACCACCGTGGTCTCGACCCTTCCTGCGCTGCTCGCTGCGCTGTTTCGCGCGGCGCGCTGAGGCGCAAGCACGGGCACGATCCGCCCACCCACATGAACAACCTTTCCCCCAGATTTTCGCCGGAGCCATGGCAGGCAATTCACTCGTCATCAACGTCGACATCTCAGAAACCCGCGTCGCTCTGATCGAGGGCGGCAGCATCACAGAGTTATTCGTCGAGCGCGACCAGGACAAGAGTCCCGTCGGCAACGTGTACCTGGGCAAGGTCACGCGTGTGCTGCCGGGCATGCAGGCTGCGTTCATCGACATCTCGCTCGATCGCGCCGCGTTCTTGCACGTCGAAGACGTCGTGCCGCAAGAGGACATGGACAACCTCCTGAGTGCGGAGGACGGCGGCGAGGAAGCCGAGGACGGCGCCGAACACACCGAGGACGGCGCCGAAAACGGCGAGCCCAAGCCCAAGGCTGTCGCGAGGAAAGTCACGCGCGCCACACCGATCCGCGATGTGCTCAAGGAAGGGCAGTCGCTGATGGTGCAGGTCAGCAAGGGCCCGATCGGCACCAAGGGCGCGCGCGTCACCAGCCACATCGCGCTGCCCGGCCGCTACGTCGTGTACCTGCCGACGGTCGAGCACATCGGCATCTCCAAGCGCATCGGCAACGAAGGCGAGCGCAAGCGCCTGCGCGAAGCGATCGACGCCGTGAAGCCACCGCAAGGCGGCCTGATCGTACGCACGGTCGCCACCGGCCTGACCAAGAAACAGCTCAAGGCCGACGTGGGCTACCTGATCAAGCAGTGGGAGAGCTGCAGCAAGCGCCGCAACGAGGTGAAGACCGCGCCGGCGCTGCTCTACGAAGACCTCGACATCATCCTGCGCGTGGCGCGTGACTACTTCACCGAGAACGTCGACAAGCTCGTGATCGACTCGCCGGCGGAGCACGAGCGGCTGCGTGCGTTCATCGGCTCGTTCTTGCCCGAGCGCGTCGGCGATGTCGAGCTCTACCAGGGCCGCGATCCGATCTTCGACGAGTACGGCATCGAGGACGAGATCTCGCGCGCGCTCTCGCGCAAGGTGCCGCTGGCATCGGGCGGCTATCTGATCATCGATCAGGCCGAGGCGCTCACCGCGATCGACGTGAACACCGGCCGCTTCACCGGCAAGGGCAAGGACGTCGAAGAGACAATCTACCAAACGAACGTGGAAGCCGTTCAGGAGATCGCCTACCAGCTGCGCTTCCGCAACATCGGCGGCCTGATCGTGCTCGACTTCATCGACATGGAGCGCACCAAGAACCGCGACCGCGTGTACAAGCTCTTGGTCGAGGCGCTTAAGAAAGATCGCGCGACCACGACCATCACACGCATCAGCGATCTGGGTCTCATCGAGATGACCCGCAAGCGCACGCGCGAGTCGCTCGGCCGCACGCTCTTCGAGCCCTGCTTCTACTGCGACGGCACCGGCCAGCTGCAGTCCAAGGCCACGATCTGCCACGAGATCGTGCGCCAGATCCGCCGCGAGAAAGACAGCCTGCCGGGCTACAAGGTGATCGTGAACGCCCACCCGGCGATCTGCGACATGCTCAAGCGCGAGCACAAGGGCGCGCTCGACGAGGCCCAGAATCGCTTCACACGCCAGATCGTCGTCAAGCCGCACAAGGAATATCACATCGAGCAGTTCGACCTCAAAGGTGCGTGATGAGCTCCGACAGCGAACAGGACAGCGGCGACCAGGGCAGCGAGCAGAAGCGCCGCGAAGCGCGCGTGACGATCAACAAGGAGTTCGAGTCGTTCGACGACTTCATCCGCGAGTACGTCACGAACATCTCGAAGACCGGTGCGTTCGTGAAGCGAGCCGATCCGTTGCCGGTGGGCACGGAGGTGAACTTGAAGTTCACCGTGATCATGGACGATCTCGAGACCATCGAAGGCGTCGGCAAGGTAGTGCGCATCCAGGACGACCCACCCGGCATGGGTGTGGTGTTCACCAAG
The DNA here is from genome assembly GCA_036382515.1 of Polyangiales bacterium. Classification (GTDB taxonomy): domain Bacteria; phylum Myxococcota_A; class Polyangia; order Polyangiales; family JAFGIB01; genus JADGRF01. Next base: position 19,387 of record DASVHQ010000119.1, on the reverse strand, counting down.
GTCAGCCAGTACTCCCAGCACCTGCTCGAGCGCCTGCTAACCAAGCACGGTGACTCGGAAGGATGAGTGGCGGCAGCGCGCGCACCACGGAGCGCAGGACGCTCGAGCTCGAGGTCTGGTCGGACCTGTACTGCCCGTGGTGCTACATCGGCAAGCGGCGCCTCGAACGCGCGCTGGCGGACTTCGAGCACAGTGATCACGTGCGAGTGCGCTGGCGCAGCCATCAGCTCGACCCGAGCGCGCCCGCGGTCTTCGACGGCAGCGTCGATGACCTGCTCGTCCAGCGCTACGGCATGAGTCGCGCGCAGGCCGAGGCCTCCCACGCACGGTTCACCGCGTTGGCGGCGCAGGAGGGGCTCGACTACCGCTTCGATCGCGCCAAGCCGGGCAACTCGTTCGATGCACATCGGCTCTTGCACTTCGCAAATGGTTACGGCCTCGGCGGGCCGTTCGCGCGGGCTCGAGGGCGTGCCCGCGTTCGTGATCGACCGACGTTACGCCGTGGTCGGAGCGCAGTCGCCCGAAGTGCTGCTTGCGGCTCTGCAGCGCGCCTGGAACGAGCACGCCGAGCCAGGCTGAGCACGCGCGCCGCGGGCACACGCACCGCCAGCTACGGCGCCGGGCTCGCGGACAGCAGCTCGAGCCAGCGCCGTGCGTCGTTGCGCACGCGCGCCGACGGATGGTGCTGCGCGATCCACTGCAGCGCCTCGCTTCGTCGACCACGCACCGCAACGCGCGCCGCGTTGAAGCGTGCGCACTCGACGTCACCGATGCGCGCGCACACGTCGGCCAGGACCGCGCGCACACCGACGTCCGTGTCGTCGCTCTTCTCTTTCACGTAAGCCATGAGCACGCGCGCCACCAGCCCGAGCGGCATGCCTCCGGCCGTCGATGTCCGCAACAGGTTGACGGCTCCGTCGTCGCCGGAGCGCAGAAGCTCGATCATCAGCTCGGCTGCCTCGTCGAAGCGAGAAGCTTGCATCAGGGCCTGTGCGCGCACCCGTCCGAACGCGTGGCCGTACGCGCGTGCCGAAGGTGCGAGCGCTGCGAGCGCACCAAGCGCCGAACGCGCGTCACCACCACAGCGCAGCACGGACTCGATGCGTAGAAAGTGCGCCAGCTCGGGCGCGCCGGAAGCGCGCACCACGGCGATGTCTGCCCCGAGGAGCGACGGGTGGGCGCAGGACTCGGTCTCGACGTAGCGCGGGCCACAAGGGCGAATGGTCGTGAGCGGTCGCGGCGGGGCGTCGGCGACGAAGGTCGTGTACAGCGGCTCGACCAGCGCTACCGGCCACAGACGAGCCAGCTCGACGCAAGCCTGACTGTCGCGGCGCACCACGGCAGCGCGCGCGTGATAGCGCGCCAGGCCGTTGCGCATCGCCTGCCCATCGCGCAGCATCTCGCGTTCCACGGCAAAGTCAGTGTCGTCGAAGTACAGGGGCGTGCGCCCATCGACGAAGGTGCGCAACCGGCCATCGACGAGAAAGCCGAGGGGCGCGCTGCTCGGATAGTCGGTGAACACGGCCGTGCCCGCGGGCAGCCCGGTCAGCACGCCAGGCGCTTGCGTGGGGAACGCGCCGACGCCCAAACCGAGGCGCCCGACGGGCCAACGCAGCTCATGCATGCTGCTGGCCGTCGACCAGAGCAGCCCGGTCCCGAGCGCCGTGAGCAAGCCGACTACGACACGTTGCTGCGCCACGCCCGCGATTGGCTGCAGGTGCGCGGCGATCACCGTGCTCGCGCGCGCCGCCAGCGGAACGGCCAGGATCGCCGCCTCGGAGACGAAACGATTGGCCGTGGCAAGCAGCGCGCCGCCGAGGGCGGAGAGCAGAAGCTCGCGCCAGAACAGCGAGCGCGCGATCACGATGCCGGCCGCGCCCGTGAGCAACAAGAGCCAGTAGGCGGCGACGAACGGCGAGGCCGCGGGATCGAGCATCGGCCAGGTCGTGGCGGCCATCTCGGCGACGAAGCGCGGCGCGTCGCCCGCGGCATGCGAGCCGATGAAGTGCGCGATGTCGGGCCCGTAAGCGCTCGTGCCCATGGCCATGAGCAGCAGTAGCAAGATCAGGCCGTCGACGCGCAGCGTTGCTCGTTCTGCGGCGCTTGGTCTGCGTGCCACCTGAATCACGAAGATCGCCGGTGCCAGCACGAAGCTGCCGTGAAACTGAGCCCACACCACGACGCCGGCGACGAGCCCAAGCCCAAGTCGGAGGCGCTGCGGCAAGGGCGCGCGCGCGTAGGAGCGCGTGAGCAGGAGATAGACCGGCAGACCGACGAGCAGCAGCAGCTGCGGTCGCACCGCGACGCGAGCCTGCACGGCGCAGATCACGAGCAGGGCCACAAACACCTGAATGAAGCGCTGCTCGGCGTTGGCGTAGCCGCGCACCAAGCGCAGCAGCGTGAATGCGGCAGCCATCGACAGCAGCACCCCGAGCAGACTCAGCGCCGAAAATCCGCCGAGGCGCTGGACAGCGTACGACAGCACGCTCCAGCCCCACTCTGCTGCGACCGCCGGGTCCGTGAAGTCCGTGAAGGCAGTCGGCTCGGGCACCATACGCGCGCCATGCCGCAGCACCGCACGCCCGAGCGTGAGATGGAAGAACACGTCGGCTTCGTCGAGCGGGCGCCACGCGAGCACACCGGCGTAGAGCACGAGGCCTGCCGGAAGGAGCGAAGCCAAGCGCGCGCGGATCCTCACAAGCATCTCGCACAGCGTGCCCCGAACAAGCGCGCTGCCCCAAGGAAAAAGCTGCCCATGCAAGCCTGACCTGGAGGCTCGCGGCATGCGTTCACGGTGCGCGCGGTATCCGCACACGCGAGCGTGGGCTACCATCGCGACCTGGCATGACGCTTGGCGCGCACGACCCGGGCAGAACGTGCCCGTCACCGACACCGGCGCGCCGCGACCCCGGGCAAGACCGCATCTTCAAGGTGTGCACGCTCGTGCTGCTGGGGCTGTGCTTGTGGCCGGTCTGGGCCTGCGCGGCGCTGCCGATGCAGGACTATCCGCAACACCTCTTCATCGCTTCCGTGCTGCAAGGCGATGGCGCGCACATCTGGTCCCGGTATTACGAGTGGCAGCTGCACCTTGAACCATACTCGGGCTGCTACTGGGTCCTGCGCCTGCTGGGGCCGGTGTTCGGGCTGGACACGGCGGGGCGGTTGCTGGTCAGCGCGTACTTCGTCCTGCTGGCGGGCTTCGTGGCGAGCGCGGCGCGACGCTTCGCCCACACCCCGTGGGGCTTGCTGCTGGTGCTGCCGTGGGCGACGCACCAGGAATACTTCCACGGCTTGTTGAACTACCTCATCGCTTTACCGCTACTGCTGATCGCGCTGGAGCAGCTACGCGCGGCCGCGACCGCGCGCTGGACCGCGCTGCAGCTGTGCGGCCACATGGGGCTATTGCTGGTCATCCTGCTCTTCCACCCGTTCTGCGTCTTGGCCTACGTCGGCATGGCGGTGTGCGAGGCTGCGCTCACCCGAAGCTCGGCCACGCTCGCACGCATGCGGCTGCTCCCCGCGTGCCTGGCGTCGACACTGCTCGTGCTGTGGCAAGTGTTCTGTTACCGCAGCACGAATTCCCAGCTGCACTGGCTCGGCCCCGAGGTCGCGCTCCACTACTTGCGACAGATCTTCTCCGGCATGCGCGCCAGCCACGGCGCCACCTGGCACGCGGTGGTCTGGCTGGGCCTGCTCGCAGCGCTCGCCAGCGCGCGACGCACCAACGTGCTCGACCGCCGCGATGTGCTGCGCCTCTTGGGCCTGCTGACCGCTTGCTTCTTCCTACCGTTCTGGGTCGGTCGCTACTCGTACTTCAACCTGCGCGTCGCGGCGCTGGTGTACTTTCAGCTCGCGGCGATGGCCGGTTGCTTCGCGCTGGGGCGTGCGGCTCGCTCGGTCGTGGTCGCTTCCGCTCTCGCGCTCACGCTCGACGCATCCCTCTTGCAAGCGCAAGTCGCGCGCGAATCCGCCGAGATCCTGCCGCTCGTCGCCAAGCTCGCGCCCGAGCGCAAAGTCGCATCCGTGGCCTTCGACGACACATCCGCTTATCTCGATCCCGAGTGCTTCCCCGAGCTGCATCGGCACGAGGTCTTCTACTATCAACTGCAGAAGGGCGGCCTGAGCCCGCACCTGTGGCACCTGCCGCTGGTGCCGGTCCGGTACAAGGCGAGCGTGCGACTCGCGGAGCCGCACTCGGTACGCGACCTGCTGGCGCAGGGTTACCAGCTGGTGTTCGCGCGCAACGCACCGCCCAAGTTCACCGAGATCATGCTGCGGCACTTCCAACTGCGCGCGCACCACGGGACGTGGCTCGTGTTCGAACGGCAGCCCTGAGCTGCCTTCAAACGGCCGCTGGCGGCGTGACCTTGAGATAGCCGTTGTTGATCAACACGCCGAAGCACTGCGCGATCACGATGTCGTCGAGCCCGCAGTTGTTGAACACCGCTTCGATCTGCGTCTGGTGCAGCGCCACTTGCAGCACGTCGAGCTGGTCGGCGGTGAGGTCGCGCAGCTTCGCCGTGAGCGGGCGCACCAGGGCAATGCGCGAGAGCATCGATGGCAACTCGACGCGGTTGACCTCGTCGAAGATGCGCATGCCTTCCATGAGCGCGCCCTCGCAAGACATCTTCATGCGACTGGGCAGCGCACCCTCTTCCGCAGGCTCCATGTAGAACGTGCCGTGGCGCCACGTGATGATGCGATGGATGCACTTCTCCGGCGGCAGCTGGCCCGAGTCGTTGATGGTCGCCAGGATGATGATGCCCTTCTCGAGGTAGACCTTGCCGATGTCGGTGTCGGTCTTCACCACGAGCACGCCCGTCTTGCGCGACGAGCCGAAGAGCTGCAGCAGATCGGGCAGCGGCACCTCGTCGATGGCGCCGGACATGCTGCGCACCTGATTGGTCCGACGGTGGGCGGCCACCTCTTGCAGCTTCTTCGCGCCAGGTGCAGCCACGGCGGCGACGTCGGAGGTGACCAGCTTGATGATGCTCGTCCCGATCAACACGCGGTCACCATCGTTCAGGTTTGCGCGCTTGATGCGCTCGCCGTTCACGAAGGTGCCGTTGGTCGAGCCCATGTCCTGGATGCTCACTTGCTCGGCGCTCACCGTGATCTTCGCGTGACGCCGCGAGACCATGTCTTCGACCAGCACCATGTCGAGCTCACTCGAGCGCCCAACGATGATTTCGGAATTGTCCGGCAGAGGGAACTCGCCCCCCTGGTACTTCCCCGAGATGAAACGCATCGCGTAGTGCTTCATGGACAAGAGCCGGGCAGGCCCGATCAAGTTCGGCCCGCGTCGCCCAGGACCCGGAGACGAAGCTGCGGGTCCAGCGAAATAAGTTAAGAGTTCCGAGGGGTCCAGGTCAAGGCTTGGTTCCAGCGCGCGGGCACACAAGCGACAGTTCCGGCCGGCTGCAGGTGGCCGCACGCGGCGGCCGCGCGCCCCACGAAGAGCACACGGAACGCATGCGCAAGTAGTAGGGTTTCGCGTCGAGGTCCGATTTGCTTCGTCCGGCGCGTTGGCTGTGGGTCGTGGTCTGGGGGCTCTTGGGGCCCGCTGGCGTGCACGCCCAGGCACCCGATCCACGCCTGCGCTGGCACGCGCTGCGCACGGAGCACTTCGAAATCACCTACCACGAGCCGCTGGAGCCACTGGCACAGCGCCTGGCGAACGCCGCCGAACGCGCAACCACCAATCTGACGGCAGCGCTCGGCTACCGCGCCAGCCAACGCACGCTGATCTTGCTCACGGATGAAACCGACGACGCCAACGGCAGCGCAGGCGTCATCCCGCGCAACGAGATCCGCCTGTTCGCCTCGGCGCCCGATGACCTGTCCACGATAGGCGACTACGACGACTGGATCAGCACGCTTGTCACACATGAGCACACACACATCCTGCACCTGGACCAGATCGGTGGGCTGCCTGCGCTGGTGAACGCGATCCTCGGCAAGACCGCGGCGCCCAACGCCGTCCAGCCGCGCTGGTTCATCGAGGGCCTGGCGGTGTTCGAGGAATCGGCCCGCACCTCGGCCGGCCGCGAGCGCTCGTCGATCGTCGACATGGTCCTGCGCATGGACGCGCTGTCCGGCCGGCTGATGACGCTCGCGCAGATCAGCAACGATCCGGTCCGCTGGCCACACGGTGACATCCCCTACGTCTATGGCTCGCGCTTCATCGGGTTCATCGCGGAACGCTACGGAGCCGAGGCGCTCTCGCGGATTGGGCGGGACTACGGCCGACAGGCGATCCCCTTCGGCCTCAACCGCATCGCCAAGCGGGCCACGGGCTTCACGTTCGTGGAGCTCTACGAGCAGTTTCGGCAGGCGCTGACCGCACGCTACGCAGCGCAACGCGCGCGCATCGAAGCGGTCGGTGTCGTGGAGGGCAGCGAGCTGGCGCGGCACGCGGATCTCACCCGCAGCCCGCGCTACCTGCGCGACGGCCGGCTCGCGTACTACGCGCAGGATGGTCGCTCATCCGGACGCATCCGCACGCCCGACGGCACGCTGCTGACGCGCACGGCCGGCGAGGCTGCGCTCAGCCCGCACCCGGACGGAAAGTCCATCGTCTACAGCCAGTACGCGCCGTACCGCGACATCTACTCACTGCACGACTTGTTTCGCCTGGACCTCGAGAGCGGTGACAGCGAGCGACTCAGCCACGGGCTGCGCGCAAGCCAACCGGATGTCTCACCGGGCGGGCGCGACGTCGTGTTCGTGACGCAAGCCAATGGCAGCTCGCAGCTCGAGGAAGCCCGCCTCGACGACGTCGACGCAACGCACCACGTGGTTTTTCACTCGCGGCCGTTCGAGCAAGTGTTCACGCCGCGCTACTCGCCCGACGGCAAACAGATCGCGTGGAGCGCGTGGCGCACGGGTGGCTACCGCGACATCCTGCTGCTCGACCGCGACAGCGGCAGCGTGCGCGAGCTGACGCATGATCGCGCGCAGGACAGCGGCCCCACCTGGTCACCCGATGGCGCGCGCGTGTACTTCAGCTCCGACCGCAGCGGCGTCGCGAACGTGTATGCATACGACCTGGGCACGGGGCTCACCTACCAGATCACGAACGTGGTCAGCGGCGCGTATCAGCCCGCCGTCTCGCCGGATGGCAAGACACTCGCGTACGTGAGCTACACCGACCTGGGGTTCGGCTTGCGCACGCTAGCGCTCGCGAGCGTGCCGGTGCGACTGGCCGAGCCATTCGCAGACCCGCGCCCAACGGCTGCCCCACCGCCTGTGGACCAGGCGTTGCCCGTGCACGCTTACAACCCGCTGCCCACGCTGCCCCCGCACAACTACCAACTCGAAGTTCGAGACGGTGCGCTCGGCACCGAGGTCAGCGTGAGCGTCGGTGGAGCCGACATCGCCGGCTTTCATCACTACGCGCTGCAGACGGCCGTGAGCATCGACAGCGGCGACCCCAGCGTTTCGCTCTCGTACAGCTACGGCCGCTCGCCGCTCTACCCTTCGCTGCGCATCTTTCGCGAGCTGAGCGCTCGTTACGATCTGAGCATCGGCGGAAAATCACGCCGCTGGATCGAGGATGGCATCGGCGGCAGCGTGGCGCTGTCGTACACGTTCCCGTCAGTGCTGAAGTCGCAGACCCTCGACTTCGACTACACGCTGACGCACGTGGGCAAGGCGCGCCCGTTCGGCGGTGCGATCGATCCCAACGACCCACCTCCCACGCTGCCGGAGCTCGGGTTCATGCCCAGCGCTGGTCTCGGCTACCGCTACTCGGACGTCACGCGCGAGGCCTACGACGTGAGCCCATCGGGCGGTCGCAACCTTGCGCTGCGTGTCGGCGTCACCGATCCGATCATGGGCCGCGACCTGCACACGGTCTCGGTGCGCTGGGCGCTGCGTCAGTTCATCGCCATGCCGTGGGCCGCGCTACACGTACTGGCGATCCGCTATGCCGGCGGCGAGAGCGGCGGCGATCCAGGTCGCGCGGGTGTGTTCTCGATCGGCGGTTTCCCACAGAGCTCGCCGTTCATCTCGCTCTACGATTTTGCGGTCTTCGGCGCGATCCCCAACATCGCGGGCGATGCGCTGCGCGGCTACCCGCAGGGCTTCCGCAGCGGCACGCAGTTCCATCAGCTGCAGGTGGAGTACCGCTTCCCGCTCTTCGCACCCGAGCTCGGCGTGTACACGCTGCCGGCATACCTGCGCCGCCTGTACGCCGACGTCTTCACCGACGTGGGCGACGCCACCTCGGGTCGGCTAGAGCTCTCGCACTTCCTCGTCGGCTCCGGAGCGGAGCTGTTCACACAGATCGAGATCACGTACCGAGTGATCGTCACGATCCGCCTGGGCATCGCGCACGGCTTCGGCGACGGGGGCCTCACGCAGTACTACTTCCACCTCGGTACCCCGTTCTGAACCGCGGTACTGGGTGAGAAGAACTGCTGCTGGCGCGCTCGAGCGCGCGACGTCGGCGACCGTTCAGACCTCGAGTAGGTCTTTGTCTTTGCGGGCGACGATGGCGTCGACTTCGGCGTTCGCCTTCTGAATCAGGTCTTCGACCTTCTTCTGCGCGCGATCGACTGCGTCTTCGCTGATCTCGCCATCATCCTTGAGGCTGGCGAGCAGGTCTTTGGCGTCGTGGCGCGCCTTGCGAATGGCCACCTTGGTGTCTTCGCCGTGCTTCTTCACGAGCTTGGTCATCTCGCGGCGGCGCTCTTCACTCAGCGGGGGCATCGGGATGCGCAGAATCTCGCCGTCGCTCTGCGGGTTCAGACCCAGCGGCGAGGTCACGATCGCCTTCTCGATCGCCTTGAGCTGTGTCTTGTCCCAGGGCTTGACCGTGAGCAGACGAGCTTCGGGCACGTTGACGCTCGCGCACTGCGAGATCGGCATCTGTGAGCCGTAGATCTCGACGCGCACAGACTCGAGGATCGAGGGATGCGCGCGGCCGGTGCGAATCTTGGTGAGCTCGCGGCGCAGCCCCTCGTGCGCCTTGGCAATGTCCTTGTCGAGCTCGGCGAGCGTATCGTCGATCATGGTTCCTCCGGGCGGTGTCAGTTACTCGGCTTGGTTGGCGAATACGTCGGCGGCTTCGCTGACCAGCGTGCCGATCGGCTCGCCCTGCACGACGCGCTTGATGTTGCCGCGTGTCGACAGCGCGAACACGCGGATCGGCAGGTTGTGATCCCGGCACAGCGTGACCGCGGTGGAGTCCATCACGCCCATGCGCGCCTGGATGAAGTGGTCGTACGACACGCGCCGAAACATGTTCGCGTCGCTGTGCTTGTGCGGGTCCTTGTCGAACACGCCCTCGACCTTGGTGGCCTTGCACAAGAGATCGGCCTGGATCTCCATGGCGCGCAGAGCTGCCGCCGTGTCGGTGGAGAAGTAGGGGTTGCCGGTGCCGGCGACGAAGATGAGCACGCGACCCTTCTCGAGGTGACGCACCGCGCGTCGCCGGATGTACGGCTCGGCGACGGAGCGCACTTCGAGAGCGGTCATCAAGCGCGTGGGCACGGCGTGCTTCTCGAGCGCGTCTTGTAACGCGATGCCGTTGATCACGGTCGCGAGCATGCCCATGTAGTCGGCGCTCGCGCGATCCATGCCCGCGGCGCTGCCCTTGAGGCCGCGGAAGATGTTGCCGCCACCGATCACGATCGCGAGCTGCGCTCCGGCGGCGTGAACCTCGGAGAGCTCCTCGCTGATCGTTTCGAGCGTCTTGGGTTCGAGACCGAACCCTCCGGGCACGCCACAGAGCGCTTCACCGGAGAGTTTCAGCAAGACTCGCTTGTGCTTGACGCCCATGGTTCGGATCCCTCTTCGCTCGCGAACATACGCCCAAACAGCGAGGAGCAGCGCCGAAAATCAGCGTGCTGCCGTGCGCTCGTTTTACGAGCCCGAGATCGCAGCAGCCACGTCGGCCGCGAGATCGGCGCTCTTCTTTTCGATGCCCTCGCCGAGCTCGAAACGCACGAAGCGACGCACGGCGATCTTCTCGCCGATCTTGGCGCTGAGCGCGTCGGCCATCGTCTGGATCGTCTTGTCGCCGTCGACGACCGACACTTGCTCCACGAGGCAAGCGTCTTGCAGCCACTTGTCGATCTTGCCGCCGAGAATCTTCTCGACCACCTCGGCCGGACGCTTCTTGCCGGTCTGCGCGGCTTCTTCGTCCATCTGAGCCTGGAAGATTTCGCGCTGCTTGGCGACGCTCGCCGCGGGCACTTCCTCGCGACGCACGAACAGCGGGTTCATCGAAGCGATCTGCAAGCCCACCGCTTCCACGTACTGCTTGAAGTCTTCGCTGCGCGCGACGAAATCGGTCTGGCAGTTCACTTCGACGAGCACGCCCAGGCGCGAGCCGGCGTGGATGTACGCGTGGATGGCGCCTTCGGCCGCGATGGCGCCGGCTTTCTTGGCGGCCTTCGCGAGGCCCTTCTTCTGGATGTACTCGACTGCCTTTTCCATGTCGGAGCTGGATTCTTGCAGCGCGACCTTGCAGTCCATGATGCCCGCGCCAGTGCGCTGGCGAAGCTCTTTGACCATTTCCATGGAGACGTCAGCCATGATGAAACTCCTTCTGGTTTGCCGTGGGTTGCCGTGTTGCGGGGGCCTGGCTCACTCGTCGGTCGACGGTTCGGCCGCAGGCGTGGCAGCGGCAGCCGCAACCGCAGCAGCCGCTGCTGCTTGAGCCTGCTGAGCCGCTTGACGGCTACGTGCGAATTCGACGGCGGGACCGCCACCACCATGGTGCTCGCGCGACGGCTGCGAGTACTCGCGACGACGGGCCTGGCCCTGCAGGCACGCCTCGGCGATCGCGGCGGTGATCAGCTTGATGGAGCGGATCGCGTCGTCGTTGCCGGGGACGATGTACTGGATGAGGTCGGGGTCACAATTGGTGTCGGTGAGCGCGACCACCGGGATGCCGAGCTTGTTGGCTTCATCCACCGCGATGTGCTCGTGCTGCGGATCGATCACGAACAGCGCCGCGGGCGTGCCGTTCATGTCGCGAATGCCGCCGACGAACTTCGTCAGACGCGCCGCCTCGCGACGCAGACCCAGCGCTTCCTTCTTGGAGAGCTGAGCCATGCTGCCGTCGTCTTCCATCTGCGCGAGCAGACGCAGACGCTCGATGCCCACCTTCATGGTGCGGAAGTTGGTGAGCGTGCCGCCCAGCCAGCGACCGGTCACGTGGAACTGACCCGCGCGCTCGGCCTCCTCGACGATGACTTCCTGCGCCTGGCGCTTGGTGCCCACGAACAGCACCTGACCGCCGCGACCGACCGCCTGCGCGATGAAGTTCAGCGCGCGCTTCAGGTAGCGCGCGGTCTGGTCGAGGTCGACGATGTGGATGCCGTTGCGCGCGCCGTAGATGTACGGCGCCATGCGCGGGTTCCAGCGGTTGGTCTGGTGGCCGAAGTGAACGCCGGCGTCGATCAGCTTGCGGATCGAGACAGTGGCCTCGTCCGAGAGTTGGACCATGGAGTCGGCGGACGAGTCGGTGGTGTCGATTTGTTGGGTCATTGCTCTGCTTCTCCGGTTGTTCTTCCGCTTCCCGCGGGTGGCGACCTGCTGGGCAGGCACCGAGCCACCTCGTTCGAGCCGGGAGCGTGTTAATTTCGGAAGCCGAGCAGGCACCAGAGGTGTTGCCAAGCTCCCGGCCCCTCGGATGAGGAGCGGCGCGCGGTATAGCACGCGACCCAGGCACCCGCCAGAAGACCCACCCGCTCGCCTGAGTGCCCTAGAATCATTGACGATTCCCCGCAGCCGCGAACGCCGTGCTAGGTTGCGAAGCGACCATGGCGAGCTGCCCCATCTGCAAAAAGAAGCTCTCGGACGCACCGCGGCCCAAGACCCACCCCTTCTGCAGCGAGCGCTGCAAGCTGGTCGACCTTGGCAATTGGCTCGGCGATGGCTATGTCATCGCGCGACCTGTCGGGCCCGATGACGGCGACCTCGTGGACGAGGAAGCCATGGCGGCCCTGTTGCGAGAATATCAATGAGCGAATTTCTGCGTGCCTGTCGCCGCGAGCCCACTGCCTTCACGCCGATCTGGCTGATGCGACAGGCCGGCCGCTACCAGCCGGAGTACCGAGCCTTGCGCGCGCGCTACGGCTTCGTCGAGATGTGCAAGAACCCGGACGTCGCTGCCGAGGTCACGATCCTGCCGGTGACGCAGCTGGGCGTGGACGCCGCGATCCTGTTCGCGGACATCCTGCTCATCCTCGAGCCTCTGGGCATCGGCTTCGAGTTCACCAAGGACGACGGCCCGCGCATCGCCAAGCCGGTTCGCGTTGCAGCTGACGTGAATGCGGTCGCCGAGCGCATCGATCCGCAGGAATCCCTCGGCTACGTGCTCGAAGCCGTGAAAAAGACGCGCAGCGGCCTGCCCAGCGGCGTGCCACTCATCGGCTTCTCGGGTGCGCCCTTCACGCTCGCGTCCTACGTGATCGAAGGCAGCGGCTCGCGCGACTACATGCACACCAAGGCCATGATGTTCGGCGATCCGGGCGCCTGGAACGCGCTGATGGAGAAGCTGACCTCGGCCGTGGCACTCTACCTGAACGCCCAGGTGAAGGCCGGCGTGCAGGCCGTTCAGGTCTTCGACTCGTGGATCGGCGCGCTCAGCCCCGCCGACTACCAACAGTACGTGCAGCCGCACATGAAGCGGTTGTTCGCTGCGCTCGACCACAGCGTGCCGGCGATCCACTTCGGCACCGGCAACCCAGCGTTGTATCCGATGATGAAGGCTGCCGGCGGCGACGTGATCGGCATCGACTTCCGCTGCGACCTCGGCAGCACCTGGGACGCGCTCGGCGATGTGGCCCTGATGGGCAATCTCGATCCGTACTCGCTCTTGGCGCCGCGCGCCGAGCTCGAGAAGCGTGCCAAGCGCGTGCTGGACGGCGCGTGCGGCCGCGCCGGGCACGTCTTCAACCTCGGCCACGGCCTGTTCCCCGAAGCCAGCGTCGACAAGGTGCGCATGCTCGTCGATTACGTGCACGCCGCAAGCGCTCGATGATCGAACACAGCCGTGACGCGGTGCTCGTGGTCGGCTTCGGCGGCCCCGAGCGACCCGAGGAGATCCGCCCCTTCCTGCAGCACGTGCTGCGCGGTCGGCCGGTGCCGCCCTCGCGCATCGAAACCGTCGCCCATCACTACGAGGCGATCGGTGGGCGCTCGCCGATCAACGAGTGGACGCAAGCGCAGTGCGAGGCGCTGCGCGCGCGCCTGCTCGAGCGCGGCCACGAGCTGAGCGTGCGCACCGGCATGCGCCACGCCAAGCCCTTCATCGCGAGCACCCTGCGCGACCTGACGCAAGCCCGCGTGCAACGCATCGTGGCCGTGGTGATGGCGTCGTTTCACGATCGCTCGACCCTCGAGCGCTATGCGAGCGCGGTGAACGAAGCGAAGCTCGAGGCGCAGTGCCCCGAGCTCGTCGTCGAGTACACCGACGGCCCCGACGAGCTTCCCGGCTTCGTGACCGCGAACGAGCAGCACGTGCGCGCGGCCTTCGCACGCCTCGCAGCTTCGCAACGCGAGGCAGCGCGTCTGGTTTTTACCGCCCACAGCGTTCCGACTGCGGTGGGCGAGGCCTCGGGCTACGTCGCGCGCTTCGAGTCGGCGGCCAAGCGCATCGCCGCCGCGCTCGAAAACCACGACTACGGTCTCGCGTATCAGAGCCGCAGCGGCGCACCCAGCGAGCGCTGGCTCGAGCCCGACATCTGCACGGTGATCGAGGAAGAGGCCGCGCGAGGCACAAAAGCACTGGTGGTGGCGCCGATCGGCTTCGTCTGCGACCACGTCGAGGTGCTCTACGACCTCGACATCGAGGCCAGGCAACGCGCGCAAGACCGTGGGATCGAGCTAGCCCGCGCAGCCACTGTCGGCACGCACCCGGCCTACATCGACGCACTCGCCCAGACCGTGCTCGCGCGCCTCGGCCAGGTGTGAGCCTGGGCGCGGTGCGCGCGCAGTCAGCGCGCGAACCTTCGCGGCGGCTTGCTGTCCAGCGTACGTTCCGCCATTCTCCTCAGCTGTGCCACGCGCCTGGCGGGGGAGATTCGGATGCCGAGCAAAGACTGTCCGCACATGAGCGCGTGTCCGATGTACGGCGTCATCAAGCTCGCCGGCACGCTCAAGGTTTGGCAGTCGCGCTACTGCCAGGCCGACTACGCCGAGTGTGCGCGCTACAAGCTGTCGGTCAGCGGTCAGAGCGTTCCGCAGAATCTCATGCCGAACGGCGCGTACCTGAAACAAGGCACGCGGACTTCTGCGGTCGAGACGGGGTGAGCGCACATGCACTACCTTTCGTTCTGGCAGAGCGGCCTCGTGCTCGCTGCGATCCCGGTGCTGCATTGGATCTGGTTGCGACGCGGCCTCGGTGTCTCCGGTCGCTATACGGCCCTGATCGACCGAGTCCGCACGTCGGCCGTTCCCGAAGCTGACGTCGAGATGAGCGAGGCCGACCTGGTGGCCGCATTGCGCGCCGCCACGGTCGAAGCCTTCGGCGAGGATGCGCTCGAGGATCCGGTCGCCGAGGCCGTCGCGCTGGCCGAGCCGACCGTGCGGTCGGCCGAGCGACCGCTGGTGCATCTCTTGTTCTTCGTCGGCCTGTGCGCTGGCGGGCTTTTGTCTGCATGGCTGCGCGCAGATCTGGCGCCGACGCTTGGCCTGCGCAGCGAGCTGTTCCCGCGCGTGTTCGGTCACTCACCGCTCGTCAGCTCCCTCGTGCTCATCTTCGGCGGTGCCCTGGTCGGCTTCGGCACGCGCATCTCGGGCGGCTGCACCTCGGGCCACGGCCTGTGCGGCGTCAGTCAGTTCCAAAAAGGCAGCTGGCTCGCGACCATGGCGTTCTTCGGCACCGGCGTCGCTACGTCGTTCGCACTGCGGGCGCTGCTATGAGACAGCTGTCGGGCACGCTCGGCGTCGGCCTGCTCTTCGGCTTCGGGCTCAGCCGCATCGGCTTCTCGTCGTGGGACGAAGTGCATCGCATGTTCGTATTCGCCGACCTGCGCCTGTTCCTCTCGTTCATGGCGGCGGTGATCCTGCTCGTGCCGGCTACGCTGCTCTGGAAGCGCTTCTTGCCCGGTCGTGTGCGTTTTGGCCCACGACCCGTCCACAACGGGACGTTGCTCGGCGGTGCGCTGTTCGGCGCAGGCTGGGCGCTCTCGGGCGCGTGCCCCAGCATCGCGCTCGTGCAGCTCGGTGAAGGACAATTCGGCGCGTTGCTCACGCTGGCCGGGATCGTCGCCGGCAACTGGCTATGCGCCGTCATGCAGCAGCGGTATTTGCGCTGGGATCCCGGTAGCTGCGCGGGCGAGTGAGCGAACCGCCGTCGTGGCGCTACACTCATCATCGTACCTGCATGATCCCTTCGACTCGGCCAACGCACCGCACCGTGGCGCCCGCGCAGCGCGACCCCGGCGCGCCGCGTCGCACGGGCTGGCGTGTGGTGCGCGCGTTCGCGGCTGGCGCCATCGTGCTGGTGCTGGGATTGTGCCCGCTGCACTTGCTCGCGGACACCAAGCCGGCGCCGGGCGCGATCGTCGCGTCGGTGTTCTTCATCGCCAAGAGCGAGAACAAGAACGAAGTGCACTACGCGATCCAGGTCGACGAGCAGTGCAGACCCTTCGGCAACCACCCGGTGTATGGCTACTGGCGCGAGCTGGAGTCCGGGCCGCAGGTGGTCTCGCCGCTCTTGCATCACGAGCTACCGGCCTACGGCCTCAACGCGCCGCGCGCGATCCGCCGTGACGTGAGCGGTGGGCAGGTGCAGCTCAGCCTGCGTGGCTTCCCCGACCGCGCGGTCTCCGTCGAGACTTTTCGCGGAGCCCGCGGCTGCGAAGCGCGCGCGACCGCGCTGATCCTGAAGCAGGCGGCGGTGCTGCAGTCCATCTACGTCAAGATAGGTTTCCTCTTCAGCGTCGACTACGCGATCTTGCGTGGCCAGCGCTTGTCCGACGGCTCCGCAGTGCAGGAGAAGATCGATGAATGAGAAAACAGCCGTATTCTGGCTGCTTTGCGCTGGCTTGCTCACGGCCTGCGGACCGTCGAAGGCCGAGCTTTCGCTGCGCGATCGCGTGAAGGGCTTGCAGCACGACTTGCAGGAACAACAGCAGTACAACGCGGACTTGAAGGTGCGCATGCAGCTGGCGCGGGCGCGCAACAACGTGCTCGTCGACCTCGTGCACGGCTTGACCAGCGATCCCGATCATCCCGTGGCCGGGCAGGATGCCAACGCCGCGCTCGCTCCGGCACACACCTCGCTGCAGGCGCTGGACCGTGATCTCGAAGCGCTGGTGACCAGCGTGCAGCACTCGGTGCAGGACATGGAAGCCGTGCGCGCGCAGCGCAAGGCGCTGCAAGAACAGCTCGCCCAGGCGCGCCACACGATCGAAGACGACCGCGCAGCCGAGGCCAAGGCGCAGGCGCGCAGCGAGGCGTTCCGCGCGATGCTGGTCCAGCTGACGTCGATGATCGAGCACGGGGACCTCGACGTGCGCGTGGTGCGCAACCGCATGGTGTTGCAGCTACCGGAGTCGGTGCTCTTCCGCAGCAACGACGCGCGCGTGATCCCGGGTGGCAAGGCGCTGCTCGACCGCGTCGCGGCCGTGCTCAAATCCGTCGAGCGTCGCGAGTTCGAGATCGCCGGGCACACCGACGGCCTGCCGATCCGTTACGGGCCGTACCATTCGAACTGGGAGCTCTCCGCTGCGCGCGCCCTGGGCGTGATGCTGTATCTGCAGAAGCGCGGGGTGCCCGCAGCGCGGCTGTCCGCCACGGCCCACGCCGACACTCAACCCATCGCCGACGAAGCGACGCCGACGGGTCGGCAGAAGAACCGCCGCATCGAGATCGTGCTCTTGCCGAACCTCGAAGAGCTGCCGGACCTGTCCATGATCCAGACGTCGGTCGCAACCCAGGTCCCTGCCGGAGGCGCCGCCGCGCCTGACGACCAGAGCAGCGCACCAGCGCAGCCTGCGACCGGAACACCCACCAGATCGGGACCGCCGGCCGCGAGCGGAAAAGCTCCGACCACGGTGGAAGCGGCGACGCCCGTGCAGGCGGTTGCCCCCGGCGGCGCGCCCGCGCAGGGCGGCTGAGATTGCAGGAGGAGGCCGTCGCGTACGCGACTGCAACAGGTCAGACTTGGCTGGCGAGCAAGAGGGGTGAGAGAGGCTCGACGAGACGCGATCCTAGATCGAGGAGCAACGCCGATGTCGGTGCCCGCCTACCCTGACTCAGCTTTCAATCAAGCGCGACGGCCTCCAGGCATCACATGGCCACGCGCCCCCTGACGTCAAGGCGGACGACCGCGACCGAGCGGGTGCCCCAACGGCTGACGAGCATTCTCAGCAGCCCCGCGGCCTGGCATCATGGTCCATACTGGGGTGGGCCGAGAGAACCCGACCCCGGCCCACGGGCCGCCAGCAGCCAGCAGTCAGCCACGACTTTCCGCCCGTAACGTGTAGCGAATGACCGGAACGACCGAGCCAGCGTTCGACCAGAAACTGGGCCAGCTCTTGCTTGGCCGCTATCGCATCGTGCGCAAGCTCGGCGAAGGCGGGATGGGCGCGGTCTACGAAGGAAAGCACGAGCTGATCGGCAAGCGCCTGGCGATCAAGTGCCTGCACCAGCAGTACATGTCCAACAAGGAAGTCGTCGAGCGCTTCCATCGCGAGGCCAACGCGGCGACCGCCGTGGGCAACGAGCACATCATCGAGGTCACCGACGTCGGCGCCTTCGACGACGGCTCGCCCTTCATCGTGATGGAGTTCCTCGAGGGCATCGAGTTCGGCAAGCTGATCGAGCGCGAGGGCAGCTTGCCCGTGGGGCGCCTGGTGCACATCGTTACTCAGGTGTGCGGCGCACTGTCAGCTGCACACGCGCGCGGCATCGTGCACCGCGACATGAAGCCCGAGAACATCTACCTGATCAAGCGCGGCACCGACAGCGACTTCGTCAAGGTGCTGGACTTCGGCATCTCCAAGATGCGCGAGTCGAACGAAGCGATCGGCGGCAGCCTGACCAAGACCGGCATGGCGCTGGGCACGCCCTACTACATGCCGCCCGAGCAGGCGCAGGGCGTGCGTGATCTCGATCATCGCGCCGACATCTACGCCGTGGGCGTGATCCTCTACCAGGGGCTCACCGGCAGGCTGCCCTTCGATGCCGAGAGCTACCCGGCGCTGATGGTGAAGATCCTGACCGAGCCCGCGCTACCGCCGCGCATGTTCCGCAAGGACGTGCCCGAAGCGCTCGACCAGCTCGTGATGCAGGCCATGGCCAAGGACCGCAACCAGCGCTTCCAGACCATCGAGGCACTGGCGGAGGCACTCACGCAGTTCGCCGGGCTCGACGGCGCTCCAGTGATGCTGGCCGCGGCACAGCCCGCCGCGAGCGGCGAGACCACGCCGTTCACCTGGACGCAAAAACAAGACGGACCGCAGGCCGCCGGGCAAGCCCAGGGCACGGCGCGCGCCAAGAAGCCGCTGGGGTTGTTGCTCGGGGGTGCGGCGCTCGGCCTACTCGTGGTCGGGGGCGCGCTCTTGGCGGTGCGGGCCAGCCGGGCGCCCGACGCGCAGCCCAACGTGGTGCGGGGTGCAGCGCCCGTCGTGCCTGTGCCTGCACCGGTGCCCGAGCCCGCCCCGCAGCCTGCAGCGCAGCCCGTGGCCGCGCCCACCGCTAACGTTGCGTTGCAGCCGAAGCCCACCGAGGTGCAGGTGAAGATCGCCGCGCTGCCGAAGGAGGCGCGGATCTACATCGGCGAGGTCGAGTTCCCCAACCCGATGGACGCCTGGAGACCGCGCTCGCTCGACCCCGTGCGCATTCGCGTCGAGCAGGCCGGCTACCGAACGGTCGAGCAACTGGCGATCTTCGACCAAGACCGTGCGATCAGCTTCGAGCTCGAAAAGGGCAAGGGGGTGAAGCACCTCGAGACACTGGGCGCACCTGCACCCACGCCGAGCACGAAGCCGCAGGCGGCCGCGGAGCCAGCGCCTGCCGCGCCGGCGCTCGTCATCAAGCCAGCGCCCGCCAAGCCGGAAGCCCCTGCGCCGGCGGCGAAGCCTTCCGGCGAAGACGGCGTCTATCACGGGCCCAGCGGCAACATCCGCGACAACTTCTGACACCCCGGCGCAGCCCGATACGCCAAAGGCCGGCAACGACCGGCGCCGCGATGATGTGGCCGGCTGCACCTCATGCTTTCTGAAAGCGTGGTTTTGGCAGTATCCTCTGCGCGCTGCTCGAGTCTTCTGGCTCGGTGACGTCGGCTCGCTGCCACAGAGGTCCGGCCTTGAAATCATTCGCTCGCCTTTCTTGCTGCATCGCTGCTCTCTTGTCGGTTTGCGCCCAGGCGCACGCCCAGTCCGCTTCGCCGCCAACAGCGGCAGCGGCACCGGTAGCGGCA
>DASVHQ010000118.1:0-16364 GCA_036382515.1 Polyangiales bacterium | reverse complement strand
GCGGCGGCAACGGCATCGGTGCCGCGCTGTGCAAGCGCTTTGCCGCCGAGGGTGCGCGCGTGGTGGTATGCGACCTCGACGCGACGCGTGGCCAGCAGATCGCTGACGAGTGCGGCGGCTTCGCCATCGCCGCCGACGTCGCCCGTGAAGCCGATGTCGTCGCGCTCGTCGCAGCCGCCACGCAACAGCTCGGCAGCGTCGATCTCTTCTGCTCGAACGCGGGGGTGCTGCTGGGTCGTGGCTTCGGGCGCGAAGGCGGGCCCTTCGCCGCGGACGCCGACTGGCAGCGCAGCTGGGAAGTGAACGTGATGGCGCAGGTCTATGCCAGCCGCGCCGTGCTGCCGCAGATGCTGGAGCGCGGCAGCGGCTACCTCGTGAACGTGGTCTCGGCCGCGGGCCTACTGAGCGAAATGGGTTCGCAGGTGTATTCCACCACCAAGCACGCTGCGCTCGGTTTTTCGGAGTGGCTCGCGATCAGCTACGCGCAGCGCGGCATCGACATATCGTGCGTGTGTCCGCAGGGCGTGAACACGCGCATGGTCTGGGAGCAGCCGGGCGGCACCGAGCATCTCGAGACGCGGCTCATCGAGCCCGACGCCGTCGCGGAGGCGGTGGTGGCCGGCGTGCGCGAGCGGCGCTTCCTGATCCTGCCGCACCCGGAGGTGGCCGAGTACTTTCGGCGCAAGGCCTCGGACTACGACCGCTGGCTCGCCGGCATGCGCCGCTACCGCCAGAAGCTCTACGGTGAGAACCCGTAGCCTCTGCCCGAAGGGCAACGGCGCGGGAGGCAACCTGGCCTGCCGACAGCATCCTCGCCGGCATGTGCTAAGAGGGACGCCGTGAAACCCAGAGCGCCACGAGCTGCGGCCAAAGAACGCATCGAGCGCGTGTACGGCCTTTCGGCCGCGCGCTCGGTGCTCGAGCGGCGGCCGCAGAGCGTGATCAGCATCGCGCACACGCCCGAAGTGCGTCGCGCCATCGCCGACATGCTGCGCGAAGCCGCGCGCCGGCGCATCGCGTACCGCGAAGTCGACGACGCGGAGCTCTCGCGCATGGCCGACTCGGTGCACCACGAGGGCGTGTGCGTGCTGGTGAAACCGCAGCCCGCGCCCGGCCTCGCACAACTTCTGCAGGGCGTCGCAGATCACGCCCTTTTGCTCGCGCTCGACGGCGTGCAGAACCCCCACAACGTCGGGGCCATCCTGCGCACTGCGGCGTATTTCGGCGTGTCGGCGTTGCTCCTGGCCGACGCCGAGCGCTCGCTGCTGACGGCGGCGGCGCGACGCGTGGCCGAGGGCGGCGCAGAGGTCGTGCCCGTCTTGCACGTGGCTGCGCTCGGGCCGGCGCTACGCACGCTGGCCGAAGCCCAGTTCGTGGTGGTCGGCGCCGACGCGCGTGCGAAGGTTGCTTTGCCCGCGCTGCGCTGGCCCAAACGTGCGGTCCTGGTGCTCGGACACGAGCAGCACGGGCTGTCCGCCGAAGCGCGCAAGGCCTGCAAGACACTGGTCGGGATCCCGGGCAGCGCCGCCATCGAGTCGCTGAACGTGTCTGTGGCGGCGGGCATCTTCATGGCGAGCTACGCCGCCGCGCACGGAGCGGCCACGTGACGCGCAAGCTACACCACGGCCGCGGCAAACCCGGACGCGCACACGACGCGCGCAACGCCCAGCATCCGAAGGCGAAGAGCGAGCATGGCGCGCAGGCCGGGCCATCTCGCGACCAACGCAGCGCGCAGGCGCGAGCGCGCGCGCAGGCGCACGCGCGCAACCCCTCACCCACGGCCGCCGAGCCGGCGCTGCCGCGGGACGTACAGGCACGCCTGGGCACGATCAACGCTTTGTTGCAGCGGGGCGAGCCGCTGCGTGTCGGAGAATGGCTGTGGACGTGCCGCGAGGGCTCCGAGCGCGACGTGATCGAGGAGCTGCTGCTGCGCGGGGACCTGCGACCGCGCCTTTTGGCCCCGGCCCTGATCGCCAGCCGCAAGGCGCCCGCCGATGCGGGCGAGCGCCTCGACCTCACCTTCGCGCGCCAGGGCTTGCCGGTCTCTCTCTTGGTGCACGCAGACAACGTGGCACAGCTCGCCGAGCAGCTGGCAACGCACTTGGTCCCGCTGCTGTCGGCGGCGGAAGGCTACGCCCTGCACGTCTTCGTGCCCGACAGCACGCAGAGTAACCCGCTCTCGCAGCGCGCGCAGAGCCTCGGCGACCAGCTGGGGAACCTACTGCATGCGGCACTTGCCAACCACAAGCGCCTGCTGGACTCGGAGCTGCGCCGGGCGTCCGTGCCGCTCGCACAGGTCTGCCTCTACGCCCACGACGACGCTGCCGCTGGCGTGCTCGCCTGCGACCGGGCCCTGTCGACGGCCGCCGGTGGGCGCACGCGCATGCGCCTGGACGGCGCGGCGCCTTCGCGCGCGGCGCGCAAGCTGGAAGAAGCGTTCGCTTGGCTCGGCGTGTCGCCCGGCCCCGGCGAGCTGTGCGTCGATCTCGGCGCGGCACCGGGCGGTTGGAGCTGGCTGCTCTTGGAGCGCCGCGCGCGCGTGATCGCGGTCGACCCCGCTCGCATGGACCCCAAGCTCGCGGTGCAGCGCCGCCTGACGCACGTGCAGGGCAGCGCGTTCGACTTCGCGCCCGAAGAGCCCGTCGACTGGCTGTTCTGCGACATGGCCTGGCGTCCACTCGAGGTGGCGCAGATGCTGGCCCGCTGGGGGCGCCGGCGCTTCACGCGCTTGCTCGTCGCAAATTTCAAGCTGCCGATGAAGCGCAAGGCAGAGATGGTGCAACGCATCCGCGCCACGCTGACCGAGGGGGGCTTCACGGCGATCCGAACGCGCCAGCTGTACCACGACCGAGACGAGATCACGCTCACGGCCCGGGTGCGCTAGCGGAACCCAGCCGCACTCGCGCAGGACAATCGGGTTGCAACAGCGGCGCCAGTTGGCAAACGGGCTGCTCTGGGATGGGGGGTCTGCGCGCGGGACGATCGACTTGCAAGAGCGGCGGCCTCGGTAGCGCGCACAGGTTTGCGTTCGCCGCGCAAGTCGATCTCGTCTCGTCGCGCCAAGTGGGCGCCCCATTTCACCGCCCACTTGTCACGCCGAGACGCCCGCGCCCAGACCCCCATCCCAGAGCAGCCCTCACGTCACGAGGGCTCGTGCGGGCTCGACCTCGAGAACTTGGCATACAACGTTGTGTTGCATGCGAATTACCTCGCGATGCGAGGCACGCGTGACGACGCCAGCCACGGGTGGTGAGGACAGACGCGGAACGGGCTGACGACCCAACGAGCAGCCCGCGCGGTCGTAGTGCCTGCTTGCTTCAGGGACGCTGACGCAAGGTGCTTCGGGGGCGGTGGGGTGAGTGGGCGGGGCGTACGCTCGTGCCAAGTGCGCTGGGGACGCGGCGCGCACTTGGCACGAGCGTACGAGGTCGGCTTGCGCGGCGAACGCAGAGGTGATTGCGCTATCGCGGCCGCCGCTCTTGCAAGTCGACCGTCCCCGCACGCTCACCCCACCGCCCCCGAAGCACCGTTCGCCACGATCTACACCCGCCCCCGAAGCACCGTTCGCCACCACCACGGACGCAGGTCAGCCCGACCCACTACCCGGCTATTGGCGCGTGCAACGCAGAGCTTTCGCGGGGGGCCGTGACGCCCGGGCGAGGCCGTCGACAAGCGTTGCATGGGCAGGGCGCCTCTGATATGAGCAGCGGCGCCGAGGGGTTACCATTCGTCACCTAACGATGAAACTGCCGGGGTTTTGGGCACATCCGCCAACGGAGTGACTCACACCCGGCAGCGAACCCCAACGCTGAATGTTCGAGTGCTTGGCCCACAGCGATGTGCCCAAGTCGTGCGACCGAGGATGCGACCGAGGATGCGACCGAGGAAAGGCAGGCAGCGGTGCAAGAGCCATCAGGCCTAGTAGACAACATGTTCGTGTTCGCGCTGGCGAGCTTCCTGGGGCTCGAGCTGATTCGCGGCGTGTCGCGCCTCTTGCACACGCCGTTGATGTCGCTGACCAACGCGATCGCCTCGATCGCGATCGTCGGCTCGATCCTCATCACCGGCAAGCCGCACGACAATCCGTTCATCACGGTGATGGGCACCGTCGCCATCGCGTGCTCGGCGATCAACGCCGTCGGTGGGTTCATGATCACCGAGCGCATCCTGAAGATGTTCAGGAAGCGGGGCAACGACTAGCCGCCATGCAAGAGCCCACAGCCATGTCCTTCGGCGTTCAATTCGTCTATCTCGCGTCCGCCGCGCTGTTCATCCTCTCGCTGAAGTGGATGGGCCAGGTCAAGACCGCGCGTCGCGGCAACTGGGCCGGCATCGCGGCCATGATCCTCGCGGTGCTCGGTACGCTGTTCGCGTCCGGTATCACGTCACAGGGCTTCATCTGGATCGGCGTCGCGATCGCGATCGGCTCCGCCATCGGCGTGCCGATGGCGCTGGTCATGCCGATGACCGCCGTGCCGCAGCGAACGGCGCTCTCGCACGCGTTCGGTGGTCTCGCGGCCGCGCTCGTGGGCGTCGCCGAATACTGGGAGCATCGCGGGGGCGACATGCCCACGTTCACGGTCGGCGCGCTCGCCACCGAGATGCTGCTCGGCTTCCTCACGTTCACCGGCAGCTTGATGGCCTTCGGCAAGCTGCAAGAGATCATCACGACCAAGGCCGTGGTCTACCCCGGCCGCAATTTCGTAAGCATGGGCACGCTGAGCATCGCGCTGCTGTCGGCCGTGTACCTGACGATCAACCCGGCCTCCACGCTCGCCTTCGGGCTGCTGATCGGCGCCTCACTCGGCTTCGGCATCCTGCTGATCATCCCGATCGGCGGCGCCGACATGCCGACCGTCATCGCGATCCTCAACGCCTACGCCGGTCTGTCCGCGGCGGCGATGGGCTTCGTGCTGAACAACAAGCTGCTCATCGTCGCGGGCTCGCTCGATGGCACCTCGGGTCTCATCCTCTCGATCCTGATGTGCAAAGCGATGAACCGTTCGTTCGTGAACGTGCTGTTCGCAGGTGTCGGCGCCGCGCCCACCGGCCCCGCGCCCTCCTCGCCCACCGGCAAGACCGTCGTCGGCTTCTCGATCGAAGACGCCAAGGCCGTGCTCGAAGACACGCGCTCGGTCATCATCGTCCCCGGCTACGGCATGGCCGTCGCACAAGCGCAGCACGCCGTGAAGGAGCTCGCGAACGTGCTCGCCGCTCAGGGCACCGACGTCAAGTACGCCATCCACGCAGTGGCCGGTCGTATGCCCGGTCACATGAACGTGCTGCTGTCGGAAGCCGACGTGCCCTACGACCAGCTCTGGGAGATGGAGCGCATCAACTCGCTCTTTCCCGAAGCGGACGTGGCGATCGTGGTGGGTGCCAACGACGTGACCAACCCGGCGGCGCGCACCAACAAGCAGTCGCCGCTCTACGGCATGCCGATCCTCGACGTGGACAAGGCACGCACCGTCATCTTCATCAAGCGCAGCATGAACCCCGGCTTCGCGGGCGTGGACAACGAGCTCTTCTACCTCGACAAGACCATGCTCGTGTTCGGCGACGCCAAGAAGGTCATGACGGAGCTCGTGGCCGCGTTCAAGGGCGGCGGGCACTGAACCGCTGACGCTTCACCGACCTGCTGCTGATGGCGGCGGGTCGGTGCTCGCTTCTTGCCGCTGAACGCCGGTCGCACGCGCGCAGCGTCGGGCGGCTCTTCCGTCGGCGGGGACGACGAGGGGCCTTGCCGAGCGTACAAGCGTGAGTATTATCAGACGCATGATAAATAACAAAATCAGGTGGTCCGGCCTGGTCTTGGCATTGGTCACAGGCTGCGGCCAGGCACGATCAGCTACGCCGCTGGCAGTGCCGCTGCAGGGCGTCGTCGAGTACGACGACCGGGTGATCGGCTTCGAGCTCGGCGGTCGCGTAATCTCGGTCGGCGTCGAGCGTGGGCAGGACGTGAAGACCGGTGCGACGCTCGCGAGCCTCGACGACGGGATGGAGCAACCGCTGCGCGATCTGCGTGCTGCCGACCTCGCCACCGCCGAGGCACAGCTGCGCTTGCTGAAGGCGGGTGCGCGTGGCGAGGACCTGCGCGCCGCGGCAGCGGAGATCTCCGCGCTGCAGTCGCAGGAAGGGATCTTGCAGAAGAACGTGGCGCGCCAGCAATCGCTCGTGAACCAGAGCGCGCTGCCGCAGAGCGTCGTGGACGACACCTCGGCCCAGCTCCAAGCGACCAGTGAGCGCAAGCGTGCCCTGGAAGAACGCCTCAAGGCACTGCGCAGTGGCGCGCGCGGCGAGGAGATCGCGGCGGCCATCGCGCGCGTGCAAGCCGCAACCGCGGCACTCGCGGCGGAAGATGCCCGCCTCCAGCGCTACACGCTCACCAACCCGGCGGCGGGGAACGTGATCGACGTGCACGTGAAGGTCGGAGAAATGGTCGCGCCGGGCGCACCTGCGATCACCATCGCGGATCTGTCGCATCCCTACGTGGACGTGTTCGTTCCGCAGGCACGCATGAGCCTGCTGCAGGTGGGCAAGAGCCTCTCCGTGCGTGTCGATGGCGTCAGCAACGCCCTGCCCTGCAAAGTCGAGCACATCTTCCTGAAGACCGAGTTCACGCCGCGCTTTCTGTTCAGCGAGGGCGAGCGGCCGAACCTGGTGCTGCGCGTGCGCGTGCGCGTCGAAGATCCGAAGCACGAGCTGCATGGCGGCATCCCGGCGTTCGTTTCACTGCCCGATGCAGCGAGGGCTGCGTCGTGAGTGAGCCCGGCACAACACCCGTCATCCACGCCGAGCACCTGAGTCGGCGCTTCGGCGATCTGTGGGCGGTGCGCGATGTCTCGCTCACCGTGCAGCGTGGCGAGATCTTCGGCGTGCTCGGCCCCAACGGCGCTGGTAAGTCCACGACCATCCGCATGCTCTGCGGCATCCTCGACCCGAGCGGCGGCACGGGCAGCGTGGTGGGCTATGACATCGCCAAGCAGAGCGAGCAGATCAAACAGAACATCGGCTACATGACGCAGCGCTTCAGCCTCTACGAAGACATGACCGTGGAGGAGAACATGCGCTTCTACGCGAGCATCTACGGCATGGGCGGGCGCGAACGCAAGGAGCGCATCGACGAGGTGCTCACCCAGATCGGCCTGCTCGATCGTCGCAAGCAGATCGCCGGGACGCTCTCCGGCGGCTGGAAGCAGCGGGTGGCACTGGCGTCGTCCACGATTCACCGCCCGCCCCTGCTCTTCCTCGACGAGCCCACCGCTGGCGTCGACCCGGTGAGCCGGCGACACTTCTGGGATCAGATCCACCGCATCGCCGATCAAGGCACGACGGTGCTCGTGACGACGCACTACATGGACGAGGCCGAGCGCTGTCACCGCCTGGCCTTCATCTTCCGCGGCCAACTGCTTGCGACCGGAACGCCCACCGAAGTGGTGGAGATGCGCGGGCTGCGCGTGGCCGAGGTCGAGAGTGAGCGCACCATCGACGCGGCGGAGCTCTTGCGCAAGGCCCCGGGCGTCGAAGAGGTGAACCACTTCGGCCACGTCATGCGCGTGGCCACGCGCGGCGTGAGCGAGCCCGAGACCTTGATCCGTTCCGTGCTCGCCGCGGCCAACATTGCCGTGCAGCGCTACCAGACAGGTAGACCGAACGTGGAAGACGCGTTCGTGTCGATGGTGCGCGAGGATGAAGCTGTGCGCAAAAGCGGCCGCGGTCAGGAGGCCGCATGAGACGGCTGCTCGCCGTGGCCTGGAAGGAGCTGGTGCAGCTGCGCCGTGATCGCTTGACCTTCGGCATGATGGTCGGCATCCCGGTGATGCAGCTCTTGCTCTTCGGCTACGCGATCAACACCGACGTGCGGCACATGCCCACCGTGGTGTACGACCAGGATCACAGCGCCGAGTCGCGCGATCTCGTGGAGCGGCTCGTGATCACGGGTTTCTACGACGTGGTCGGCTACGTGCACAACTACGAGGACATTGGCCGGGAGATGCGCATCGGCCATTCGCACGTCGCTGTGGTCATCCCGCCGCGTTTCGGGCGTGCGCTGCGCGAGGGGACGAGCGCCAGAGCACAACTCGTCGTGGATGGCTCCGATCCGCAGACCGTCGCCAGCGCCACCAACACGGCGCTGTCGCTCGGCGCCGCCTACGCGCTCGACCTCTCGACCGAGCGCCTGGAAAAGACCGGGCGCGGCGCCGGGAACACGCCGCTCTCGATCGAGCCGACCACCTGGTACAACCCCGAGCTGAAGACGGCGATCTACGTGGTGCCTGGCCTGGTCGGCGTGATCCTGACCATGACCATGCTCATGTTCACCGCGATGGCCATCGTGCGCGAACGCGAGCGCGGCACGCTGGAGCAGCTGATCGTGTCGCCGGTCGGTCGCGTCGAGCTGGTCGTCGGCAAGATCGTTCCGTACATCGTGATCGGCTACGTGCAGATGACACTCATCCTGGGGGTCGGACGCCTGGTGTTCCACGTGCCACTGCAGGGCTCGCTTCCGCTGCTCTACGCGCTGGCTTCCGTGTTCATCGCGGCGAACCTCGCGCTCGGCCTCTTCTTCTCGACCATCGCCAAGACGCAACAGCAGGCGATGCAGATGTCGTTCTTCTGGATCTTGCCGAACATCCTGCTCAGCGGCTTCATGTTTCCCTACGAGGGCATGCCGGTGCCGGCCCAGTGGGTCTCCCAGATCCTGCCGCTCACGCATTTCCTGCGCATCGTGCGCGGCATCACCCTCAAGGGCTCGACGTTTCCGGAGGTGGAAGGCGAGTTCATGCGCCTCGTCGTGATCCTGGTGGTGCTGGTGGTGCTCTCCTCGCTGCGCTTCCGGAAGAAGCTCGGATAGCAAGTGGCCAGACCTGCCAGTGACATCGCGACTCGGATCGTGCACGCCGCACGCGAGCGCTTTCTGCTCGAAGGCGTGGACGGTGCGTCGCTGCGCAAGATCGCGAGCGATGCGGGCACGAGCATCGGCATGGTCTACTACTACTTCAAGACCAAGGACGACCTCTTCCTCGCCGTGGTCGAAGAGGTCTACGCAGGAATCATGGTCGACATCACGAAGGAGCTCGCGGCGGACGCCAGTCCGGATGCCCGGGTGCGCAAGCTCTTCGAACGCGTCGCGCGCATGAGCGAGCTCGAGTTCAAGGTGGTGCGCCTGATCCTGCGCGAGGCGCTGGGCTCCTCGGTGCGGTTGCAGCGCCTGGCCAAGCGCTTTGCAACTGGGCACGCGCCATTGATCGCAGCCGTGATCGCCGAGGGTATCGGGCAGCAGCGCTTCCGCGACGACGTCCACCCGCTGGCGATCCTCGCAGCCACGGTCGCACTCGGCATAATGCCGCAGGTGCTGCATCGGCTGGTGTCGGAGGCGCAGCTGCCGATCGCGCGTGTGTTGCCCTCGCGGGAGGACGCCGCGAGCACGCTGTGCGATGTGCTGATGCACGGGATCGCAACGCCCAGCACCCCAGCGCGCCGCAAACGCTGACGAGCGATGCACGGCGATCTCACGCCGTGACGTCTCGATCCTTGGTCTCCTCGGCGACGCCGACCATGACGAGCAGCACCCCGAAAACCGGCACCGCGGCGATCCAGCGCAGGATCGCGAGCGGATTTTCGCCGCTGCGCAAGATCACGCCGATGATGAAGGGAAACGCTGCGGTGATGATGCGGCCGACGTTGTAGCAGAAGCCCGAACCCGTGCCGCGCAAGCGCATCGGGAAGAGCTCGGGCAGGTAGAAGGTGAACGAGCCGAACACGCCGAACACCGTGACGCCGACCAGGCTCAGCATGTAGAGGCGGGTCATGGGCTCGACGTTCGGACCGAACGTGACCACCAGGGCGACCGCGCTGAGCAAGTAGTAGCCGGCGAACATGCGGCGGCGACCGAAGTGCGTGGCGATCGGCACGGTGAGCAGCGTGCCGATCAGGCCGCCGAGGTTGAAGGCCGTGGAGCCGATGGTCTGGAAGTGCGTCTTGAGCTTGGCCAGGTCTTCCGGACGCGGCGCCGTGTCGGCGGCCATGAAGCTCGCTATGACCGGGATGAACACCGAGCAGCTCCACCACGTGATCAGCGCGATGACCGCCATCGCGATGCCACCCAGCGTGTGACGGCGCAGCTCGGGCGTGAACAGCTCCGCGATCCTGGGCGTGTGCTCGGCCGCTCGCCAGTGCTCCGGCTCCTTCACCTTCAAGCGAATCAGGAAGGCGACGACCGCGGGCACCAGGCCCGTGAGAAAGACCGCGCGCCAGGAGGTCTGCGGGTTCTTCGCGATCACATCGAGCTGACGCGTGAAGAGATCGTTCACATAGGTCGCGAGAAATAGGCCCATCGGCGCCGAGGTGTAGAGCAAGGCACCACCGATGACGCGCTTCTTCGGCGGCATGGTCTCGGCCACCAGCGATGCGCCCGCAGCCCACTCGCCGCCGATGCCGAGGCTCGCAAACAAGCGGAAGAAGGCCAGCACCCAGATGTTCGGTGCAAACGCACAGGCTGCGGTGGAGACCGCGTACGTGAGCATCGTGAAGAGCAGCGTGCGCGTGCGCCCGAGTCGATCGGTGAGCTTGCCGAAGAGGATGCCGCCCGCGGCCCAACCCAACAGCAAGAGTGAGCTCAGCGCAGCCGTCCAGAAGAAGATCTCTTGCTTCGCGCCGGGCGCAGTGGGCGAGATATGCAAGAGGCTGGGGATGCACAGCGGTGCAACGAAGTTGAAGAGCAGGCCATCGAAGACATCGAAGCCCCAGCCGAGCCAGGCCGCAAAGAGCACGAGCCACTGGTAACGCGTGAGTCCGAACATGGGGCCGCGAGTTTTCCACGCCGGCCGCGCGCCGTCCATCGCTTCCCGGCGCAGCCGCCGCGCGCTTGGCAAGCGGGCGCGCTTCTGGCACGTAACCCGGCATGGCACGTACCGCTGCGCTCGCCGCGCTCAAGCGCTTGCTGCTCCTGGCCATCGGTGCCGAGCACGGCGGCGTCGCGTCGCGGCAACACGTCGAACCGCACGGCAGCTGCAGGCCGATCCCCCGGCGCACCTTCCTGCAAGCGGCTGCGCTCGGCACGGCGGCGGCCAGCTGGCCGGGCCTCGGCGCAGCCGGCTGTGCGGGGAAGAAGCAGAGCGCGCAGCCGAGCGTCGCGATCATCGGCGCGGGTATCGCGGGCCTGTTGTGCGGCCACCGCTTGAAACAGGCGGGCGTGCACGCGCAGATCTACGACGCCAACAACCGCGTGGGCGGCCGCATGTTCACCGCACGTGGCCAGCTCCCGGAGGGTCAGATCGCGGAGTTGGGCGGGGAGTTCATCGACACCGCGCATCGCACGCTGCACGCGCTCGCCGCCGAGCTCGGCTTAACGCTGGACGACCTGCTTGCTGACTCGGCGCACGTGCGCACGCAGACCTTCCACTTTGCTGGCCGCGTGCTGGAAGAGGTGGAGTTGGTGAGCGCCATGCGTCCGCTTTCCAGACACCTGCAAGCCGACATCGCCGCCGCCAGCACAGACCCGCAGCGTCGTGCGAGCCTCGATGCCACGAGCCTCGCGGCCTACCTGAACGCGTTCAGCGACCTCGACCCCACGCTCAAGCAAGTTCTATTGGTCGCCTATCGAGGCGAGTTCGGCCTCGAGCCCGAAGAGCAGTCGGCGTGGAACTTGCTCTCTCTGATCGGCAGCGTGCCTCCCGAGCTGTTCCAGCTGCTCGGCGACTCCGACGAACGCTACCGCACGCGCGGTGGCAACGACCTCTTCGCCACGAAGCTCTCTGCAAAGCTCGCCGCGCAGATCCAGCTCGGCCATCGCCTTGTGCGCGTCACGCAGCAGCCGAACGGACGTTTCCACGTCGCCCTGGACCGCGGGGCCAGCACGCGCGAGCAAGACTTCGACAAGCTGGTGTTCGCCCTGCCCTGGACGCAGCTGCGCCAGGTCGAGCTCGAGCTGCCGCTGCCTCGGCGCAAGCGCGACATGATCGCGCAGCTCGGCTACGGCACCAACAGCAAGCTCATCGGGCAGTTTCGCTCACGCGTGTGGCGGCAGGAGCACGCCGCCAGCGGCTACGCGTTCACCGATCTCGCGCCGCAAGAGCTGTGGGACACCTCGTGGCGCCAGCCGGGCGAGCGAGGTCTGCTCACCGTGTTCGTCGGAGGCAAGCTCGGCTTCGAGATCGCTCAGGGCACGCCCGAGACGCGCATGCGCGGCATGCTCGATGATCTCGATCGCATCTTCCCGCACACCAAGCCCGCCTACGTCGCCGACAGCGCGTTGCGCATGGCCTGGCCCACGGCGCCACATTTCTTCGGCAGCTACGCGTGCTACCGGCCCGGCCAGGCGCAGTGGGCCGGCAGCGAAGCAGAGCGCGTTGGCCACCTGCACTTCTGCGGCGAGCACACCAGCCGAGAGTTCCAGGGCTACATGGAAGGCGCCGCCGAGAGTGGCGAGCGCGCCGCGCGTGAAGTGCTCGCGGACCTCGCTCACACCTGACAGCAACGCGGAACGCGGCTAGACGAGCGGGAACGGCTTTTTGCCCGTCAGCGTGGGCTCGGGCATCGTGACGTCCTCGGGCTTGCCGACGCGCTTGATCTGAAAGGTCGCGCGACCGCGCACGCCCGGGCTCTTGTCGCCCACCGGCTTGTAGTTGCGCTCGATGGTGACGAGCGTCGCAGTGAGCGCCTGCGCGGTCACGCTCGCGAGGCCATAGCCGGTGGCGCGCGCATCTGCGTAGCGCAGGTGCGGGTTGATCTTCGGGTTGCGCGCGGCTTCCGCCTTCGCCGCATCGTTGGTGTCGGCCGCCACGTTGGCCGCGTGACTGCCGTAGCGGATCAGCGTGTTGAGGTTCACCACGGCCTTGTCGGTGCCGCCCAGCTTGGTCGCGTCGTACGTGATGAGACGCTTCACCTGGTCGGCCGCGGACGCAATCGCAGCCGGGATCGAGCTGCTGAGCGCCGAAGCCACCGAAGAAAACTGCGAGTTCGAAGAGATCGCCGCGGCACACACGTCCACCATCACGGGCCTGGGCGACGGCGCGTCGAAGTCGTCGTAGATCACTCCGGCGTAGTTCGCGTGGTGATCACCGGAAAGCGAGACCACGTTCGCGATCCCCGAGTCGAGCAGGAACTTCATCAGCTCTTTGCGCTCGGTGTTGTAGCCGTCCCACGCGTCGTCCGACATGACCAGGTCATTCGGGATCAGCTTCTGGTCCGTGGTGTCGAGCAAAAGGCGCAGCAACGGCACCGAGTTTCCCCAGACCTTGAACGTGGCGTCGGAGGCTTGCATCACCGCCTTCCACCATTTCTTCTGCGCGTCGCCCAGCATCGTGCCGGGCGGGCTGTCCTTGCGCAGATTGTCGAGGCCCTGAACCTTGTCGGGAGGGTTGCCAGCGTTGGCGGTCTTGCCAGCGTCCATCACGTTGACCGCGTCCATGGGCAGCGCGTTGCGCGGCTGGAAGATGAGCAGGCTGTTGGCAGTGACATCCTCGGGGATGGCGTGGTCGCTGCGGTACGAACGGTTGTCGCTGAGCACCAGATCGACGTGCTTTCCCCAGCGCAGGTTGCGATGCACGCTGATCGCAGAGATGGCCTTGAGGTTGTTCGGCTCGGTGACGTCGACGAAGTCGGTGTACTTCACGTCCTGCACCTGCACGGGCTCGAAGTCCTTGGCCTCCGACTTCACACCATCGACAGCCACGGCCTCGCTCAACACCGCGGGCACGTACTCGAACCACGCCTGACTGGCCGCGACCCGCCGCTTCTGCGAGGGCTCGTCGGTGCTGCTCGCGCGATCATAGTTGGCCTGCGTCTGCCAGCAATCGTCGGTGAATTCGTGATCGTCCCACATGCAGATGAACGGCCAACGCGCCCGTGCGTCCTGCAGATCGGCATCCATCAGGTAGCTCTTGTACAGGTGGCGGTAGTCATCCACGGTCTGCGCGAAGTTGGTGCCGTCCTTGGCCTTGCCGCCCCCGGAGGGGAAAGGCGGCAGCTGGCGCAGCTTGCCCGCCGCGTCGACGAGCGTCACCGGTTGCAACGCGTCGTCGATCGGCTGCTGGAAGCCGGCGCCGCGGGTCTCGTAGATGAAGTCACCGACGTGCATCACGAAGTGCAGCTGCTCGGCTTCGGGCGCGGCGCTGTCGTCGTTCAGCAGCTGACGGTAGGCGCTGTAGTAGTTGGCCGAATAATCCTGACAGGACACCCACGCAAAACGCACGGGCACGTCGGCGTCGGCCTTTGGCGCCGTGCGCGTGCGCCCCACTCGGCTCTCGTCTGCGCCCGCGCGGAAGCGGTAGTAGTACGCGCTATCGGCCGACAGTTGCTCGACCAGCACGCGCACGGTGAAGTCGCTCGCGCTGCTGGCCATGACCGTCTTGCTCAGCACCAGCTTGTCGAAGGTCTGGCTCTGCGAGAGCTCGAGCGTGAGCTCGATCGGCTCGGTGCTCTTGTCGGTGGGCACGACGCGCGTCCACAGCATGACGGAGCTCGGCTCGGGATCGCCCGAAGCCACGCCTTGCGGAAAGGCGTACAGACCGGCTGCGACCCGGTGCTTGGCATCCGAGCTGCAACCGAGCAGACCGCTCATGCTCGCGCTGGCTACGAAACAACCTGCGCTCTTCAGAAAGTCGCGACGTTTCATGGAACGATCCCCTGGTTTGCCGACGCCGATGCGCGGCGCTGATCCGCGGCCGGCGCGAAGACCGCGCCAGCCTATCAGGCCTGCCGCAGATTTCCGAACGGCAAGGGCACGCACAGCTCAGGGCGTACACGACCCGAAGCTCGCGACTTGCACCCCGGCATCCATCGCGTCGCAGCGATTGCGGTAGTTCTTGTGATCGGTACCGCAAACCGCTTGCGTCTCGGCGCATTCCGCCGTGTTGACGATGTCGTCGCTGTCGTCGGTGCGTGCGCCCGCGGCGGCATCGTCGTCGTCGCTCGGGCCACCGCCGTCGTTCCCACATGACGCCCAGGGCGCCCGCCACGACAGCGAGCGAGAACAGCTTTCCACCGCCCCATCCCGATAGGCCGGACTCACGGGCCAGGCGCAGCGCGCGCCCGGCCATCTGCGCGTCCACGTGCAGCACGGTCTGCGAGACGTGTCCGCGCGCCAGCGTCTCTTCGAGGTCGCGGCGCAAGCGCTCCCGCCGTGCCGGATCGGGCGCCGCGGCGGCGCGCAGCTCGTCGACGGGCCCGGGGACCAAAGGTCGCGCGTCACTCATGTGCGCTCTCCTGCCCGCTCCCGGCCCAAGGGCGCAGCGCCTTGCCGAATTCGCGCCGCGCCGCGCCGCCCGTAGCCGCGAGTAGATGGTGTTGAGATTGACCTCGAGCGCGCGCTCGATCTCCGGCGCGCTCAGCTGCTCGAGCTCGGCGAGCACGAAATACCGCGCGCTGCTCTTCGGAGAGCGCGTCGAGCGCGCACCAGCACGACGCGCAGCTCGAAGCGCCCGAGGGCAGCGTGCACCACCGTCGCAGAGGCCATGAGTCGGGCGGCGCCCGGCTTCCAGCTCGCACCCACCAGCGGATCGATCTCGTCGAGCACCTCAGCTTTGCCAGGGCAACCCTGGGGGCTCGTGTACGCGAGGTCGGCGGCCTCTGCGGGCCGCGCGCGAGCAACGCCCACCAGAGGCGAGGCGACGATCACCAAAGTGGCAGCCGAGAGCCACGCCAGACCGGCATGCGCGCCCTGATATCACGAATTTGAGACATGAATCCGCGTGCTTGCGGCAGATCACGCGAGCTGCGCACGGTGTGAACGGATCGGCGAGGCTGTGGCCACTAACGGAAGTTCGGTGCCCAGCCAGGGTTGGCGAGTAGCCGAGTGTACGATAATGTGACAGCACGTTGTACGTGTGCGCTACCGGGCCCGCACGAGGCATGGAGGTCGTAACCCGATGAGAAGCTCAATTCTTCTGGACGCAATGCGCTCGTGGCTCCCGATCGGGCTCGGCGTGACCCTGGCAGCCTGCCAGCCCGACGGCCCGCCCAGCGTGGCGTTCGGCAGCGCGGCACCGGTCGGTACATGGCAGCCGCAGAGCAGCGCGAGCGCGGGTGGACAGGCACAGGGCGGGGGCGGCGGCACTGTCGGTCCAACCGGCGGGGTCAGTGATCCTGGCAATGGCATGCCCAACGCCGGCAGCGGAGTGCCTGCGGCGGGTGTCGGCGGCGGCACGGCGGGCTTGGGAGACGCAGGCGTGGGCGGCAGTGCAGGAGGCGGCGGCGTGACCTCCACAGACGCGGGCGTCGGTGACGGCGGCGGACCGGCGGTGGATGCAGGCACCGGCAGCACGGGCGCGCTCAGCTCGATGACCTTCAGCGTGCTCACCCACAGTCAGGGCGGCAACTACTCGCCGAGGAACGTCGGCGCCATCTGGGTCGAGAACAGCTCG
>DASVHQ010000117.1:0-6473 GCA_036382515.1 Polyangiales bacterium | reverse complement strand
GTCTCGCGGTGCGGCGTCACCGCCAGCACGCGCGCTCCGCCGTCCATCGAGAGCTTGAGTAGCGCAGGCACGCTCTGGTCGCCCTCGACCACCACGATCAGCTGCGTGTGCACGCTGCGCACTTGCGCTGCGGCCTTCTCGAGCTTCTCGCGTAGCTCGGCGCTCACGTCGCTCAGCTCGATCTCCACGCGCCGCACCTCGGGCCGCAGAAGCTCGTTGAGCGCGCCGTACGCCACGACCTTGCCCTGTCGCAAGATGCACACGCGCTCGCTCAAGATCTCCACGTCGCTCAGCACGTGGCTCGTGATCAGCACGGTCTTGCCCTGCGCCTTCTGCTCCAGGAGCAGATCGCGCATGTCCTTGCGCCCGATCGGATCGAGGCCGCTGAACGGCTCGTCCAGAATCAACAGCTCCGGCTCGTGCAAGAGCGCCTGACAAAACCCGAGCCGCTGCATCATGCCCTTGGAGAACTTGCCGATCGGTCGGTCGATCGCGTGGGCCAGGCCCAGGCGCTGCACCAATTCTTCGGCGCGCTTGATGCGCCGCGGCTTGTCCATCGACACCAGCTGCCCGCACAGGTCCAGGAACTCGAGCGGCCGCAGGTACGTGTAGATGTATGGGTTCTCGGGCAGGTAGCCCAGGCGCGCCCGCGCCGACGGATCGTGCGTAGGCTTGCCGAAGAGCTTCACCTGGCCGCGTGTGGGGAAGATCAGCTGCAGCATCATCTTGATGCTGGTGGTCTTGCCCGCGCCGTTGGGGCCGATCAAGCCGAACACCTCGCCGCGCTTGACCTCGAAGCTCACGCCTCGCACCGCCTCCACGCGCTTGCGCATGAAGCCGATGTGGAAAGTCTTGTACAGGTCCGAGACGTCGAGAATGGTCTCGTTAGCCGACATAGAGCGGCGATTTTAACACATCGCGCAGCGTCTCGATGACTTTCTGCTGAGCGGCAGCACCCAGGCCCGGCCACAAAGGCAGCGCAAGGCCGCGCTCGGCCAGCGCCGTGGTCACTGGGAAGCTTCGGCCCGCGCGCGCTGCCTCGTTCGCGCAGCTCGCAAGCTGCGGCAGCGTGTGCAGCGCGTAGCTCAGCCGCGCGGTCTCTACACCACGGGCGCGCAGCTCTTCCACGATCGCATCGCGCGCACAGCCCGGCCGCAAGAGCACGGCGAAAGTCTGGTGGTTGCGGCGCGCACCCTGTGGGGCTTCTTGCACGGGCAGCTCGGAAAGCGCCTGCGCGTAGCGCTGTGCGAGCTCTTCGCGCTCGGCGACCATCGCATCGAGGCGCGACATCTGCACCGCACCGATCGTCGCCGCGATCTCCGACATGCGGTAGTTGCCCGAGGCACACGCGAACTTGCCCGGTGCCGCTTGCCCGTGGTTGCGCAGCTGCATGATGCGCGCGGCGAGCTCGGCGTCGTCGGTCAAACACATCCCGCCCTCGCCGGTGGTGAGCACTTTGCGCGGATGAAAGCTCAAGCACGCGATCACACCGAGGCTGCCGCAGGCGCGCGCGCCCAGGTGGCTGCCGAGGCTGCACGCCGCATCCACGATCAGCGGTAGCCCCGGCAACGCCGCTGCAATCTCTTGCGCACGCACCGGATTGCCGAACTGATCGATCGCGATCGCCGCCTTCACGTCCGGCGTACGCGCCGCGGCCATGCCCTCGGGCGTCACGTTCCAGCTGCGCTCGTCCACGTCGACCAGCACGGGTCGCGCACCCAGATCGAGCACCGCGTGCGCCGGGCTCGGCCACGTGAGATCGGGCACCAGCACCGCATCGCCCGCCTTCACGCCGATCGCCTCGAGCGCAACGCGCAGCGCCGCCGTGCCGTTCGCCACAGCCAGCGCGTGCTTGCGCCCGGTGTAGCCGGCCACCAGCGCCTCGAAGCGCGCGACCTGTTCACCTTGCGAAAGGCGCCCGGTCGCCAGCACGGCGGCCACCGCCTGCGCTTCTTCGCTACCGAGCACTGGACGAGAGAGCGGAATCACGGCTCACGAGGATACGCCACGCCCGCCATCCCGGGGAAACGAACGGCGAATGCAGAGCGCCAGGGTCGCAGGGCGATCGCATCAAATCATGAGTGAATTCCAAGTATTTGGAGGAGGTAGCGGCCGTCCCAATTGGCAAGCAGGCGGAGCAGCCGCTCTATTTCGATCGCGATTACCTCTCCGAGTAGCGCGCGCCGCGGTGCGCTGCGATCGCCCTCAGTCGCCCAGCTCTGCGCGGCAGCCAGAGCGCCGCCCCGACCCCATCGACTGCCTTTGGCCGCGCCAGCTCGCCCACCCCAAGCCCCCCGGTGGCCATCGCGTTCAGCTCACCGGTGCAAGTATCGGGACTCCTTTCGGAATCACCTTGGTGCGAAAGACAGGAATCGAACCTGCACACCCTTGCGGGTACTAGAACCTGAATCTAGCGCGTCTGCCAGTTCCGCCACTTTCGCGAAGTGCGGGTGGTTGGTAGACGAGCGCACCAGGGCTGTCAAGCGAGGCGCGTGTGCTTGGCGTTCGGCGAGTCGTTTCTCGGCGCCGTCTCGGCGTTTGTCGGCGCTCGTCCGGGTCGTGTTGCGCCACCGCCGTCGCGCGACCGATCGTGGCATGCTGAGCGCGGCTTCGGTCGCGAGGGCGGTCGACTCGGGCGTGCCACCGCCGCGCCGAACGCCATCACCGCGGCAGGCCCGAAGGCCGTTTCGATGGGTGCGAAATCCATCGTGCCTGTTATATTCTCATTGTGCGGCAACGACATGGCTGTCGCACAACCGCGTACACCCACGCTGGAAAAGATTTCAGGGAGTCGCACTAAATGCGGGCTCGTACGGCGACAGCTGTTAGCGTTTCCCAATCGATTCTCGCTGCTTGCGGCCATGGATCGAAGTCGGTACGCGCATTGCAAAGGTGTAGCCCCGTCATGGTCCGTCCGCGCTCTGCCCAGGGCTTTTCGCTTCTCGAGCTGATGATTGTGCTCGTCATCATCGGCGTGATGTCGGCGCTCGTCATGCCGGGGCTGTCCGAGTACCTGGCCGACACTCGCACGTCGGGTGCCGCCGAGGATCTGGTACGGCTGTGCCGCCGCACACGCTCACGCGTGCAGGAGACGGGGCTGGCGCACTTGCTCGACTACAGTGCGACGGGCAGCGGCAACCTCGGCGTCGCCACGGTGTGGGAGGGCATGAACAACCACTGCGCGCAGACGCCGTGGGGCTACGTGACGGCGCAGTATGCAAGCGCTACTGGCCAGGCGAAGGTGGCGTTTGCGCCGTTCGACGTCCTCGACCTTGGCGCATCGGTCTACAACCCGACCGCGGCCAACACCGTGCCGAGCGCGGCGGACCAGGGCCGCTACGTGATCCAGCTGTGGGCGGAGCAGCCTGCGTCCACCGCCGCGCCGTCGGATCCGACGAAGCCTTACCGAAACAGCTCGTGGCTGACCAGCGCGCGCATCTGCTTTCAACCGAACGGTCAGACCTTTCAGCTCACCGACTGGACCGTGGGGCCGCACGTGAGCTCCTTCGTGTTCCACGTCGTTCGCATGATGAACGGCACTCACCGGGGCGTGGACCGTCAGATCATCGTTGCGCCCGGCGGCACAGGGAGGGCCCGGCTGTGAAACGACACGCAGGCTTCACGGTCGTCGAAGTCATGGTCTCGCTCGGTGTGATGACCGTGGGGGCGTTCGCCATCCTGGCGATGGAGCAGCAGACGACACGCGCCAACGTGCACGCGCGCGAGCTCACCGTGGCCACGCAGATCGCGCAAACCTGGATCGAGCGTCTGAAGATCGACGCGGTGCGCTGGTCGGCCACCAGCGGCGTGAGCAACGTGGGGGCCGATCTGGGAGCCACGTCGTATTTGCAGGACATCACGAAGCCGGCCAGCGAAGGCGTCTTCCTCACGATCCCAACGCCGGGCGGCAGTCCGGGCGTGCCGAACCTGCCGCCCGCGACGCCAAGCATGCTTTACTCGTCCGCCTTCGACTACTACGGCAACGAAGTGAACATGGTGAGTCTGGGTGGTGCCGTCGTCGTGTACTGCGCGTCGTATCGGCTGAGCTGGATCTACATCGATCGTCTGATCCGCGCGGACGTGCGCGTGTGGTGGCCGCGCGAGGGCACGAACACCTTCACTACCGACTACCCGAACTGCCAGGCCCACCCGGAGAACTTCCTCCCGTCCACTGGCAATCCCGCGGGCGTGGCACCGGCTCGCTATCACGTGGTCTACCTCTCCACCTCGATCCGCAATCTCCAGTACCAGTAGGCAAGACATGGCTGCGAACCAGACAAGCCAGAGCCGTAGCGGGGCCACGCAAGCCCATGCTGGGTTCTCGCTCGTCGAGCTGATGGTGGCATTGACGATCGGGGGCGTGGCGCTGACCTCGATCTATGCAGTGGGCGCCGCATCGACCCGACACTTCCGTGAGCAGGCGCGCATCTCGACCACCCAGACCTCCGTGCGCATGGCGATGGAGACGATCAAGAAAGACTTCCAGCGCGCGGGTTACTTCGGCACGCCCAACGCCGAGGTGCAGCCCGAGCGTTGCGGTGGTGGTCTGCCTCCGACCTCCCTGACGCCGGGCGCCTACAAGCTCGCGGCGGTCACCGATTTCTTCGACCGCGTCGCAGGTGTCGACACGCCGCCTGCATATGTCGATTCGACGACCTCGCAGGTCAACAAGCCGTACATCGCGCTCGACTCGGTGGCGCTGGTCGGCAACTACACCACGACCGGTGAGTACCCGATGCGCAGCTTCAGCACGAATACGGTGCGGCTCGCCCAGGACTCGTACAGCTTTCAGCGCGACTTTTGGTACAACGGTCCGTCACCACCGGCTGACCGTCTCCTGATCAGCTCGGTCACCAGCGCCTTCGCCTTGGGTCGCATGGTGCGGCTGCACGCAGCCGGTGAAACCTTCATGTTCACGACCGTTAATGGCCCGCCGACCGTGTCGCTCCCCGACGTCCAGGTTCCGGTGGCTGCCTCCACAGCGCCGTCGGGTTGCGCGGTCACCACCGGTGGTTGGATCGCGCCCGTGAACAAGATCCAGTACCGCGTCATGGAGGGCACCTACAGCGAGGCGTCGCGCCTTTCGACGGGCGGCAAGTTCGGGATCCTGAAACGAACCGAGGTGGACCCGACGGTTGCACCTGACACTACGACCGGCGTGATCACGGCGCTCAACGATGCGAGCGGAAGTGCCCCGCTCGACGACCGCTCCGTGCTGGACTACGTGGTCAACTTCAATCTGCGCTTCGTGATGGCGGTCAAGGGCGCCAACAATCGCTCGGTGCCTAACACCGTCAACTGGGTGGCCGCACCGGCTGCAGACGTCCACGACCTGCCTCACGAGATCATTGGCGTGATCATCGATCTGGCCGCGCGCACGCCCGAGCAGGAGCCGAGCATGTCGTACCTCGCGGGCTCATTCGGGACGTTCACCGAGTCGGGACCGCGCACATTCCGGGTGTTCACCGATCGGCCTGGCGCCGCCCGCGTGCGTGCGGCCCACGCCGAGCTGCTGTTACCGAACATCGCCTACAAGGGATACTGATGCCACTGCCAACTCCACAGCGTCGACGAGCGTCGCACCACCGCCAGCAGGGCGCGGTGATGCTGGTGGTGATGTTGATCCTGCTCGTGGCCACCGGGCTCGCCTCGATCTCGTTGCAGACGACGCAGTCCGAGTTGCGCGCTGCCGGCTCCAACCGGCTGGCGGTGCAGACCCAATACATCGCGGAAAACGCGATGGTCTCCACGCTTTCGTACATCGACCAGATGGCGGAGGAAGGTTCATTCTGCTCGTTCCTCGGGCTGGGCCTCCCGACGATGCCCGCTCGACCGGCCATGTGGGCGTACGGCGAGCCCAACAACGGCTCGAGCACCGCGTTTCTCTCGCAGCGCACGGGTTGGAAGAATCAGCTCTTCTTCAAGAACGGCACCGGCGGCCGTCCGAATCTCAACAACATCCCGCCGTTGACCGTGCCGGGCCAGCTGGGCCCGGGCCAGCCGGGGCCGGGCCTGCAGGGCTCGACGGGCACGCTGACTGACACCCTGGGCACGCTCGGTCCGCAGAGCCCGTTTCGACCCGGTGACAGCGCGGTGTATGCCAACGAGGTCG
The DNA here is from genome assembly GCA_036382515.1 of Polyangiales bacterium. Lineage (GTDB taxonomy): Bacteria > Myxococcota_A > Polyangia > Polyangiales > JAFGIB01 > JADGRF01. The sequence continues at coordinate 361 of DASVHQ010000117.1, read as the reverse complement.
CGGCAGGCAACGCGACGACGGCGGTCGCCGACTACGTCGTCGATCTCTACGATTGCAGCCCGCTGCCTGCGGCCGGCTCGGTCGGTAACCAGGCGGCTGGCGCCACGTCTGCCCAGACCGGCACCGCACAATTCTACTGCGTGGCCACGGCACGCGGCCGTGCGTTCTTGCCCAATGGCCTCACGAAGACCTGGGACATGACGTTCAATGGAGGCGGAACCGCCCAGACGTACGCGTACACAGTCAATCGTTTCTCGACGGCCCATGACGCGCGCAGCACGTTCGTGACGGGCCCGACTTCAGGGTGTCATCCGTAGCCGGAGGGATCATGAGAAGTAGCCCCACAACGATCTTCGCGAAG
>DASVHQ010000116.1:0-8511 GCA_036382515.1 Polyangiales bacterium | reverse complement strand
CCCAGGGGCAGGTTCAAACAGTAGTGTTGGCCTTTACTTGCCGTAGACGCTCCGCTCATCCGACAAGCTACTTTGCCGTTACTACGACCTGTGTGCCGTCGTACTTGACCGACTGATCTGGGGCCGTGACGTCGATATCCGTACCGTGATTGGCACCGACCCATGCGATGTTGAACGTTCGAGCGGCCGGCATTCCAGTATAGGTGCCCGTCCTCGCACCGATCGTCAACTGGTGATTCGCCTCGTTCCAAGTGAGTGGAATTTGGGCGTAATGGCCGCTTTCGTAGTTGTAGGTGTCGCCTTCGTCTTCATAGAGGATGAACGACCCATCCTGACCTTTGTAGACCCGGATCTCCAGCGGATCGATGCTCTGCGCTGCGTACTGAATAGCCGGGCCCATGGGAACGATCGACCCGGCTTTGACGAAGAGCGGAATTTGCGACAGAGGCGCGTTGACGGTGACCTTGCTCCCGCCGTTCGTCGTCGAACCGCTCCAGAAGTCGTACCAGGTCCCTGTGGGAAGGTAAACGGATCGGCTCGTGGCGCCGGGGGTGATGACGGGATTGACCAGGAAGGCGGGCCCGAAGAGAAACTGATCCTTGATGTCGAAGACGCTCGCGTCATTCTGGTAGTCGAAAACCGGGTGGCGCATGATCGTGTAGCCTTCATTCGTGACCTTCCAGGCCACCGAATAAATATAAGGCATCAGGCGGTAGCGCAGGTTGTCGGTCTTGAGAAGATTGGCCTTCGTGCTCGCGCTCCACTGGTTGCCGTAGAGTTCTCTGGCGCCTTGTCCATGGATCCGGAACAGGGGACAGAATGCACCGAACTGGAACCACCGCGTAAACAGCTCGTTGTTGGCGCTCGACGACCAGTCCATCCCACCCCCGGTGTAGCCACCGATGTCGGTGGTCCAGTAAGGCATCCCCGCGAGCGCGTAGTTGAGACCAGCGGGTATCTGCGTGGCGAAGGTCGAAAAATCGCAACCGATGTCGCCCGACCAGCAAGCTGCGGAATATCGCTGCTGACCGGCGAACCCGCTGCGGGTGAGGATGTAGACCCGCTTCTGGCTCGGCCCAACCATGCGCCAATTCTCGTAGAGCCCTTTGTTGTGCTGCAAGGGATAGGCGTTTATGTAGAGTGCCCCTTTGCCGAGCGCCGTATCGACCGCATGCATGTTTAGAGTGTCTGGGTACGGCTGGGGTTCGGTGTTGTCGGCCCAGATGGCATCCCATCCGTACTTCCCCAAGAGACGCTCGTAGATCTGCTGGTAAACCAGCGTCCTCGCGGCAGCATTGAAGGTATCGTAGAAATGATGCGAGCCGCCGCTGGGGTACAAGGCTCCGATGGCCTTGAGTGCGTTGTAGTTGTCTTGGTCGCCGGCCGGCGCGCCGTCTCGTTGTTCGTATTCGGGCCAGATCGAGATCATCAGGTGAATGTTGGCGGCATGCATCTGTGTCACGAGCGACGCGGGATCGGGATACCGCATTTCATTCATGATATGAGAGCCCCACGAATTCGAGGGATCCCAATACGTCCAATCCTGGACGATCACGTCGACCGGGATATTGTTGTTCCGATATCCGTCCTTGACCGCCATCAGCTCGGACGTGCTGCCATAGTGGTCCTTCGACTGGAACAGACCATAGGCCCACTTGGGAAACATTGGGGCTGCGCCAGTAGCCGCGCGGTATGCGGCGACGATCTGGTCCATGCTGGGGCCGTAGAAGAAATAGTAGTCGACCATTTCGCCGGCTTCGGACACGTAGCGGTACTTGGTATTGTTGGAATCGCCACCAGAGAAATCCGACGTGGAATAATTGTCCCAGAAGACGCCGTAGCCTTTGTTCGAGACCAACATCGGGATGTTGATCTCTTTGTTTTCGTTCGAGATGTGCTCGTTGGCTCCCTTCAGATTCATGACACTGTCTTGGTGCTGCCCAAGACCGAAGAGGGCTTCGTTCGCGGGCGAGTTGAACACGCTCTGGATCCGATAGGTGCTAACCCCCTCGACGGTCACCGGGGTGACGGACTTGCTGTCTTCCGACAAGAGGACGTTGTCCTTGGAATCGGTGTAGCTGACCGTACCGGTGCTCGTGTTGACCTTGGCCTTCATGCGTGACGTGGTGATCGTCACGGTGCCGGCCGTCTCGGCGACGCAGAAGCTCGGCGTGCCCCAGGTGTTGCTGATGGATAGGGACGTCTTGGCAGGAATCGAGGAAGCAGTCGTGTACTCGACCCGTATTATGTCCTCCTTGCAAACCTGCAATCTCAATAGACCAGGCTTCAGAGTGAAGGTCACGCCGGTCGCGTCCACGGAATAGGACCCGCTTCCCGGAGTTTGCGGCGGACAAATCAAAGCGGTCGAGCCGCCGGTTCCACTCTGGCCGCCCGTTCCACCACTTCCCGGCCCGGACTGCCCAGCGACGCCTCCGCCATTCGTCCCACCGTTGCTGGCCGCGCCACCTGCTCCGCCGACGGCGGTCGCGCCCGCGGCGCCGGTCCCTGGCGTCCCTGCGCCTGCACTGTGCGCCGCCCCGCCGTTATTTGCCCTTCCGCTGGCGGAGTCGCAGGCGCTGACGAGAAGCGCTGCAGCAAGAACCAGAGAACGGCCGGCGATACTTGCACCCATGCGTCGTATTGTTCCGAGATGGGCGGAGTTGTGATGAAATTGCGGGCGATAGTCGGGTCGGGAGCCGGCGCGGTGGATGCTAGAGGGGTTGCGAGCCCTGGCTGTTTTGAGGTCTCTACCGGACGTTCACTCGTCGTTGCGGCCCGTGTGCTCGCTCGCCCCGCCTAGCGGCGTTTTGTCGGTGAGCTTCACGCTTGCGCGTGTCACCCAAGCTATGCGGTTTCGATCTCTTACCGCTTCAGGACTTTCACCTTATGGACCCATGGATTCCTCCAGGCATCACGGCCGGATAAACGCTGTGCCCCGTCTGCCAGCCGCCCCGCCCCGCGTCACCCGCCTGAGCAGCTACCCCTGGCGGCGGCCTGACCGCATGCGCGCTCTCGCTGATGTCGACCGGCTGCGCGAGCGCGCCTCCGAAGGCCGCACCGACCACGCCTGCTGCCGGCAGCGAAAGCGCCGCAGCCGACGCCGCGGCCTGTGATCACTTTGCCGATCAGCTGTGCGAGAAGCTCGGCCCCGACACCGAGCCGTGCGTGTCGATGCGCAACGTCCGCGAGTGGTTGCCTGCGAAGGCGTGCGTCGTCGCGAACGGCGACATGGACGGGGTGCTCGCGCACGTGGCCGAGCTGCGCAAGGCCTGCGACACGCTGACCGAGAAGCTGTGCGCCGAGCTGGGCGCGGACTCCGGCGGCTGCAACGACGTCAAGCACGACATCCCGCGCGTGCCGGCCGGTCACTGCGCCGTGCTGCTCTCGCACTACCCGGAGCTCGTCGTGCAGATCAAAGAGCATCAAGAGCGCGATAAGCCCCTCGACGACGCCACCTGGCACGAGCTGCTCGCCGGCGCACCGCCCGCGTTCGGGCCCGACGCGAGCAAGGTCACGATCGTGGAGTTCTCGGACTTCCAGTGCCCGTACTGCGCGCAGGCCGCCGACACGGTCAAGCAGATCCACGACAAGTACGGCGACAAGGTGCACCTGGTGTTTCGGCAGTTCCCGCTGTCGTTCCACGAACACGCGCGCGCTGCGGCGCACGCGGCGCTCTCGGCGCACGCGCAGGGCAAGTTCTGGCAGCTGCACGACCTGATGTTCGCGCACCAGGGCGCGCTCGATCAAAAGAGCCTCGAAGGCTATGCCGCGCAGAGCGGTCTCGACGTCGCCAAGTTCAAGAAGAGCATGGACGACGACGGTGTCGACAAGCAGGTCGAGGCCGACATCGCGCTCGGTCGTAAGGTGCACGTCGAAGGCACGCCGAGCATGTTCATCAACGGCAAGCGCATCGAGAACCCGACCGACTTCGCCGAAGTGCAGCCCGCAATCGACGCCGCACTCGCCAAGTGAGCGTGAGGTGCTCGCGGTGCGGTGGTCTGACGCGTACGGAGACCGATAGCAGCTGCAACCCCCCTGTCAGTATGAAGCCGTTGCTGTTTGAGCGGCGGGCCGCGCCTCCGCGCCCCGCGCCCTTTCGGTCGCGCGCTCTCTCCCCCGCCGCGATCACTTCGGAATGAACACGACGCTGGTCGGGCCTGCGCCGACCGTGAGCTTCGAGCCCACCAGCTTGCCGGTCGCCGTGTCGAACACGGAGACTTGGCCGGGGTCGGTGGTCTTGAAGCTGCCCGTCAGCAGGAACGTGGTGTCGGCGGGCATCGACAGCGACTTGGGGCCGAAGTCGACAACGTAGACGCGGCTGCCGTCGGTGTTGAAGTTGACGCCGACCGGACGACCGTCGAGCGGGTAGGTGCTCGCGATCATGTTCGTGCTCGTGTCGATCGCGAGCATGTTGCCCGTGCCGTAGTTGGTCACGTACAGAAACGCGCTATCGGGCGTGACGTTGCCGATGATGGCTTGGCTGCCCTTGCCGGTGGAGACCGTGGCCGTGACCTTCCAGCTCGCGATGTCCACCACCGACACGTCGTCCGACAGGAAGTTGAGCGTGTAGAGCTTCTTGCCGTCCGGGGAGATCGTGATCCAGGCGGGCGCCGAGCCCACCGTGATCGGATCCCAGGCCTGCGCGCCGGTGGCTGCGGTGAGAGCCTCGAGCGTGCCCTGGATTGTCGCAATGTAGAGCGTCTTGCCGTCCCTGCTCACGATGATCGACGCAGGCAGCGCGGAGGTCGGGATCATGCGCGCGACTTGCCTCGTGGCCGTGTCGATCACCAAGACTTTGTTGGAAGCCAAGCCGGCGTAGACGAAGTCGCCCGCCGGCGCCATCGCGATCACGTACGGCCGACCCGGCGTGGGGATGGAGACCACTTTTTCGGTCGCGATCGTGATCGCGGAGACGGTGTTGTCAGCCCAGTTGGCGGTGTACAGCTGCGCCTTGTCGGGCGTGGCTAAGATGATCGCCGGGCCTTTGCCGACGGCAATCTTGCCGTGCACGGTGTGGCTCGGCTCGTCGATCACGACCACCGAGTCTTCCTTGGCCACGGTCACGTAGATGCGGCCGGCTTCGCCCGAACTGGGGACAGCGGCGCCGCCGTCGCCGATCGCATCGGAGGACGAGCCGCAAGCCGCGCTCGTGACGAGCACACCGAGCGCACAGAGCACGCCGAGCAGGCGCGCATGATGGGAGAGGCGCAAACGAGAAAGCGTGGCCGCGTGAAGCATGAGTGTCCTCCGAGAGCGAGGCCAAGCTCTTAGACCCGGGCGCGCGCAGCTGTCAATCAGCGGGGGCTAGACCAGAAAAAAGGCCGCTGCCGACCCACTCGCGAAACCATTCACCGATCGCGTCCGGATCGGCGCCGCCATCCGCGGCGAGCGCGCTCGCGACGGGCGTGCCGGAGATCAAGCTCGCAAGCAGCGCGGCCGCAGCCGAAGGCAGCTCGCGTCGATACACGGTCTGACCCGAGCGCTGCACGAGCACCGAGCTCGGCGCAGGCTCGGAGATTGCGGGCGCGCGGTCGTGCCAAAAGTCGTAGTAGTACGCGTTGACCGGGTAGCGCAGCTGTAGCAGCTGCAACGCCGGTCTGGCGACGAGCCTCTGCCGCGCGAACTCGTGCGGCGCGAGCGTGGCGAGCGCGGCCAGCGTCAGCGGCGGAGGATCAGCCGCGTGGATGACGCTGACGATCGCCCACTCCAGGCGCGCGAGGTCTTGGGCGAACGCATCACCCTTCTCGGCGCAGAGCGATGGCATGTGCGGCGGTAGGCCGGATAAACGCTGTGCCCAGTCTGACAGCCGCCCAGCTCCGCGTCACCCGCCTGCGCAGCTACCCCGGCGGCGGACTACCGCCTGCGGTGCGCGGTAGTTGGCATGGCAGAGGTCTGAACCGTGGCAGGAGCCTTCCCTGACTCATAGGATACGAAAGCGGGTGCCTATGAAGTCGAAACTGATCCTTGGTTTGATGGCGGTCGGCGCTGTCGCGTGCGGTTCAACCAGCAGCAAGACGGGGCCGGCCGACGCCGCGCCCGCCAGCAACGGCGGCAGTGCCGCGACTGGCGGTGTGCAGGGCACGGGCGGCGCACCGAGCACCGGCGGCTCGCGAGAGGAGGGCGGCAGCACCGGTACTGGCGGCGCGACCGCGACCGGCGGAGCGGCCGGCAACCTGGACTCCGGGTTCGACGCCGCCGACGTGGCGATTGTGGATGCCGGGGGCCCAGATTCTCCTGCGGACACGGGCACTGGTGAGGCCGCCGCGCCGTTCGCATGTGGCTCGAACGCGCCGCCTCCTGCCAGCGTCACGGTGGGCGGCGTCAGTTACAGCCTGAACTGGAGCGACGAATTCAACGGCACCGCGCTCGACGGCAGCCACTGGAACAACACCGCGACCTGGTGCTGCGGCCAGGGCACGAACCTGGCGCAAAACGCCTACCTGACCGGCGGCTGCCTGGAGCTCAAGGCCGCCCAGGCCAGCGGGGGCGGATACACCTCCGCCTGGGTCGACACCCAGGGCAAGTACACCTTCACGCGCGGCTACATCGAGATCCGCGCGCGCCTGCCCAAGGGCCAGGGCATGTGGCCCGCGTTGTGGATGGACGAGGCCTCGGGCAACCCCGCCGCCGAGCTCGACATCATGGAGATGCTGGGCGATGCCCCGACGACGATCTACCAGACCAACCACCTCTGGCCGAGCGGCGGCGGTTCCGGAACCCAGGTGCACCAGTGCACCTTCAAGGGGCCGGATTTCTCGGCCGGCTTCCATGTCTTCGGCTTCCAGATCCAGGCGATCCAGATCACGTGGTACGTCGACGGCGCACAGACCTGCACGACCAACCAGGGCATCAACGCCAATCCGGTGTACCTCATGCTGAACACCGCGGTCGGCGGCGCCGGCTCGTGGCCCGGCGCACCCGACCAGACCACGGTCTTTCCCAACTACCTGGACATCGACTACATCCGCGTCTACCAGTGAGGGCTACGGACCCACGAATTCGTAGGCGATAGTCGGGTCGGGAGCCGGCGCGGTGGATGCTGGAGGGGCTGCGAGCCCTCGCTGGTGCACAAAACGCCACCCTGGTCGCCAGCACCCTGGTCGCCGGATTGCGCAGCCTCGCTGCTCAGGCCGGGCCCCGGACCGCTCGATCCGCGGCGGGGACCCAGCATTGTGCCAGCGCGCGTCTGACGTGCTACACGGCTTGGTCATGCGCACGGCCAACCCCGCTCTCAACGCGAACGTCTTCACCAGCCAACGGTCGCTCACCGGCGAGCGCCACGATGGGGTGATGACGATCGCCGATTGGCGACAAGCTGACCGAGGCGAGGCCCATCGATCGGTCGCAGCATGCCGCGCGAGCCGCCGACGGAAGTGCCCGATGGGTCGGGCTCGATCAGACCGCCGTGAATGCCGAGCGGCGCGAGCAAGCGCGTCTGGGAGCGTCTCCACTCAGAGCACCAGAGCCCGTCAGCGCGCTGGCGCAATCGCCTGCCGCGCTTCACTTCGCGAAGAAGATCACCACGCTGCCGTCAGCTGTGGTCTGGCGGCCGGCGAAGACGCCGTTCTTCACGCAGAATTCGAGCGCCGGATCTTGGACGGTGCTGTTGTTAGGTGTCATCAGCACTTGTGAGCCGGTGATCTGATAGGTGCCGCTCTCGTTGTTGGGCTGGGTGTAGGGTCGCGATTCCACACATGCGGTCCCCGTGTCGACGATGTACTGGGGGTTGGCCGGGTCGAGGTCGGCGCAGGTGGCGCCGACCTTGAGGCACGCCTTGGGTACGAAGGTGTTGATGGTCTCGGTGGTGGTGAGGGCCACCTGATAGGTATGGTCGCTGTGGTACGAGAAGGTGCCCGTTACTCTTCCGTCGCCGACGGTCACCGACGCAGTGGGGCAGCCGGTCACGGTTTGCGGGGGCACGGTCAGGCAGCTGGAAGTGAGCTGCCAGTCGCCCACCACGTTGCCGTCGCAAGCTGCGAAGTTGTTGCAAGTCAGTGGCGGCGTGGTGCCCGCGTCGATGTTGCCCTTCGTAGCGGTGGTGCCGGCGTCTTGGACCGCGTCTGCGCCACCCGCGCCTGCGCCACCCGCGCCACCCGTGCCTGCTCCGCCGCTGCCTGCGCTGCCGCCAGCTCCAGTTCCGCCATCCTTGGAGGCGTGGAAGGCGCCGAAGTTGTCGAGGAAGGCGCAGCCGCAGAACAAGATGCCGCAAAGCAGACAGACCAGAGTGCAGTGCAGACGCATCATGAACGAGTCCCCTTGGCGACGGGTGGAGGCTCGCACGGGAGCGAGTGCGCAATCCCTAGTGCGAAACACGGCTCCGCGCCAGTCGGGCCGCTGGCGGGTGGGGCGGGGGACCCGTGCCGGAAGCTAGGCGATAGCCAGCATTTAAGCATGTGCCCAGTCTGCCAGCCGCCCAGCTCCGCGTCACCCGCCTGAGCAGCTACCCCTGGCGGCGGCGCGAAGGTCACGGCGTGCTCGTGATCTTGAGCATGACGACGCCGTGGCTCGTTA
>DASVHQ010000115.1:0-6400 GCA_036382515.1 Polyangiales bacterium | reverse complement strand
CGCTACGCCGTGGGCATGCTCTTTCTGCCGCTCGACGGGGAGAAGAAGCACAAGGCCAAGGCGCTGATCGAGCGCATTCTGGCCGAGGATCGACAGCCGCTCTTGGGATTCCGCCCGGTGAAGGTGAACCCGGAGGCCTGCGGTTGGCTGGCACGCGAGAGCATGCCGGCCTTCGAGCAAGTGTTCATCGGCATCGCGGGCGATCCCGATCAAGAGAGCTTCGAGCGCAAGCTGTACTTGACGCGCAGGCGCATCGAGAACGCCGCGCTCGCCGAGGGCCTGACGGCTTCCGCGGGCTTCTACATCTGCTCGTTCAGCAGCTGCACGGTCGTCTACAAGGGCCTGCTCGTGCCCTACCAGTTTCCGCGCTTCTATGCGGACCTTGCCGATCCGCGCATGAAGTCGGGCCTGGCGCTGGTGCACTCGCGCTTCAGCACCAACACCTTCCCCAGCTGGCCGCGCGCCCATCCTTACCGCTACATCGTGCACAACGGCGAGATCAACACGCTGCGCGGCAACGTGAACTGGATGAACGCGCGCGAGCGTCAGTTCAAGAGCGAGAAGTTCGGCGACGACATCAAGAAACTGCTGCCGGTGTTGAACCAGGACGGCAGTGACTCGGGGATCTTCGACAACGCGCTCGAGCTGCTCTTGCAGACCGGTCGCTCGCTGCCGCACTCGGTGATGATGATGATCCCCGAGGCGTGGGAGAAGAACGACACGATGAGCGCGAGCAAGCGCGCGTTCTACGAGTACCACTCGAGCCTGATGGAGCCCTGGGACGGTCCGGCGTCGATCGCGTTCACCGACGGCACGATCGTCGGCGCCGTGCTCGATCGCAACGGGCTGCGTCCGTCGCGCTACTACGTCACCAAGGACGACGTGGTGATCATGGCGTCCGAGGTCGGCGTGCTCGAGATTGCACCCGAGCGCATCCTGCGCAAGGACCGCCTGCAGCCCGGGCGCATGTTCCTGGTGGATACCGCGCAGGGCCGCATCGTCGACGACAAAGAGATCAAGGAGGGGATGGCCGCGCGCAAGCCCTACGCCAAGTGGCTGCGCGAGAACATGCTGCGCCTGGATCAGCTGCCGGTGGCCGATCCGAGCCGCTTGCCGCTCGAGTGGGACAGCAAGACGCTACTCAAGCGCCAGCGCGCCCACGGCTACACGCGTGAAGACATCCGCATCGTGATCCGCCCGATGGCGATCAACGGCGAGGAGAGCATCGGCTCGATGGGCAACGACACGCCGCTGGCGGTGCTGTCGGACAAGCCGCAGCTGATGTTCAACTACTTCCGCCAGACCTTTGCGCAGGTCACCAACCCCCCGATCGATCCGCTGCGCGAAGAGCTGGTGATGTCGCAGCGCGTCATGCTCGGCTCCGAGAAGAATCTCTTCGAGGAAACCCCGGAGCACTGCCACCGCCTGATGCTGAAGAAGCCGATCGTCACGAACGAGCAGCTGCAGAGCATCAAGGACCTCGACTTCCGTCAGCTGCGCACCAAGACGCTCTCGATGCACTTCCCGATCGAGGGCCACGGCCCGGGGCTCGAGAAGGCGCTGGAGCGTTTGTGTGCGGCCGCGGAGCAAGCCATCGACCAGGGCTTCACGGTGCTCGTGCTCTCCGACCGCGGTCACAACGAGTACGACGCCCCGATCCCGTCGCTGCTCGCCACGGCGGCCGTGCATCACCACCTGATCCTCAAGGGCAAGCGCACGCTCTGCGGTATCGTCGTGGAGTCGGGCGAGCCGCGCGAGATCATGCACTTCTGCCTCTTGCTCGGCTACGGCGCCAGCTCGATCAACCCCTACCTCGCGTACGAGACCCTGCACGACCAGGTGCAGGCGGGCAACACGCAGAAGATCGACGGCGTCAAAGCCATCGAGAACTACCTGAAGGCCTGCCACAAGGGCATCTTGAAGGTGATGTCCAAGATGGGCATCTCCACGCTGCAGAGCTATCAGGGCGCGCAGATCTTCGAGGCCATCGGCCTCAACAAGAAGGTGATCGACAAGTACTTCACCGCGACGGTGTCACGCATCGAAGGCGTTGGTCTCGAGGAGATCGCGGCCGAGGTCGCCGTGCGTCATCACATCGCACACGAGGTGCCGAGCCTGCTCAACCCCGAGCTCGAGCCCGGCGGCATCTACCAGTGGCGTCGCCGTGGCGAGTACCACATGTACAACCCGGAGTCGGTCGCGGCCCTGCAGCACGCGGTGCGCTCGGCGAACTACCAGCTCTTCAAGAAGTACAGCGGGAAGGTCAACGACAACAGCAAGCAGCTGTGCACGATCCGCGGCTTGCTCGAGTTCAAGCCGAGCCAGGCGATCCCGTTGACCGACGTCGAGCCGGCTGCGGAGATCGTGAAGCGTTTCAAGACCGGCGCGATGTCCTTCGGGTCGATCTCGAAGGAGGCGCACGAGAACGTTGCGATCGCGATGAACCGCATCGGTGCGCGCTCGAACACCGGTGAAGGTGGCGAGGACGCCGAGCGCTTCAAGCCCATGCCGAACGGCGACTCCAAGCGTTCGGCGATCAAGCAGGTGGCCTCCGGCCGGTTCGGCGTGACCAGTCACTACCTGGTCAACTCCGACGAGCTGCAGATCAAGATGGCGCAGGGCGCCAAGCCCGGCGAGGGTGGTCAGCTGCCCGGTCACAAGGTCGACGAGGTGATCGCGCGCGTGCGCTACGCGACCAAGGGCGTGGGCCTGATCTCGCCCCCGCCTCATCACGACATCTATTCGATCGAAGATCTCGCACAGCTGATCTTCGATCTGAAGAACGCCAACGAGCACGCGCGGATCAGCGTGAAGCTGGTGAGCGAGGCGGGCGTGGGCACGGTCGCCGCGGGCGTGTGCAAGGCCAAGGCCGATCTCGTGCTGATCAGCGGCGACTCGGGTGGCACCGGCGCATCACCGCTCACCTCGATCAAGCACGCAGGGACGCCGTGGGAGATCGGGCTTGCGGAGACACAGCAGACCCTGGTGATCAACGACCTGCGCCGCCGCATCCGCGTGGAGACCGACGGTCAGCTCAAGACTGGCCGCGACGTGGCCGTGGCGTGCTTGCTCGGTGCCGAGGAGTTCGGCTTCGGCACCTCGGCGCTGGTGGCCAGCGGCTGCATCCTGATGCGCGTCTGCCACCTCAACACCTGCCCGGTGGGTGTTGCCACGCAAGACCCCGAGCTGCGCAAGCGCTTCAAGGGTCAGCCCGAGCACGTGATCAACTACATGTTCTTCATCGCCGAAGAGCTGCGGGAGATCATGGCGCAGCTGGGCTTCCGCAAGCTGGAGGACATGGTCGGACGCGTCGACTTCTTGCAGCCGCAAGCGGCCATCGAGCACTGGAAGGCCAAGGGCGTCGATCTCTCGGCGATCCTGCACAAGCCGAAGGTGCCCGCTAACTTTCCGCTGCACGGCATCGAGGCGCAGGACCACGAGATCGACGACGTGCTCGACCGCAAGCTGATCGAGCGCGCGCTGCCGGCCCTCGAGCGCGGCGAGAAGGTCGCGTTCGAGTCACGCATCCGCAACGTGGATCGCACCACTGGTGCCATGCTCTCGGCGGAGGTCTCGCGGCGCTACGGGGCCGAGGGCCTGCCCCCGGAGACCATCAGCATCACCTTCCGCGGCTCGGCGGGGCAGAGTTTCGGTGCGTTCATGGCACCGGGCTTGTCCTTGCGCGTCGAAGGCGACGCCAACGATTACGTGGGCAAGGGGCTGTCCGGTGGGCGCATCGTCGTGGTGCCGCCGCCCGAGGCGAGCTATGTGCCGGAGGACAACATCATCGCCGGCAACGTATTGTTGTATGGTGCGACGGGCGGCGAGTGCTACGTGCGCGGACGCGTGGGCGAGCGCTTCTGCGTGCGCAACAGCGGCGCGACGGCGGTCGTCGAGGGCGTGGGCGACCACGGCTGCGAATACATGACGCGCGGCATCGCGGTGGTGCTCGGCCCCACGGGGCGCAACTTCGGCGCCGGCATGAGCGGCGGTGTGGCCTACGTGCTGAACGAGGACGGCAAGTTCGCGGGCCGCTGCAACACCGGCATGGTCGACGTGGAGCCGCTCGGTGCCGACGACGTGCTGCGCTTGAACGCGCTGATCACGCGCCACTTCAACTACACCGGAAGCGGTGTGGCCAAGCGTTTGCTCGACGAGTGGGACAACGCACAGCGCAAGTTCGTGCGCGTCATCGCACAGGAATACAAGAAGGTGCTCGCAGCCGAGAAGTACGACACCGAGTTGTCGTCGCTCGCCACCGTCTAATCCGGCGGGGGCTGGCTGCCCCGGTGCCGGCGCCGTCGGCAGACGCGGCGAAGGAACGAAGTCATGGGAAAGATCACGGGATTTCTGGAGTTCAAGCGCAAGAAGGCGGGCAGCCGTCCGGTGGCGGAGCGTCTTTCGCACTGGAAAGAATTCGAGGAGCCGCTGTCCGAGGGCGAGCTACGCGACCAGGGCGCGCGCTGCATGGATTGCGGCATTCCCTTCTGTCACACCGGTTGTCCGCTGGGCAACGTGATCCCGGACTGGAACGACACGGTCTACCGGGATCGCTGGGAGCAGGCCGCCTCGCGCTTGCACGCGACCAACAACTTCCCGGAGGTGACCGGGCGAGTGTGTCCGGCGCCGTGCGAAGAAGCGTGCGTGCTGAACATCAACAACGAGCCGGTGACGATCAAGCAGATCGAAAAGCAGATCGCCGATCGTGCGCTCGACGGTGGATGGCTCGCACCGCGGCCGGCGGCGCATCGCACCGGCAAGAAGGTCGCCGTGGTCGGCTCGGGTCCTGCGGGCCTCGCAGCTGCGCAGCAGCTGGCACGCGCCGGGCATTCACCGACGGTGTTCGAGCGCGACGACCGCATCGGCGGCTTGCTGCGCTACGGCATCCCGAGCTTCAAGATGGAGAAGCAGCTCATCGATGCGCGGATGCGTCAGATGGAAGGCGAGGGCGTCGCGTTCCGTACGAGCACCAACGTCGGCGTCGACGTGACGGTCGAGCAGCTGAAGCAAGACTTCGACGCGATCGTGCTCACGGGCGGCGCGACCGAAGCGCGCGACTTGCCGATCGAGGGCCGCGAGCTCAAGGGTGTGCACCTGGCGATGGAGTACCTGGTGCAGCAGAACCGCGTGGTCGAAGGCGACACGGTCGTTGGGCAGATCAGCGCAGCGGGTAAGCGCGTGGTGATCCTGGGCGGCGGCGACACCGGCTCCGACTGCCTCGGCACAGCCAATCGCCAGGGCGCGCGCAACGTGCATCAGTTCGAGCTCTTGCCCAAGCCGCCCGATCAGCGCACGGCCGAGATGCCGTGGCCCTACTGGCCGATGATCCTGCGTACCTCGAGCTCGCAAGAAGAGGGCGTGGAGCGCTCCTTTAGCGTCAATACCGTGAAGCTCACGGGCGACGCGCACGGCAACGTGAAGCAGCTGCACTGCGTGCGCCTGCAGTGGACGATGGACAACCATGGCCGCCGGCGCATGGAAGAAGTGCCTAACTCGCAGTTCGCGCTCGATGCGGATCTTGTGCTCCTGGCGCTGGGCTTCGTAGGTCCCGAGAAGGGTTTGGTGCGCCAGCTCGGCGTCGAGCTCACCGACCGCGGCACCGTGAAGGCGGACGAGACCTACATGACCAACGTGCCGGGCGTCTTCGCGGCCGGTGACATGCGGCGCGGTCAGTCGCTCGTGGTGTGGGCCATCTGGGAGGGCCGCGAGGCTGCACGCAACGTGGATGCCTACCTGATGGGGCACACCGATCTCGGCACGAGCCCCATGACGAGCCCGCTGATCCTCGGAGGCTGACGGCCCATAAGCATGCAGCGCAGGCTGCTGGGGCGCTTGGGGTCGGCAGGTCGCTCCCGGGCTCGGGAGAGTGTCCTCGGCACTACCGCCGCAGCTTCGCAAGCGGCGCCTCGGGCCTGCGAAACGAGCCCGAGAGCGACCTGCCGACCCCAAGCGCTTCAATGTCATGGCTGAGTGAGCAGGCGGCGCGATGTCGCAACACGTGTTGTCGTCTGACGCCGACGACACGGTCGCTCGCAGCGCGTGCTGCCGATGCTCACGCGGAGTGACGCCGCCGACACGGTCGCTGGCAGTGCCTGCCGCCGATGCTCACGCCGAGTTAGGTCACGCTCACGCCGACATCGCTACTGGAGCGTGTTGGCAGGGCGCGATGAATGCTCAGGCTTGTAAGCCGACCGTCGTCGTGCGCGCCCGCGGATCGCGAATCCAGCGACCCTTCACACTGACACAACCCCCCCCCGCATCCGGGAGCTAGGCGCTTGGCGCCAAATGCGCTATGGGAGGCGCGTGGCTGACCCCAACGACGCGCCTATCTCGCTGCCTGAGCTGCGCGCCCAGATCGACGCCGTCGATCGCGAAGTGTTGCAGCTCCTGGCCAGGCGCA
>DASVHQ010000114.1:0-16451 GCA_036382515.1 Polyangiales bacterium | reverse complement strand
TTCACCAACCAGCTCGAGGTGCCCCGTCTGACGAAGGTCTCGATCAATATGGGCTTGGGCATCGCGACCCAGAACCCGAAGATCATCGACTCGGCGGTCATCGAGCTCGCTGCAGTGACCGGCCAACGGCCGATCGTCACTCGCTCCAAGAAGTCGATCGCCACCTTCAAGCTGCGTCAGGGCCAGCCGATCGGCGTCGCCGTCACGCTGCGCAAGGACCGGATGTGGGAGTTCGTGGACCGTCTCTTCACGCTGGCTCTGCCGCGCGTGCGTGACTTCCGCGGTCTGCCCACCAAGTCCTTCGACGGTCGCGGCAACTACACGATGGGTATTCGCGAGCAGATCATCTTCTCGGAGATCGACTACGAGAAGATCGACAAGATCAAGGGCATGAGCATCACCTTCACCACGACCGCGCGGACGGACGAGCACGGCCGTGCTCTGCTCACGGCGCTCGGTCTGCCCTTCCGGAAACAATAGGAGCGAGCCATGTCAGGTGCTGCAGCTTTCGCAAAGATGGAGAAGACGCCGAAGTTCGGCGTTCGCTACAAGAACCGCTGTCGGTCGTGCGGACGTCCGCGGTCGTTCTATCGCAAGTTTCAACTCTGCCGCATTTGCTTGCGGTTGCTCGCGCTCCAGGGGGAAATCCCCGGCGTGACGAAGTCGAGCTGGTAGGAGCACTCACGATGAATACCGATCCAGTCGCCGACATGCTTGCTCGCATCCGCAACGCGCTCCTCGCGCGTCACGAGAGCGTGGAGATGCCTCACTCCAAGCTCAAGGTCCACATCGCCGAGATCCTCAAGCAAGAGGGTTACATCAGCGATTTCTCGGTCCAACAAGAGGAGCGCGCGCAGCTGCGCGTGCAGCTCAAGTACGGCCGTGACCGCATCCCCGCGATCGCGGGTCTGCGTCGCGCCAGCCGTCCGGGCCGTCGTCTTTATGTTCGCCACACCGCCATCCCCTCCGTGCTCAACGGCATGGGCATCTCGATCATCTCCACGTCCCACGGCGTGCTGACCGATCGCGATGCGCGCAAGCAGAACATCGGCGGCGAGCTTCTCTGCGAGGTTTGGTGATGACTGCACAAGCTCCCACTCAAGAGATCAGCCACTCGCGAATCGGCAAGCGTCCGATTCCGGTGCCCAAGGGCGTCGACGTCAAGTTCGACGGCCGCAAGGTCACCGTGAAGGGCCCCAAGGGCGAGCTCGCCCGCGAGCTTCCCGAAGGCATCAAAGTGCTCGTCAAGGGTGCCGAGCTGCACGTCGAGCCCGCCGCCGGTGCCGGTCGTGTCGGCCGTCAGTTCCAGGGCCTCACGCGCGCGCTGCTCGCGAGCATGGTCAACGGAACGGCCACGGGCTATGCGCTCTCCATGGACTTGGTCGGCGTCGGTTACCGCGCCGAGCTCAAGGGCGGCGACGTGCACCTCGCGCTCGGCCTGTCGCACCCGGTCAAGTACACGCTGCCCACGGGCGTGACCGCGCGCGTCGAGATCATCGACGAGGGCGGCATCAAACGCCCGCGCTTGCACCTGAGCTCACACGACAAGGAAGCGCTCGGCCAGGCCGCAGCACGCATCCGTTCCTTCCGTCCGCCGGAGCCCTACAAGGGCAAAGGCGTTCGCTACACCGGCGAGAAGCTGCGCGAGAAGGCCGGTAAGGCCGGCACCAAGAAGTGATGCGTGCGCGCCAGTCTGTGAAAGACGGCGCGCCAACTCGACGACCAGCATCAGAATCAGGATTTCCGAGGTAACTCATGGCTAGCAAACTCGAAGGACGTACCCGACGCAAGTTCCGCGTCCGCAAGAAGATCTCGGGAACCACCGAGCGTCCACGGCTCACCGTGTTCCGCAGCAACAAGCAGATCTACGCGCAGGTCGTGGACGACACCAAGGGCAGCACCTTGGCGTCGGCCACCTCACTCAAGATCGAGCGGACCGGCGATGCTGCCGACACGAACAAGAGCAAGCTGGCCGAGCAGGTCGGCGAAGCCATCGCTCAGGTGTGCCTCGAGAAGGGCATCAAAGAGGTCGTCTTCGACCGTAACGGCTACATCTATCACGGTCGCGTCAAGGCGCTGGCCGACGGTGCCCGCAAGGGCGGCTTGATTTTCTGAGATTGGTCTTCCGATCGGAGTCCCTATGAGCGCGAACGAAACACAGAGTTCTTCCGAGGAGTTGATCGACCGCGTCATCCACATCAACCGGGTGGCAAAGGTCGTCAAGGGCGGTCGCCGCTTCAGCTTCTCCGCGTTGATCGTGGTGGGTGACGGTCACGGCCAGGTTGGCGTGGGCCTGGGCAAGGCCAATGAAGTGCCAGAAGCCATTCGCAAGGGCACCGAGCGCGCTCGCAAGAGCATGTTCAAGATCTCGCTCGACGGGCACACCATCCCGCATGTCGTCGAAGGTCACGACGGCTCGGGCAAGGTGCTGCTGCGTCCCGCCAGCCCTGGTACGGGCGTCATCGCGGGTGGTGCGGTGCGTGCGGTCGTGGAGGCGGCCGGCGTGCGCGACATCCTTTCCAAGTGCATCGGCAGCAGCAACAAGCTGAACGTCGTCAACGCCACGATCGCAGCGCTCAAGTCGCTCGAGGTCATCCAAGACGTCGCTACGCGCCGCGGCAAGACCGTCGAGGAGGTCCGCGCCTGACCGTAAGGTCACCCGGAGCACCGCCATGAAGACCAAGCTCAAAGTCGTGCAGTTGCGCAGCGGGATCGGTCGTCCCGAGAAGACCAACAAGGTCCTCAAGGGCCTTGGCCTCCGAGGCCCCAACAGCTCCGTGCTGGTGGCCAACACGCCGTCGTTTCGCGGCATGATCAAAAAGGTGCTTCACCTTGTGACCGTCGAGGAAACCGATGGCTGAGTCAGACAAGAACGCGCGTAACAAGTCGGTCGAGCAGCCAGCGGCTCTCAGCCCAATCCTTTCAAACCTGCGCGCGCCCGCAGGCGCCGTGAAGAACAAGCACCGCGTCGGTCGCGGCCCGGGCTCGGGCTGGGGTACCACCGCAGGTCGCGGCAGCAAGGGTCAGTTCGCGCGTAACACCGTGCGTCCCGGCTTCGAAGGCGGCCAGACCCCGCTCTTCCGGCGCTTGCCGAAGATCGGTTTCAAGAACCCCTTCACGATCAATGTCGCCACCGTCAACGTCGAGCAGCTCAAGCGCTTCGACAAGGACAGCGTGGTCGACATCGAAGCCGTCCTGAAGGCGCGCTTGGTCAGCGGGCGCTTCGACAGCCTGAAGATCCTCGGCAACGGCGAGCTCGACCGTGCGCTCACCGTGAAGGCTCACGCCTTTTCGGCTCGTGCCAAAGAGCAGATCGAAAAAGCTGGCGGCAAGGTGGAGCTGATCCCCGCGCCGAAGCCGGTCGACACCCGGGCCCGAGCCGCAAGCAAAGCGTGACGTGATCTGAGGCCCTTGCTTCGAGCAATCCAATGAGCGCCTTCGCGAACATGTTCAAGATTCCCGAGCTGCGTAAGCGGCTGGTGTTCACGCTCGGGATGCTGGCCATCTACCGCGTGGGCATCTTCATAACGACGCCGGGCGTCGATCGCAACGTGATGCGCAACATCATGGCGACGCAGTCCGGCTCGTTCTTGGGCATGTTCAACCTGTTCTCGGGCGGCGCGCTCGAGCAGCTGTCGATCTTCGCGCTCGGCATCATGCCATACGTGTCGGCGAGCATCATCATCACGCTCTTGTCGGCGGTGGTGCCCACGCTCGAGGAGCTGCGCCAGGAGGGCGAATCCGGCCAGCGCAAGATCAACCAGTACACGCGCTACGGCACGATCGTGCTCAGCGGCGTGCAGAGCACGGGCATCGCGCTCTTCCTCGAGAATCTGAACAACTCGCAGGGTCAGTTCGGCGACGTGGTCGCGGATCCGGGCTGGGGCTTCCGCTTCATCACCGCGATCTCGCTCACCACCGGCACCGCGTTCATCATGTGGCTGGGCGAGCAGATCACCGAGCGCGGCATCGGCAACGGCATCTCGCTGATCATCTTCGCCGGTATCGTGGTGCGCTTGCCCGACGCGCTGTTCCGCACCGGTTCGCAGGTCAAGATCGGGCAGATCCAGCCGATCGGCCTCTTGGTCGTCACGGCGATCGTGCTCGGCATCATCGCGGTCATCGTGTTCTTCGAGACCGCGCAGCGCCGCATCCCGATCCAGTACGCCAAGCGCATGGTTGGCCGGAAGATGTACGGCGGTCAGGCCTCGCACCTGCCGCTCAAGGTCAACGGCGCCGGCGTCATTCCGCCGATCTTCGCCTCGTCCTTGCTGATGTTCCCGAGCACCCTGGCGAACTTCCACGTGCCGGGCATGGCCAAGCTGCAGCAGATCATCAGCCCAGGCGACTGGCGCTACACGGTCCTGTACGTGGGCCTGATCATCTTCTTCGCGTTCTTCTACACGGCGATCCAGTTCCAGCCGGTGCAGGTCGCCGACAACCTGAAGAAGCAGAACGCGTTCATCCCCGGCATTCGCCCGGGCAAAGCCACGGCCGACTTCATCGACAACGTGATGACGCGCATCACGGTCTGCGGCGCGCTCTACATGGCGCTGGTCTGCACCGCGCCCGACTTCCTGCGCACGGCCTTCAAGGTGCCGTTCTACTTCGGCGGCACCTCGATCATGATCGTGGTCGGTGTCGCGCTCGATCTCGTGCAGCAGATCGAGTCGCACTTGATCACCCGCCACTACGAAGGACTCACCGGCCCCAAGGGTCCGCGCATCCGCGGGAGGCGCGCCTGATGGACGTGATCCTGTTCGGACCGCCGGGTGCTGGTAAAGGCACCCAGGCGAAGCGTCTGGTCGAAGCGCTGCGGGTTCCGCAGATCTCGACCGGCGACATGATGCGCGCCGAACGCGCCGCGGGCACCGCCCTCGGCAAGCAGTTCGACGACTTCATGTCCAGAGGCCTGCTCGTCCCCGACGCGCTGGTCCTTTCGCTCATCGAGCAGCGCTTGCACCAGGCCGACGCGAAAAGTGGAGCAATTTTCGATGGTTACCCGCGTACGGTCGCCCAGGCCGAGGCGCTCGACAAGATGCTGGCCGCCCGGGGCCGCCGGATCGCCGTGGTCGTCTCCATGGAGGTCTCGCTTCCCGAGATGATCGACCGGATCGCTCTGCGCCGGACTTGTGAGTCCTGTGGACATATCTACCACTTGCGCTACAATCCGCCCCCCTCGCAAAACGCTTGCGGCGCTTGCGGGGGAAAGCTTGTCCAGCGCAAGGACGACACCGAAGAAGTGGTGCGTAAGCGGAACGAAGAATACCTCGAGAAGACTGCGCCCATCCTTGGCCACTACTCCCAGATGGGCGTCGTCAAGGCAGTGAGCGGAGTGGGCTCGCTCGACGAGATCACGGCGCGGATCAAGAACGCCATCGGCGTCAACTAACGGATCAACTGGGAACCAACTGGGAATCAAGCCATCAGCCAGCACGCACAGGAGCGACTTACCGGGAAATCCCAATGGCCAAGGGAAGAGAAGTAGCGGGCGTAATCACGGAGACGCTGCCCCAAGGCCTGTATCGAGTGAAGTGTGACGACGGACAACTGCTGACGGCCTCGCTCACCGGAGCTCCGAAGCAAACCATCGTCCGAGTGATTCCCGGAGACAAAGTCAGCCTCGAAGTTTCGCCCCTCGATCCCAGTCGGGGCCGGATCAAAGCCAGAATCCCGTAGCTGATCTCCCGCAACGAGTCTCTTCTAACTGACACTGCCATCCGAGCACCTAGTGAGAGCACGATGAAGGTTCGACCGAGCGTCAAAAAGATTTGTGACAAGTGCAAGATCGTCCGTCGTAAGGGCGTGGTCCGCGTCTTGTGTGAAAACCCGCGGCACAAACAGCGCCAGGGCTAGAACTAAAGGGCTGAGAGGTAAACCATGGCACGCATTGGTGGCGTCGACCTTCCTGGTCGCAAACACATCGTGATTTCGCTTCGCTACCTCTTCGGCATCGGCCCGAAGTCGGCGGCTGAGATCTGCGCCAAGGCAGAGATTCCCCCGAACAAGGTGACCGACTCTCTCGACGAGAACGAATTGCGCCGCATTCGCGAGGTGATCGATGCCAACTTCAAGGTCGAAGGCGACCTGCGGCGCGAGATCCAGATGAACATCAAGCGCTTGATGGACCTCGGCTGCTACCGCGGCATGCGCCATCGGCGTGGCTTGCCGGTTCGCGGCCAGCGCACGCACACCAACGCGCGCACGCGCAAAGGCCCGCGCAAGGGCGTTTTGTCGCGCAAGAAGTGATTTACAAGGTTGCGAGACCGCCTTCGGCGTTTCGCAAGGTTTTAGGAGAGTCGCATGTCGAAGCCCGAGAGCACCGAGTCCAGCGCGTCGCCCGCGTCGCCGTCCACACCGCCCAAGGCCGGTGGCGGAGGCGGTGGTGGTGGCGGCACCAAGGGTGGCAAGAAGAAGGCCAAGAAGAACGTCTCGACTGGCATCGTTCATGTGCAGTCCACGTTCAACAACACTATCGTGACCATCACGGACGTGCAGGGCAACGTGGTGGCCTGGTCGAGCGCCGGAACGCGTGGCTTCAAGGGTTCGCGCAAGAGTACGCCGTTCGCCGCGCAGATTGCCGCGGAAGACGCCGCTCGCAAGGCGGCGGATCACGGTATGAAGACCGTCGCCATCTTCGTGAAGGGTCCGGGCGCAGGTCGCGAGTCGGCGCTGCGTGCGTTTCAATCGGTCGGCATGCGCGTCACCTTGATTCGTGACGTCACGCCCATCCCTCACAACGGTTGCCGCCCACCCAAGCGTCGCCGAGTCTAGATCAACATGCATGTTTCCGCCCCGCTCTGAGTACTCGGTACAAGCGCGGCCTGCGGAAACTAGGTAGTCGCTACTTTTCAGAGAGAACTCCCATGGCTCGATATATCGGTCCCGTTTGCAAGCAGTGTCGGCGCGAGAACTCGAAGCTCTTCCTCAAGGGTGAGCGCTGCTACACCGACAAGTGCGCGTTCGATCGGCGGCCGTATCCGCCGGGCGTGCATGGGCAGCGCCGCAACAAACCCACCGAGTACGGCGTGCGTATGCGCGAGAAGCAGAAGGTGCGTCGCATCTACGGCATTCTCGAGCGTCAGTTCCGCCGCTACTTCCACAGCGCGGACCGCCAGAAGGGCGTGACCGGTGAGAACCTGCTCAACGCGCTCGAGCGTCGTCTCGACAGCGCCGTGTTTCGGCTGGGCCTGTCGGCCACGCGCACCGATGCGCGTCAGCTGGTTCGCCACAAGCACATTCAGGTCAATGGCAAGAGCGTGAACATCCCGTCGTACCAGCTGAAGCCGGGCGACAAGATCACGCTGCGCGAGCAGAGCAGGTCGCTCAAGCGCGTGCAGGCTTCGCTGGAGACGGCGGGCCGTCGCGAGCATCCCGATTGGCTTGACTTCGACAAGGGCGCGCTCACCGGTGTGGTCAAGGCCATGCCGAACCGCGAAGCCATCACCCTGCCGATCCAAGAACAGCTCATCGTCGAGTTCTACTCGCGCTAATAACATACCCGCGAAACCGCCTGCGGCTTTTCGCGGCGTCCTGATTACAGCCTGAAGCGCGAAGGAGACGAGCATGTCGAGCGTTACGCAGATGATTTCCCGCAACTGGAAAGACCTCATCAAGCCGAAGTCCATCACGGTGGACGATGGCTCGGCGCATGAGCGTTACGCCAAGTTCGTGTGCGAGCCGCTGGAGCGCGGTTTCGGCCTCACACTCGGCAACGCGCTGCGTCGCGTGCTGCTCTCCTCGTTGCAGGGTTCGGCCATCACGGCCATCCGCGTCGACGGTGCGCTGCACGAGTTCACCTCGGTGCCCGACGTCACGGAAGACGTCACGGACATCGTGCTGAACCTGAAGCAGGTCGTGATTCGCAACTACGGCGCCAGCGGCGTCGTGCTGCGTCTCGAGAAGGACGGCCCGGCCGAAGTGAAGGCGGGCGACATCCAGACCAACGAAGCCATCGAGATCCTCAACAAGGACCTCGTGATCTGCAACGTCGCCAAGGGCGGCCGTCTGTCGATGGAGCTCACGATCGGCCAGGGCCACGGCTATGTGCCAGCCGAGCGTAACAAGGAAGCCACGATGCCGATCGGGACCATCCCCATCGATTCGCTCTTCTCGCCCATCCGCAAGGTGAACTACACGGTCACCAACGCGCGCGTTGGCCAGCAGACCGACTACGACAAGCTGACGCTCGAAGTGTGGACGAACGGCGCGGTGACCCCCGCGGATGCCGTGGCCTACGCCGCGAAGATCCTCAAGGACCAGCTCACCATCTTCATCAACTTCGAAGAAGAGAGCGAAGCGCTGGCCAAGGACGACCGCCAGGAAGAGCCGCTCAACGAGAACCTCTTCCGCACCGTGGAGGAGCTTGAGCTGTCGGTTCGCTCGGCCAACTGCCTGCAGAACGCCAACATCCACCTGATCGGCGAGCTCGTGCAGCGCTCCGAGGGCGAGATGCTGAAGACCAAGAACTTTGGTCGCAAGTCCTTGAAAGAGATCAAGGAGATCCTGGCCGAGATGGGCTTGTCCCTGGGCATGCGCATCGAGAACTGGCCGTCGATGCTCGAGCGCTGGAAGTCCCAGCAGAACGCCAACTAAAGCACTTCTGACGTGCGCCACTGAAAGCGCACACGCGTCTCCGCTCTGCGAGGTTTTGTCATGAGGCACCAAAAATCAGGTCGTAAGTTCGGTCGCAACACGCCCCACCGTCGGGCCATGTTCCGAAACCTCGCGGGCAACCTCGTCCTGCACGGTCGCATCGAGACGACGGACGCGAAGGCCAAGGAGCTGCGCCGCATCACCGAACGTCTCATCACCCGCGCGCTGCGCCTGGGTGAGGACCTCACGGTGGACGTGGCGAAGCTCAAGGAAGCCGAGCGCGAGCGCGTGCTGGCTCGTCGCCTGCATGCGCAGCGTGGCGTCGCGAGCTTCTTGCCGCGCCGCCTGGCACGCACGCTCAAGGACGGCACGATCGAAGAGATCGACCTCATCTACAAGCTCTTCAACGAGATTGCGCCGCGCTACACCGCGCGCGTGAAAGACGGCAAGGGCGGCGGTTACACCCGCATCGTCAAGAAGAACAACCGTCGCGGCGACAACGCGCCGATCTCGATCATCGAGATCCTCTGAGAACGCCGGTCTGCGCTTCAGGGTGCAGGCAGTAGCGTGAGGCCGTGGGGCCCGCCAGTGAGCCGGGTGCTGTAAGGCACCGTGGCCGTGGTGGGCCCGGTGCTTTTGGGGGCCGGCTCGTGCTGCGGGTCGCAGGCTGCACCGACCGCGCACAGCGTGAAGTCGATGGTCGGCAGCGCGGGCTGCGTGTCGATGTCGAAGACGCCGAACACCTGGTGAGTGTTGTCGAGCGCCAGCACGGTGCTATCGGCACTGGAAGGCGCTGCGCGGGTATTGAACGCCAGCGGCGTGGTCTGAAACTCGTAGACCGCGTAGGGGTTGCTCGCGCCTGCATCGGTGCGCAGCAGGGCCGACCAGTGCTGGTCGCCGGAGATCACGAGCAGGTTGCGCGTGTCGGCGTCGTGGATGGCGGCGAGGATCTCGTTGCGCTCGGTGGAGAAGCCGATCCAGGAGTCGGTGCCCGTGGTGTTCCAGCGGCTCACGAGCACGGGCGAGACCAGCACATGCACACGCGCGGGGTCGCTCTTCAGCCACTGCTTCAAGGATTGCTTCTGCTGCGCGCCGAGCATGGTCTTGTTCGCATCATCGATCGCGTCGTCGGCTGAGCGGTGGCTACGCAGGTCCATGACGAAGAAGCCGACGTCGCTGACCGTGAACGAGTAGTAGAGTTCACCCGCGGCCAGAGGCACGGGGTTCATACTGCCCTGGTAGTCGTCGTAGAGTGGGCGGGCGAACGCGTAGACCGCGTCGTTCTTGCCTTGCCAGTAGTTGTCGACAAGCTCGTGGTCGTCCCAGATGCGGAAGGCGGGGACGCTGGAAAAGAGCGCTCGGAACTGCTTGCCACCCCAGATGGCCTGATAGCGCTGTTGGTACACCTTGAAGGTGTCGCCGAAGCCATCGGCGTAGACGTTGTCCCCGATCATCAACACGAAAGCGGGTGAGACCTTGGCGATGTCGGCGAAGCCCGGGACGTTCGCCCCGGTGACGTCACCTGCGCTCACGAAGCGAATCTTTCCGGGGCCGGGCGCGGGCAGCGTGCGGAAGGCCAGCGTGCTCCCCACTGCGCGAAGGCAGCGGCGAGCCGGGACATCGGTCAGCTGCAGCTCGTACTGGTACTCGGTCTGCGGTTGCAGGTTGATCAGCGTGACGGTGCCAGTGAAGTCCCGGTCGGTGTGCAGCACCGCCGCCTGGCTCTGCAACGCAGCGTTAGGAGCTTGCGCGGGCCAGTAGCGCACCACGAACCACGCGTCGCGGTCGCTGCGGGCCCAGACCTTGACCGAGTTGCTGGTGGGCGCGCCCAAGAGTGGACCGAACGTGAGCTGTGCGGTCGCGGTGCAGGGCAGGTCGGAGGCGTCGGGTCCGAAGCCGGCGTCGTCTTCGGGAGGTACGCTGGCGTCGACCGAAGCATCCGGCTGCTCTCGACAGCACGACGACACCGCAGGCTTCGGCTGCGCCGCTGCGCATGCGCCGAGCAACGTTGCAGCGAGCAGCCACGCAGTGCTCGTGCGCGCGCGGGGCAAGCCATGGAGCAGGTACGTGTTCACGGTGCGCCCAGTGACCACGCATTTTACGCCGGCGCCTGTACGCTCACAAGAGCGTGGCCCCGCGCGCTCCCGTAGCCGTAATCATGCGGCGCAGGCGGCAGGCTACTCGGAGACCACCAGCGTCTGACCCTCGCACTTGCGGACTGTCTCGACCTTCGGCCCGCGCGCCGGCACGATGGTGAAGGCAAGCGACTCGCCGCGCTTGCACGAGAAGTCGCTGGCGTAGGTGGTTTGGCCGACGAACGCGCCGTTGATCAACACCTTGCTGCGCGGCTGCTTGTGACTGACCAGCAGCATCACGTGGATCTGATCGGACACGACCGGCGCAGGCGCAGGAGGCTCCGGCGCCGGTCCCGGTGCCTGTGGCACGATGGTCTTCACCACGTCGTCCACGGGCTTGGTCACGGCGGCCACCGCAGGCTCGGCCTGTTGGGCGAGGATCGGCTGTGCCGCGACCCACACGAAGCGCGCCGTGACCGCCGCCAACAGCAGCATCCACAGCCACTGGCTGCCGATTCGCAGGCCTCGTATTACGGCGAGCATCGCGTCAACCTGCCACTCTGAGCACTTCGCCGAGCGAGGTCTCGCCCGCGACCGCCCGCGACAGGCCATCGCGCAGCAAGTTCACCATGCCGTGCGCAACCGCGATCTCGTGGATCTCGTTGGTCGGGCGTCGATCGTGGATGGCCTTGCGGCAATCCGGGCCAACGATCAACAGCTCGGCGATCGGTACGCGTCCGGCAAAGCCCAGGCCCTCGCAGTAGTCGCAACCCACGGGCTCGAAGTAGCAAGCCTGCGGCAGCTGGATGCCGTGCTTCTCGTAGGCCTCGCGAATCATCGGCTCGGGCACGGCCTCGCGCCGGCAGGCCGTGCAGAGCGTGCGCACCAGGCGTTGCGACAGACTGCCGATGGCAGCGCTCGCCAGCACGAAGGGTTCCACGTCGAGCTCGACCAGGCGTGCGAACGGACCGGCCGCGGTGTCCGCGTGTACGGTGGTGAGAATCAGGTGACCGGTCAAGCCTGCCTGGACCACGATGTCGGCGGTCTCGCGATCGCGGATCTCGCCGACCATCAGCACGTTCGGGTCCTGACGCAGCACGCTGCGCAACGTGCCTGCGAAGTTCATGCCGGTCTTGGTGTTCATCTGCGTTTGCGTGGCGAATGGGAGCTCGAGCTCAATCGGGTCTTCGAGCGTGACGATCGAGGTGGTGCGGCCGCGCGTGCTCGCGATGTGCTGCAGCGCGGCATAGAGCGTGGTGGTCTTGCCGCTGCCGACGACGCCCGTGACGAACAACAGGCCCTGCGCGTGGCCGAGCAATTCCATCAGGCGGTTGCAGGTTTCCGGGTGCAAGCCCAGCGTCTCGAGCTTGGGCACACGGCGGCTGCCGCGCACCAGGCGCAGAACCACGCGTTCGCCCGAGTCGGTCGGCAGCGATGAGACGCGCGCCTCCAGCTTGTCGCCGTCGAGGAACAGCACCATGCGGCCGTCTTGCGGTACGCCGCGGATGTGCGTGTCGAGGCGTGCCAGCACCTTGGCGCGCACCACCATGCGCGGCGCCAGCTGCGGCGGCAGCGTGATGATCTCGTAGAGCGTGCCCTCGACACGGCAGGTGATGGAGAGCGCGTCGGGCGTGGGCGACAGGTGGATGTCGCTGGCCGCGATCGCGACGGCGGTGCGCACCAGCTCGTCGAAGGCGGCGACCACGCCGGGCGCCTTGCCGTCGAGGTGGGCCGCGATGCGCTTGCGTCCGCGCTCGATGGTCTCGCGAATGCTGCGATGGCCTGCGTCCTGCGTGGCTGCGGAGCCGCCGCTCAGCCTGCGGACCGCTGCCGACTCCACACCCGACAGCACACTGGCTCCCACGAACGCCAGCGCCGTGGCCTGCAGCAGCTCGAGCCAGGGCGAGCCAGCGAAGGCCGCGCTCGCAACCGACAGGATGCAGCTGCCGGCGGCGCTGGTGTCGGCGGGCCTCGCGGCTACGATGCAGAAAGCAGCGCCGGCCAGCGCCGCCACGAACAAGAGTCCCAGCATGTACCGCATGCCGCTGCCACCCGCTCCTGTGTTGGTCCCGCGCCCGCGATCATACATGCACGCAGCTGCGCAGGGCCGCAAACAAGTTGCCGGAGCACATTCTCACACTGTGTGAGCTTTCATTGCAGCAGCGGCTTGCGAGACTCCGCCGGCAGAACGCGGTAGCCTGATTGCAATGCGTGTGCAGCGGAGCACGCCTGGTCAGTGGAGCCTGCGCTCATGGCTGCGGCCGGAGCTGGTGGTGGCGCTCGGGCTGTGGGCCTCTGCAGCCTGCGGCGGCACTGACCCGGGCGTGGTGTCGGTCGGACCCGCACCGGCAGCCGTGGGGGTGGGGCAGCACTCGGCGGACGCGGCGGTCGTGGTCGGTGATGCGGCGCTCGCGGCCGCCGACGCGAGTACGGCTGTGGGGGCCGCAGCCGGCGATGCTGCAGCTGCAGCCCAGACGCTGCACG
The DNA here is from genome assembly GCA_036382515.1 of Polyangiales bacterium. Classification (GTDB taxonomy): domain Bacteria; phylum Myxococcota_A; class Polyangia; order Polyangiales; family JAFGIB01; genus JADGRF01. The sequence continues at coordinate 3,297 of DASVHQ010000114.1, read as the reverse complement.
TGCTCTTCGTGGGCAACAGCTACACGAGCACCAATGACCTGCCCGCCTGGGTGCAGCGGCTGGCTGCGTCCGAGCACAAGCCCCCGCAGATCCAGGTGGAGGCGATCACGCCCGGGGGCGTGTCGTTTGCCGATCACTGGATGAGCACCGGCGCGCTGGCGCGGATTCAGCAGGGCGGCCTCACCCACGTGGTCTTGCAGGCCCAGAGCGTGGAGCCGGTGGGCTTCACGGCTTCGTTCGAGCAGTACGGCGAGCTCTTGATCGCCGAGGTGAAGAAGGCCGGCGCGACGCCGGTGTTGTACGAAACCTGGGCGCGCCAAGCGGGCGACGCCGTGTACGCCGAGACCTGGTCGGGCGGCAACCCCACGGCCATGCAGGCTGGGCTGCGTAGTGCATATGTCACGCTGGCGCAGAAGGCCGGCGCGCGTGAAGCGCCCGTCGGTGACGCGTGGCAGACGGTGCTCTCCAAGGATTCGAAGATCCCACTCTTCGCGCCGGACGGCAGTCACCCCACGGAGCACGGCACCTATCTGGCGGCGTGCGTGATCTACGAGACGCTCACCGGACGCAGCCCGGTTGGCATCGCCGACCATCCGGCTAGCGTGACCCTGGCCGAGTCCTCCACCCTGGCGAATGTCGCGCACGCGACAGTCAGCGCCAAGTGAACGACGTCAGCGTGCGTGGCGCGGGCGCCCGGCCTTCGCTATCGTCGGCCGCGCACAGGCGTGCCAGGTGACGCACCGCGTGCGCAGGGCCTCGAGCGGCTGAGCGGCACGGGCTTGGCTCAGCCTACCACGCGGAGCACGGCGGTCTCAGCTTCCCTCGCCCGGCTGGCCCGGCTAAGCTCGTTGCCTCGCCTGCGGAAGTGAATGTGTGAGCCGATGAAGAGCGCCGTGACCGCCGCCTGGCTCGACCCGGAAAAGCGGCGCTTTTTGCGCTTCTTGATCGTCGGCGGCATCAACACGCTCTTCGGCTACGGGCTGTTCGCGGCCTTCATTCATCTGGGGTTGCACTATGCGCTCGCGACCGCGCTCGCCACGGTCTGCGGCGTGCTCTTCAACTTTCACTCCACCGGCAAGATCGTGTTCGACAACACCGACCGGCGGCGCTTGTTTCGCTTCGTGGGCGTGTACACTCTCTTGTGGGGCTTCAACGTTGCGGGCCAGCGCGTGGGTGCGAGTCTCGGTGCGAGCCCCTACCTGAGCGGCGCGGTCCTGCTGGCACCGAGCGCGGTGATCGGCTACGTGCTCAACAAGCGCCTGGTCTTTCAGGCCACGAGTTAGGGTCCATGGCCAGCACCGAGCGCATACGACCTCCGGCGGATGCGAGCGACGTCACGGCGTACCGGGCATTCTACCGGCAGCACGTGCGGCCGCGGCTGTACTTTCCGGGCGGCCACGTTGCGTTGCATGCGTTGACAGTGCTCGGTGGTGGGGGCTTTGCGTTGGCGCACGTGCATGAGGTGCGGGCATGGCAGTGGCTCGCGGTCGCGGCCGGGCCGCTCTACGGCAGCCTGTTCGTGTACTGGTTTCATCGTCGCGTGCTGCACCGCTCGGTGGCCGGCATGCGCTTCGCGTATCGCAAGCACACGCTGCAGCATCACCGCTTCTTCAGCTACGAGCACCTGGTGCCCGACGAGCAGAGCGACCTGCACGCCATGCTCTTTCCGTGGTGGACCGGCGCGCCGCTGCTCGCGCTGAGCTACGGCGTGGCGCTCGGTCTTGCGCCCTTGCTCGGCGCCAACGTCGCCTATCTCACGATGCTCATGATGGTCGGCTACTTTGGGCTGTACGAGCTGGTGCACACGGTGAGCCACCTGCCGGATGGCCACTGGCTGACGCGCCTGCCCGTGCTCTCGGCGCTGCGCCACCACCACCGCCTGCATCACGATCCGCGCCTGATGGGACGCCACAACTTCAACGTGGTCCTGCCGGTCTTCGACTGGCTGTTCGGAGCGCTCATTACGCAGCCGCCGCCGCTGCGAGAAGGGGGTAAGCTCGAGACCTGAGCCCGCGTGCTATGGCGTGGACGTGTGTTTGCTGGTTCCTGCTCGAACGAGGTGCTTGCGATGCCGCGTATCGTGGTGAACGGTCAGCCGCTGGAAGTCGAGCAGGGCAGCTCGCTGCTTGCGGCACTGCAGAGCGCAGGCGTGCACGTGCCGCACCTGTGCCACGACCCACGGCTTGAGAAAGCAGCGGTGTGTCGCACCTGTTTGGTCGAGCTGCACGGTGCGGCGCACCCAGTGCCGTCGTGTGCAACGCCGGTCGTTGACGGGATGGTGATCACCACGCACTCGGAGGCGCTCGAGCACTCGCGCCGCGGGATCCTGCAGATGCTTGCGCGGCGCTTGCCGAGCGATGCCGCGCACGATACCGCGCACCGGCCCTTGTTCGCGGAGCTGCGTGCCTACGGCCTCATCGACCAGCTCGGTGGGCACGCCAGCGCCGCGCAACTGGACACCACGCATCCGTACATTCGCGTCGACATGTCGCGCTGCATCGACTGCTATCGCTGCCAGCGCATCTGCAACGAAGTGCAGGGGCAGTTCAGCTGGGTGTTGCGCGACCGCGGCCGGCAGACGCAGCTGGTGCCTGACTCGGGCACCAGCTTGCTCGAGAGCTCGTGCGTCAGCTGCGGCGCTTGCGCCGACACCTGTCCGACCGGCGCGCTCGAAGACCACAGCGTGCTTCAGGCCGGCCCGCCCACGGAGCTCACGCGCACGACCTGTCCTTATTGCGGCGTCGGCTGTGAGCTTCTGGTCGGCACGCGCGCAGGCCGCATCGTTCAGATCCGTCCCGCGCTCGACGCCCCTGTGAACAAGGGGCACCTGTGCGTGAAAGGGCGCTACGCCTTTGGTTACGTCCACGCGCCCGATCGCTTGACCGAGCCCATGCTCCGCGACAGCCTCGGCGAGCTGCGACCGGTGTCGTGGGAGCAGGCGCTCGCTTTCACCGCGCAGCGCTTGCAGGCATTGCGCGCCGCGCACGGTGCCGACGCGCTCGGTGTGCTGGGCTCGGCACGAGCGACGAATGAAGATGCGTACCTCGCACAAAAGTTCGCGCGCGTGGTGCTCGGCACCAACAACGTGGACTGCTGCGCGCGGGTCTGTCATGCCCCGAGCGCGGCAGCGCTCGGCGGCATGCTCGGGACCGGAGCGGCTACCAACTCGTTCGACGACATCGAGCGCGCCCGCACGATCCTGGTGTGCGGCGCGAACGCCACCGAGAACCATCCGATCGTCGGGGCGCGCATTCGCCAGGCGGTGCTGCGAGGTGCCCAGCTGATCGTGATCGACCC
>DASVHQ010000113.1:0-12484 GCA_036382515.1 Polyangiales bacterium | reverse complement strand
TGCCGTGGAGCAACTTGCCCGAGCCGTAGACCGTCTGGGTTGCGAGCTTGCTCGCGGCCTCCAAGGGCAAGCCCACGCGCACGCCGGCCTCGGTCAGCGCCTCGGCCAAAAGGAATACGTACGCCGGCCCCGAGCCACTGACCGCGGTGACGGCGTCCATCAGCTCCTCCGGAACGCTCACCGTGATGCCCACGCTCTGAAAGATCTGCTCTGCGACGGCGCCGTCTGCCTGCGTGGCATGCTTGCCCGTCGCGAGCGCCGTGGCACCGGCGCCCACCAGCGCCGGCGTGTTCGGCATGGCGCGCACCACACGCGCTTCGCCGAGGCGCGCCTCGATCGCAGACAGCGGGACGCCGGCCGCGATGCTGATGACCAGCGTGTCCGCGCCCAGCTTCGCGCCAATCTCGGTCAACAGGCTCGCGAACACCTGCGGCTTCACGCTCAGCACCACGATGTCGGCTCCACAGGCCAGTGCGTTGTCGGTCGTCGTGTGGATGCCGTGCTTGTCGCGCAGCTCGCGCAGCGCAGCTTCGCGCACGTCGCTGGCGGTGATCTGCTCGGGTCGCGCGGTGCCCGCGGCGATCAAGCCCTGAATGAGCGCGCTGGCCATGTTGCCGCCGCCGATGAAGGAAATGCGTTGCGAGAGTGCCATGCGCGCAGCCTACGATCCGGACGTGCGCTTGCAAACGCCTGCAAGCGTGCCCGGTCGAGGCACGTCCGGGTGTAGAGTCGCCGCCGTGAGCCCCGCCGCCCAACGCCTGCGCGAAGCCATCGAGGCGTTCTGGCGTGGCCGCGGCCAGGTGGAGCTGTCGTGGTTGCGCCACGGCACCATCGAAGCGCCGCGGCGCTCGGCGGCTGCCTTCCTGTTCTCCGACGAAGGGCAGGAGGCGTTGCAGAGCTCGGAGCTGGTGAGCGAGCTACCACCGGCTGAGCGCAGCGCGCTGGCCGAACAGCGCGCGCTGATTGCGGCCGAGCTGCAGGGCCTGCAGGCACGGCCACTGTTGCAGCGCTTGCAGTCGGCCGAGCTCAGTGTCGGGTCGCAGACCCTGAGCACACCGCAGCTGGTGGCGGCGATGCTGCGTGGCGAGAGTGAGCCCACGCGCCAGCTGGAGGCTCGCTCGCTGTCGGATTCGCTCGACGCCGCGTGCTCCGCGCTACTCGACGCCAAATCCCGCAGCGACGACGCCTTCCTCGCCCAGCTGCCCAAGCCCCCGGAGCTCTCGCCTCTGCGCGAGCTCGCGGCCCGCGTGCTGTCTGCGACCGACGACGCGGCGCAGGATCTCACGCGCCGAGCCGCGCGCTCACTCGCCGCTTCGGGGGAGCTCTCGTGGCCCACGCTGCTGGCTGCGCTGCGTCGGCCCGAGCTGGACGCACTGGCGAGCCCCAAGCGCAGAGCGTTTCGTCTGGCCGAGGGGCTGCGCCGCCTGGGTTTCGAGCGCGACCTGAACCAGCGTATGCGCGCGGAGACGGCGCCCGGGTTGCTCTTTCCGGTGGTCCGGCTCTCGGTGCTCTCGGTGCCGGACGACGTTCGTGTCGCGCTGCCTGTGCTCGACTACGGCGTCACGAGCGAGCTGTGCGTCAGCGAGAGCATCGGTCGTGCGCTGGCCGCGATCCTGATCTCGCCCGTGCTGCCGGCCGAGCTGCGCTGGCCGCTGCCATCGTGTGCGGGCGCGGCGCTCGGCAGCACCTACGCGCAGCTGCGCGCCGATCCGCTGTATCTGCGCCGCAGCGAAGGGCTGTCCCCGCGCGAAGCCGAAGCACTGGCTCGTCACGGAGCGCTCGTGCTCTTGCTGCGCGTGCGCAGCGAGGCCGCGCTGCTGCTGTCGGCGGCGGCGCCCGCGCGCAACGACGCCGAGCGGCTCGATCACCTCGTCTCGAACCTGCGCCGCGCGCTCGGGGTTCAGCTTGCGCCGGGCCTGGCCGCGCTCCTGTGGCTGGGCACCGGGCCGCTCACGCAGGATCTGGCGGCACGCATGTGTGGCCTCGGCGTGCATGTCGGCCTGCGCGAGCGCTTCGACGTCGACTGGTTTCACAACCCCCGCGCCAGCGAGCCCCTGCGCGGCGCGTGCACACGCGGCAACGGCCTGTCTGTCGAGGCTTTCTGCAAGGAGCTCGACGTGTCCATGGACGACGGCTGCAAGCGTCTGCTCGAGCTACTCGCTTGACGCAGCCGGCCAGCGTAACACAATCGTCGCATGGTCACTCCCGCCGACTTCGCGCAGCGCAGAGCGCGCTTTCTTTCGAGCATGGGCCCCGGCGTCGCGCTCTTCGCAGCCACGCCGGTCGCGATCCGCAACAACGACGTCGAGCACGAGTTTCGGCAGGACAGTGACCTCTACTACCTGAGCGGTTTCGACGAACCCGAGAGCGTGCTGCTGCTCAGCAACGATCACCCCGACCAGCGCATGGTGCTGTTCGTGCGCCCGCGCGATCCCGAGCGCGAGACCTGGGACGGGCCGCGTGCCGGCGTCGACGGCGCCAAGGCGCTCTTCGGCGCCGACGCCGCATTTCCGATCGCCGAGCTGAGCCAGCGCCTGCCCGACTACCTGAAAGACGTGCACCGTCTGCACTACCGCCTGGGCGAAGATCGTGACTTCGATGATCGCGTGCTCGGGGCCATCCACGAGGTGCGCGGCAAGGCACGTGCAGGCGTGACCGCCCCACGCGAGATCGTCGACCCGAGCACGATTGTGCACGAGCTGCGGCTGCGCAAGAGCGAGCCCGAGATCGAGACCATGCTGCGTGCCTGCGCGATCACGCGCGAAGCGCACCTGCGCGCGATGCAAGTCGCACGCCCCGGTCGCTACGAGTACGAAGTGGAGGCCGAGCTCTTGCGCGTGTTCCGTGCGCACGGCTGCGAGCGCCCGGCCTACGGCAGCATCGTCGGGTCGGGTCCCAACGCCACGATCCTGCACCACCGCAAAAACGATCGACTGATGCAGGATGGCGACCTTTTGCTGATCGATGCCGGCGCCGAGTACGGCTACTACGCCGCGGACGTCACGCGCACGTTCCCGGTCAATGGTCGCTTCAGCGAGGCGCAGCGCACGCTCTACCAGATCGTCCTCGACGCCCAGCTGGCGGCGATCGACGCCGTTCGCCCGGGTACGACGCTGCCCGAGGTCCACGACGTGGCGCTGCGGATCCTGGTCGAGGGCCTGGTGCGCGTAGGCATGCTGGAGGGCCCGGCTGACGCTGCGATCAAGGCTGAGACCTACAAGCCTTACTACATGCACCGCACCTCACACTGGCTGGGCATGGACGTGCACGACGTGGGCGACTACTTCGTTCGCGTGCCTGCGGAGCAGCCCGCGCCCACCGGCTCGGCCCCAGCGCGGCAGGCTCCGGCTTCCCCCGGGGCAACGAAGAAGCCGCGGCCGCTGGAGCCTGGGTTCGTGCTCACCATCGAGCCGGGCCTGTACGTGCCGCCCGGCGCGAAGTGCGACCCCAAGTGGCACGGCATCGGGATTCGTATCGAGGACGACGTATTGGTCACCCCGACGGGCCATCGCGTGCTGACGGAGGGCATCCCCAAGGCGGTCGCCGAGGTCGAGCAGATCCTCGCCCAGCGCCCGGTTGGCTGAGACCGGCCCCGGGCCGGGTGGGCGGCGCGCACAGATCTGCTACCCCAATGGCCCGGGGGCCTTTTGCAGCGTTGACACAGCAGCGGCAGGCGACTACGAATAGCTGGCCCTTTCGCGCGGGATTCGCGAGCAATTTCGCGGCTTGCTGCGATGGACATCTCGCACGGACCGATGTGCGCCGGCACTCGGCCCGCGAGCACAACGCTCGAACCACGCGAGCTTTGCGAAAGCGCAACACGCCATGCTCAGCACGTACCTGCCAGCTCTGTTGATGCTCATCGTCGCGATCGTATTTGCGGTCGCCATCTTCACGCTGACATCCGTTCTCGGCACCAAGAACATGACGCCTGAAAAGGCGATCCCGTACGAGAGCGGGTCCGAGTCGACAGGCGCGAATCAAGTCCGCCTGAGCGTGAAGTTCTATCTCACCGCGATTCTCTTCGTCGTGTTCGACATCGAAGCGGTGTTCCTCTATCCGTGGGCCTCGATCTTCCGGCAACTGGGCTGGTTCGGCATGGTGGAGATGTTTGCGTTCATCGGCAGCTTGGCTGTCACGCTGCTTTACGCGTGGAAGAAGGGAGCGCTCGAATGGGAGAAGTGACGACCGTTCTGGGCGGAGGCCAAAATGGCTTCGCGACCACCAAGTTCGAGGCGCTGCTCGGTTGGGCACGCAAGTTCTCGCTGTTCCAGTACCCGTTCGTGACGGCGTGCTGCGGCATGGAGCACATGGCCGCGGCAGGTCCGCGCTACGATGTCGAGCGCTTCGGCGCCGGTGCACCGCGCTTCAGCCCGCGTCAGAGCGATCTGCTCTGGGTCGTCGGCACGATCAGCCAGAAGCAGGGCCCCGCCCTCAAGCGCATCTACGAGCAGATGACCGATCCGAAGTACGTCATCGCGTTCGGCACCTGCGCCTCGTGCGGCGGCTTCTACGACAACTACACGACCATCCCCGGCATCGACAAGGTGATCCCGGTCGACGTGTTCATCCCCGGCTGTCCGCCACGTCCAGAGGCCGTGCTCGATGGGCTCATGCTGCTCATGGAGAAGATCCAGAACGGCGACCGCGAGCCGGCTGTGCTGCCGCCCCACAAGATCCCGCCGCTCGTGCAGCTGCGAGCGCGGACCAATCCCTCCGGTGACGGTCACTAAGCCAGGGTAGACGAGACGGCAGCGATGCGAGGATTTTCGCCATGAGCAAGAAGGTGTTGGACCGCTTGGTGGGGCACTTCCACGAGCGCATTCTCGAGACCGAGAGCTTTCGGGGCGACGACGAAGCGCGTGTAGCGCCGGCCGATTGGGTCGCGGTCGCGCGCTTCCTGCGTGACGACGCCGAGTGCGCGATGAACCAGTTCATCGACATCACAGCGGTCGACTACCCGGAGCGGGAGCAGGATGCGAAGCCGCAGCCGCGCTTCGACGTGCTGCTGATCGTGCGCTCGCTCGTCAAGAAGCATCGCATTCGCCTGAAGACGCGCGTCGGCGAAGGCGAAGAGCTCGACACGCTGTTTGGCGTGTGGTCCGGCGCCAACTGGACCGAGCGCGAGGTCTACGACATGTTCGGCGTGCGCTTTCGTGGGCACCCGGATCTGCGCCGGATCCTTTTGTACGAAGAGTTCGTCGGTCATCCGCTGCGCAAGGACTATCCGATCAACAAGACGCAGCCGCTGGTCGCCTACCGCGACGTGCCCGCCGCCAAGCTCGCACCGTTCGGCGACGACGAGGGCAACCCGTTCGGTCGCATCGACTGGCTCGCGCGTATGTCGGGCCGCAACCTGCAGGTCTCGCCGGCCATTGCCGTGCAGCAAGGCCAGCGTCCGGCGCTCAGCTCCGCGTCGGAAGATCTCGCCCCACCGCCGCCAACAGCTGCAGCGCCGACCGCTCCGGCTGCCAAGGACTGATCATCATGGAGCCCATCCAAGAGTACGAGGACGAGAATTCGCTCGAGCTGCCCTCCGAGCCGATGCACCTCCACATGGGTCCGTCGCATCCGGCTATGCACGGCACCATCCGCATGGTGCTGGAGCTCGACGGCGAGATCATTCGCAAGGTCGACGTGCAACCGGGTTACCTGCATCGCGGCTTCGAGAAGTCGTGTGAGCGCGGCACCTGGTCGCAGGTGTACCCGTACACCGATCGGCTGAACTACTGCTCGCCGATGCTCAACAACGTGGGCTTCTCGCTCGCGGTCGAAAAGCTGATCGGCATCGAGGTGCCCGAGCGCTGCCAGATCTACCGCGTGATCCTGGGTGAGCTCGCGCGCGTCACCGACCACCTCACCTGCGCGGGCGCCATGGCCATGGAGCTCGGCGCGTTCACGCCGTTCCTGTGGATCATCAAAGTCCGCGACTGGATCTGGGACATCCTCGAAATCGAGACCGGCGCGCGCATGACGCACTCGTTCGGTCGCATCGGTGGCATGGCCAAGCCGCCCACCGAGAAGCTCAAGGAGCTCGTGCGCAACGTGTTGCCCGAGATCGACAAGGTCCTGGGCGAGGTGAACGTCACGCTGCTGCGCAACCGCATCTTCATGGATCGCCTGCAAGGCGTCGGCGTGCTGTCGAAGGAAGACGCGCTCTCGCTCGGCGTCACGGGCCCGATGTTGCGCGCCACCGGCGTCGACTACGACGTGCGCAAGGCCACGCCGTACAGCGGCTACGAAACCTATGACTTCGAAGTGCCCATCGGTCACGTCGGCGACACCTACGACCGCTTCATGGTTCGCCTCGAAGAGGTCAACCAGTCGTGCCGCATCCTGGGGCAAGCCATCGAGCGCTTGCCCGATTCGGGCCCGATCAACGTCGACGATCCGCGCGTGATCCTGCCGCCCAAGGACGAGGTCTACACGACCATCGAAGGCACGATTGCGCACTTCAAGCTCGTCATGGAAGGCGTGAAGCCCCCCAAGGGCGCCATCTACAGCTACACCGAGGGTGGCAACGGTGAGCTCGGCTTCTACATCGTGTCCGATGGCAGCGGCACGCCGTATCGCGTGCGTTGTAGGCCGCCGTGTTTCATCAACTTGCAGTCCGCCGGGCCCATGCTCGTCGGTGATCAGGTCGCCGACATCGTGCCGGTCTTCGGGTCGGTCAACATGATCGGTGGCGAGTGCGATAGGTAGAGGAGAGACGATGCCCACGTTCAAGCTCGACGGCCGGGAAGTTCCTTTCGAGCCCGGCGATACGATCATGAAGGCCGCCTGGCGGCAAGGCATCGAGATCCCGCATTACTGCTGGCATCCCGGGCTCTCGATCGCGGCCAACTGCCGGATGTGCCTGGTCGAGATCAAGGCCGAGCGTCCGATGCTCATGCCCACACTCAAGTGGGACGAGAGCAAGCAGGACTACGTCCCCTCGGACAAGCCCAAGCTCACCCCGTCGTGTCAGGCGTCGGCGGTGCCAGGCCAGGAAGTGTTCTCGCAGAGCCCCGAGGCCAAGAACGCTCAAGCGCACGTGCAGGAGTTCCTGCTGCTCAACCACCCGGTCGACTGCCCGATCTGCGATCAGGCCGGTGAGTGCAAGCTGCAAGACTACTGGCAGACCAGCCAGGGCACGCTCAAGCGAAAGCACACCGAGCCCGTGCACAAGCCCAAGGCCGTGCGCTTCGGTCCCACCATCGTCTACGACGGCGAGCGCTGCATCATGTGCACGCGCTGCATCCGCGTCTGCGACGAAGTGGTCGGCGACCATGTGCTCGACATGCGCGAGCGCGGCAACAAGAACGAGATCACCGTCAGCCCTGGCCGCGAGCTCAACCACAAGTACACGCTGATGACCGAGCATGTGTGTCCGGTGGGCGCGCTCACCAGCCGCGACTTCCGCTTCAAGGCGCGCGTGTGGTTCCTGCGCTCCGCCAAGAGCGTGTGCACCGGCTGCTCCACCGGCTGCAACGACCACATGGACTTCGACCCGCGCAAGAATCAGATCTTCCGCATCCGGCCGCGTGACAACGCCGAGGTCAACAAGTTCTGGATGTGTGACGACGGCATGCTGACCTACCACCGCGTGCACGAGAACCGCGTGACGCAGGGCATCATCCGCAACGGCCAGGCCAAGAACGTCACGCGCGCCGAGGCGCTCGGCGCGGCGGCGGCGGCGCTCGGCAAGGTCTCTGGTGCGAACCTCGCCGTGGTGCTCAGCGCGCAGCACAGCAACGAAGACAACCAGGCGCTCGTGCGTTTCGCGAAGGAAGTGCTCGGCAGCGAACGCTTCCACATCGCACTGCTCGGCGGCTGGGAAGGTGACAACATCCTGCGCCACACCGACAACAACCCGAACTGCGCAGGCGCGTTGGCCGCCGCGGGCGGCAAGGCGAGCAGCATGCCCGACCTGCTGAAGGACGTGGCCAGCGGCGCCGTGCAGGGCGTGCTCGCGCTCGGCTGGGCCAGCACCGAAGATGCCGCAACCCTCGCGCCGCTGCGTGCGCTCAAGGCGATGGTCTCGCTCTCGAGCAACGTTGGCGCTCTGACCGAGGTGGCGACCACGGTCGTGCCGGTCGCCTCGTTCGCCGAGATGGAAGGCAGCTTCGTGAACGCCAAGGGTATGGCCCAGCGTTTCGAGCGCGTCATCGACGCACCCGAAGGCGTGAAGCCGGCCTGGCAGACGCTGGCTGACCTGGCCAAGGCGATGGGCAAGCCGCTCTCGCACGCGCAGCCCACCCACGCGCCTGCGCTGCAGGGCGGGGCCGTAGAGGAGGCTCGAAGCTGATGGACACCGTTTACGCAGCGGCGGTCGTCGCCAAGGTCGTGTTCGTGCTGGTCGTCGTGCTCTCCTACTCACCGCTCTTGGTGTGGGCGGATCGCAGGCAGAGCGCGATGATCCAGGACCGCATGGGTCCCAACCGCGCAGGTATCCCGATCGGCGGTGGCAAGTTCATCACGCTCGCCGGCTTGCTCCAGCCGATGGCCGACGCCGTGAAGTTCATGTGGAAGGAAGACTTCATTCCTCCCAAGGCCGACAAGCTGCTGCACGCGCTTGCACCGATCATCGCGGTGATCCCAACGATCGCGGCGTTCGCGGTGATCCCGTTCGGCGATGTGATCTGGCTCGACCATCTGAACGAGGTGCTGCCTGCCGAGCCGCATGGCCGTGGCATTCCGCTCCAGGTCGCCACGCTCAACATCGGCATCCTCTACGTCTTCGCCGTCAGCGGCATGGGTGTGGTGGGCGCTGCCGTCGCTGGCTATTGCAGTGACAACAAGTACTCACTGCTCGGCGGTCTACGCGCCGCGGGCCAGATGGTCAGCTACGAGGTCACGCTCGGGCTGTCGCTCGTCGGCTGCTTCATGCTCTACAACTCGCTCTTGCTCGAAGATATGGTGGCCTGGCAGGTCGACCGTGGCGTGATGGGCTGGGGCATCTGGCGTCAGCCGCTCGGGTTCATTCTCTTCTACGCCGGCTCGATCGCCGAGACCAAGCGCATCCCCTTCGACATTCCCGAGGGTGAGAGCGAGCTCGCCGGCGGGTACTTCACCGAGTACTCGGGCATGAAGTTCGGCATGTTCATGATGAGCGAGTACATCGCGATGGTCGTGAGCTGCACGCTTTTGACCTGCATGTTCTTCGGTGGCTGGGACGTTCCGTTCATGCAGCGCGATGGTCTGCACATCCACATGTTCGGCTTCCACGCCGACTACACGATGCTGCACTGGGTGGTGTCGGTGATCTACGTGATCACGTTCCTCGCGAAGACGACCGTGCTCTTGTGGTTCACGCTGATGATCCGCTGGTCCTTGCCGCGGTTCCGCTACGACCAGGTCATGAAGATGTGCTGGCGCTACATGCTGCCGCTGTCGCTCGCGAACATCTTCATCACCGGCATGGTGATTCTCTTCTCCGGGAGCTGATAGGACCTCATGGCAAAGCTCATTCACAGGCCCAAGATGACCGCGGCGGAAGCCGTCTACGTGCCGGAGATCGCCAAGGGTCTCGCCGTCACGCTCAGCCGCTTCTTCAAGAACACCTTCAGCGCGCGAGGCAGCGAGGGCAACGAGATCGATACGATCGAGTACCCGGAAGAGCGTCGCACCTATCCGGAACGCTTCCGCGGCATCCACCGGCTGACCCATCGCGCCGACCACTCGCCGCGTTGCGTGGCGTGCCTGTGCTGCAGCACGGCTTGCCCCGCGCAGTGCATTCACATCGAGGCCGGCGAGTACCCGGTCGGCGATCCGCGCCGTGGCTACGAGCGCTTCCCCCAAGTGTTCGTGATCGACGAGCTGCGCTGCATCTTCTGCGGCTTCTGCGTCGAGGCCTGCCCGTGTGACGCGATTCGCATGGACTCCGGCTTGCACATGCCGCCGTCCACGCAGCGCAGCCACTTCATCTTCGACAAGGAGATGTTGATGGCGATTCCTGCGGCAGATGGCAGCTTCGAGACCAAGAACCCGCGCCTGGAGCCGGGCGATTCCGGTCATCCGGGCGTCGATCGCGAACACCACCACTGAGCGTCGGGGATCACTAGTTCTTGCGACCCCCCCCCGCTCTGCTAACCTGGCGAGCCATGTCCTCTTCGCCTTCGGACAAGCGTCGCTCGCTCACGCCTGCCGTGCACAGCGGCGAGCCGGCGCGCTTCGCACACGACGCGCTGACGCTGCCGATCATCCAGACGGCCACCTACACCTTCGAGAACACCGCCGAGCTCGTGGCCTACATGGAAGGCCACAAGGAGCGCGAGGAGTACGGCCGCTACGGCAACCCGACGGTGCGCGTGCTCGAGGAGCGCATCGCCGCGCTCGAAGGCGCCGAGGACGCAGCCGTGTTCGGCAGCGGCATGGCGGCCGTGACAAGCGCGATTCTCGCGTTGGTCGGGCAAGGCGCGCACGTCGTGCTCTTCAACGACTGCTACCGGCGCACGCGCCAGTTCGTGACTAGCTTCCTCGCGCGCTTCGGTGTGCGCCACACGCTGGTGGGCTCGGCTGATCTCTCCGAGCTCGAGCGCGCGATCGAGAAAGACACCAAGCTCGTCATCAGCGAAGCGCCGACCAACCCGTATCTGTCGGTGGTCGACCTGCCGCGGCTCGCGCAGATCTGCAAGGAGCGCCGCGTCAAGACGCTGATCGACGCCACCTTCGCCACGCCCGTGAACCTCACGCCCGTGGACCTCGGCATCGATCTCGTGGTGCACAGCGCGACCAAGTACCTGAGCGGCCACAACGATGTGTTGTGTGGTGCTGTCGCCGGCAAGGCAGGGCTCGTGTCCCTCGTGCGCGACGTGCGTCACATGATGGGCGCGGTCTGCGATCCACATGCGGCGTATCTCGTGCATCGCGGCCTCAAGACCCTCGGGCTGCGCGTAGCGCAGCAGAACGCCACCACGCAAGCCATGGCCGAAGTGCTCGAGGCGCATCCCAAGGTGAGGCGCGTTTGGTATCCGGGTCTCGGGTCGCACCCCAATCACGCCACGGCCAAGTCGATCATGCGCGGCTTCGGCGGCGTGGTCACGTTCGACCTCAAGGGTGACCTCGCATCCACGGGGCGCTTCGTCGACGCGCTGCGCATTCCGCGCATCGCAGCCAGCCTCGGCGGGGTCGAGAGCCTGGTCGAGCAACCCGCGCTCATGAGTTACTTTGAGCTCAGCAGCGAGGCACGCGAAAAGATCGGGATGCGCGACACACTCGTGCGCTACGCAGTGGGCATCGAAGACGCCGATGACCTGATCGACGACCTGCTGCAAGCGCTCGCCGTGGCCGGCATCACGGACTGAAGGTAGGTCACACTGAGACCGCAACTCACGGTCCCGGCGGTGTCCTTTGCCGTCGCGCGCAGCGTGGCCGTCGTGGCCACGACCGTGATCCTCGGCGCGGTGCTCTGCGGTGTCGGTTTCGCCATGTCGACGGCCATGACGCGCGAGCTGCTTCGACCAGAGCAAGCGAGCACGCTGATGGCGGTCGCTTTCGTCTTCGTTCCACTGTTCGCGGCGCAGGGCGTGATCGTCGGCCTGCTCGACGGCTACGCGCTCGGACGCTTCTTTCTGCCCGCGCCCGCGCCCGCCAGCCCCGCAGAGCCACGCCTGTCGCCCGCGCAGCGCGCACAAAACCCCTGGGTTCCCGCGCTCATCGCCTCGGCTTCGCTCGGCGTGCCGTTCGCTCTGCTCGCGCTCTGGGGCGTGCCTCGCCTGTGGCCTGGCGGGCTGTCCAGAGCGGCGCTCTTGCTGCGCTTCTTGCCAGTCGGGATGCTGCTCGCTTTGGTGACCACGCTCGCTGTGACGGGTCAGCGCTTGCTGCGTGAGTTGCAGCTGCCCGTTGCGGCGCGCGCGTTTGCGGGCTCGCACGCCGCGTATCTGTGGCAGCGGCACGCTCTGCCACAGGGTCTGTCCAATCTGATCATCAATGCCTGGGTAGGCGTGGCCATCTTCCCCGGGCCATTCGATCAGCCGGGTGCGGGTGTGCCGCGCGAGCTGATCACCGGTGATGCCTTCGTCACGATGCTCGTGCTCGCCCTTGCGGTGCTCGCAGGCACGCTCCCGTACGCCAGCTTCGACCTACGCTGGGGTGTGGTCCCGTCGCTGCCCGGGGTTGCACCGCGCCGGGCCGTGCGCTCGCTCTACCTGCTCGCGCCGGCTCCCTGCGTCGCGCTCTTCGTGTACGGCTTGCTCGCCGTGTTGCACATGCAGACGCTCACGTTCTGGCCGTTCGTCGTGCTGCGCGCGTTGGCTTGTGGCGGGTACGCAGGGTTGGCTGCGTACCTCGTCGCAAGCTGGACGCTCTCGGAGCGTCCCTGACGGACGCTGTCAGAGCGACGCTGAGTTCGGCCGGTCCATGCTCGTCAGCTGCAAGTTCTAGTTAGGTGCGCCCGGCATGGGCATGGAATGGAGGTGGAAGTCCTCTGAGAAAGCAGGTCACAGCGATCTCAAGCAATGCTGCAAGGTGCCGACCGCGAGGAAGGCGCTGAAGGAAGCGGCAA
>DASVHQ010000112.1:0-15311 GCA_036382515.1 Polyangiales bacterium | reverse complement strand
CCAGGGCTTGCCGTCGTCGTCGCCGAACGCGCAGATCTCGCCGCCGAGCGCGATGAGGGCGCTCCTCACGCCCGCAGCACGCAACACCGCCTCGACCCGGTCGACCGCGTAGCCCTTCGCAATGCCGCCGAAATCGAGCTGTACGCCCCCCGCCGGCAGACTTGTCCGTGCGGTTCCGTCGCTTGCGGCAGACAGCTCCATGCGCCCCAGCCCCACGCGACGCAGCGCGCTGGCGATCTCGGCGTCAGTGGGCGGCCGCTGCGCCGCGACCGCGTCATGCCAGAGCGTGCGGATCGGCCAGATCGTGGGATCGAAGGCGCCACCGCTCGCTTGCCACACTTGCCGCGACACGACGAGCACTCGATTGAGGTCGGGCGACAGCGCGACGCTGGCCGGGCCGGTCGTGGCGTTCAGGCGGCCAACTTCGGTGTTGGCGTCGAACGCGCTGAAGATGCGGCCGATCCGCTCGGTCTCGCGCCACACCTCGGCAGACAAAGCCTGGGCACGCGGCCCCTGCGCGTCAGGAAGCTGGAACCGCACACGCGCGGGCGTGCCGCCGTAGATGCTGTTGCGCGTCTCCCAAACGTCGCGCTGCACCCGCTCGGCCCCGAGGGCGCTTCGGCTCGCCGCGCCCGCGTTGCCGGCGTGCGCTGCGCCATCGACGCGTGCCAACCCGATGAGACAAGCGAGAAACACAAGCCCGTTGGCCGCGAACCACGCCAAGGACCGCCCCGCGACCGCATGCGAACGCTCGCTCAGCTCGTCCACAGAAGCGCCGACGCGCGGCTCCTCACCGAGCGAAGCTGGGCCGGCCTGAGTTGCCCCGAGCGAGGGGGCCGTTGCTGCGAGACGCTCGATCGACAACGTCGCGTCCACCTTTGGCTTGGCCGCACGCGCGGCCGAAGTGTTCGAGCATTTTATCGCATGAACACAGCGCCTGGACCCGTTGTCGGTCGGGACCCCTCACGGCTTGGCCGTCGTCAATTGCGCGAGCGCATGCGTGTCGTTTTTTCTCGATCGAGCACGAGCTGGCTGTCGGCGCGTTGTGCCGCAACCCGTCGCACACGAGCTCGCGCGGGTGGCTGGGGCGGGTGGAGAGTGCAGCAACGGTGGTGGCGAACGGTGCTTCGGGGGCGGCGGGGTGCGTGCGCGGGGACGGTCGACTTGCAGGACCGTGCATTCATCACAACCTGCAGGGGCGCTTGGGGTCGGCAGGTCGCTCTCGGGCTCGTCAGAGTGTCCTCGGCACTACGGCCGCGGCTTCGCAAGCAGCGTATCGGGCCTGCGAAACGAGCCCGGGAGCGACCCGCCCTCCCAACACGCCCCGGCACGTTGCGATGAATGCACAGGCTTGCGAGTCGATCGTCCCACGCCCGACATTCCAGAGCGGCCTGCGACCATCGCCTGCGATCTGCTACGCTCACAGAGTGGGCGACGTCATCAATCTCAATAAATTTCGCAAAGCCAAGGCGCGTGCCGACAAAGCGGTGACTGCGCAGCACAACCGCAGCAAGCACGGGCGCAGTGCAGCTGACACAGCCCGGCAGGCCGAAGCGCGCGAGAAGCTCGAACGCACGCTCACGGGTAAGCATCTCGAACCAGAAGAGTGAGCGGTACGCGGCTACGCGTCGGCGCTCGTCGATCGGTACGCCACTGACGACCCGCATCGCCCAGTGTCTCGGCTCGGCAGAGAGCACGACGCGGTAGCGATCTGCCGCGTGCGTTGGGGCCGCTGCGACGGCTCACACCACGCGCAGAAGAACACTGCGGGCTGCGATTCACCCGCGAATTGGGTAGGCGGAGCGCGCACGTGAGCCGTGGCGCGCGTACCGGAGCACTATACGGACCTTGTTCCGCGTCGTCGCCGCGCTGCGCCGCGCCGCGGCGGCATCGAGCGCATCGAGCGCTTGGCCCTGCGCGGCCAGAGCAGCGTCGAGCTCGCTCAGCAGGCAACGCACTGGCTCGAGGCTCTGCGGATCCATTCACCGACCAGCGGAACAGCCAACCGTGCCACTGCCGTCATTGGACCATACAACCCGCGGCGCGACCAACAAGTCTCCCGAGCCGGGGGCGCCTTCCAGCGCCGGGGCATCGCTGCTACCGGTCGTCCGCAACCCGCGCTATGGTCGCGACCCCCGGAAGCCGAGAACGTCTTGCCTGCCCTCATCGCACAACTCACCGCCGAGCACGAGCTGATCGACCGTATGCTCGGCTCACTGCGCTGCTACGTGCAGCGTCGCATCCGTGACGCGCTCGGCCCCGACGACGCAAATGGCTTTCTCGACTTCTTCCGCCTCTACGCGGGCGACTTTCACCACGCTCGCGAAGAAGCCGTCTTCCTCTCGGCGCTCGTGCAACAGGCGGGCCTGCCTTCGGACCACGGACCGATCGCCATCATCACGGCCGAGCACCGCGAGTTCGTCGCGCAGCTCGACGAGCTCGCACCGCTACTCGCAGCGAACAGCCTCTCGCCCGAAGCACAGCTCGCGCTGCACGAGCTGACGGTGCGCTACTCGCACGGCCTCTGGCACCACATCGACGCCGAAGACAGCGTGCTCTTTCCCGAAGGCGTCACGCGCCTGCGTCGCTCCGCCGTGCCCGAGCTCATGGCGCGAGCGCCCAGCCCCGAGCAAGAAGCGGCGCGCATCCAGGCTCTCACACTCGTCGATCGCTACCCGCCCCTGCACGACCCCGACGTGTACCGGGGCGAGGGTTGCGTGCATTGCCCCTCGTACGGCGTGCGCTGCGACGGCCTCGAGCGCGAGTGGTGGACCGAGCACGAGTGGGAAGACCTCGACGAGCGCTCACGACACACCGACTGAGCGCGATGCCCACGCTGCCACGCGCGCCTTCACGGTGCGCCAATCGAGGCCGAGCCTGCGCACCCCTCATTCGTAGCGCTTGATGATGTGGAAGCCGAACGGGCTCTCGACCACGCCGCTGACCTCGCCCACCTTCAAGGCGAAGGCCGCGTGCTCGAAGGCCGGCACCATCTGACCACGACCGAAGCTGCCGAGATCGCCTGCACGTGCCTTGCCTCCGGGCTCCTCGGTGTACTGCGCGGCGAGCGCCTCGAAGTCGGCCTTGGGTGCGCGTGCGTGCGCCACGATCTGCTGCGCGAGCGCGCGCGCTTGCTCCTGGGTGCGCGTGGCGGCGGCCACCCGGTGCGGCGAGCCCGCGTAGAGGATCAAGATGTGCTTGGCCGAGATGCGTGCCGGCCCGTCCGTCGGATCGCGCAGCCGCTCGATCACGAGGTAGCCCTCGGGCAGCGCCACAGGAGCACTGATCCGACCCACCGGAAGCGCCACCGCCGCCTGCGCCACGGTCGCATCGAAGACCTCGGGCTGCGCAGGGTGTAGCCGCACGAGACCGTGATCGTCGCCCGCTGTGTTGTGATCGCCGTAGGTCAGCACGAGCTCGGTCAGGTGCTCGCCACCTCTCGCCAGCTCGGAGATCATGCGCGCGCGCTCCAGCGCTTGTGGCTGCGTGCGCATCAGCTCCGCGCTCGCGCCACGCGCCCCCTGGTAGGCCACCAGCAGCACGCGGATCTCGATCAGCTCCGGCGTCTTCTCCGGCGCAGTCTCGGCGACGTCGACGACGTTGGCCGCACTGACCGCGCTCGCCGGCCCTGGCTCGTTGTGAGCGCCGTGCGCGCAACCCCAACCGCCACTTGTGATCAACGCCGCGACCAGCGCGGCACGGCTCTGCAGGAACGTCGTTGGCAACATGCGGCGCATGGTAGGCGATGTCGACGCTCTCCGACAGACGAACGTGCCTCGGTCACGCGGCCACCCCGGCTGCCGCGCCAGCGCTTAACGATGCTGGCAGCAGCGTTCGAACACAAGGCCGCGGAAGTCGCGCAAGGCCTCGTGCAAGTGGACAGCGCGGAGCGTGCGCGATCGGCTTCTCGGACGTGCGTGCGTTCGCCCGCGCATTCAAGCGCTGGACGGGTGTGTCGCCCACCGAGTTCCGACAGCAGCAACAGCACGTTAGCGCCGCCGCTGGCCAACACGGCTGAGCCGGCCAGCGAGCGCGGCGGTGCGCGGGCATGCGCCATCTAAACTTCTTGCGTTGGTTCCGGCTGACGGTGACAATACTTCGCGATGCCACTGCGCACGATACTGGCTTTGGTTGGAGCACGAGCCCGTGGTTTGCTCCTAGGCGCGGGCTCGCTGTTTTGGCTCTGCGCCGCCGTTGGCTGCCTGGTGGACACAAACCAGCGCTGCAGCGAGCACCAGGAGTACGACGGAACGCGCTGCATCTGCGCCACCGGCTATGGCCTGATGGGCAACCAGTGCGTGCAGTGTGCCGCGCACGAGGTGGGCTCGCTCACGGGCTGCGCCTGCGCGGCCGGCTACGTGCGCGCAAGCGATACCAGCCCGTGCGAGGCGTCAGCGGCGCTCGGCAAGGCGTGCACCACCGAGAAGGACTGCGCGTCCGACGCCAAGCACGCCCATTGCCAGACCGACGTCGACGGCAACTACTGCACACACAGCGGCTGCGCCGCATCTTCCTGAACCTCTCGACCGACGACGGCGCCCACAATCGCTTCATCCCGTTCAACGCGCCGCCGCACAGCGCCGACCGGGAGCTGTTCGACGAACGCGTGCTCGGCATGGACGCCGACGAGGCCGCGCGCTTCTGGATCGACCAGCGCATCCGCGGCCTGCAAGCACCACGCACCATTCCGTCTGCAGAGCTCGCCGTGCGCGTGGTAGGCAAGCTTCCCGGCGCCATCGCGTACGTGCGTGCCAGCCACCTCACCGCCGAGGTGAAAGCGCTACGCATCGACGGCCGCGCACCGGGGCAAGCCGGCTACGCGCTGTCGTGAGCCGGCGCCACGCGCCCGGGGCGTGAGCGCCAGAGGGTGTTCGTTCGATGCGCGGGCGGCCTGCGCGGCCAAGGCACACGCCGCCCTGCGTTCTTGATCCGTGATCCGCGAGCGAGTGCAGCAAGAATTGCAAGCGCGCGGCCTGCGGGAAGCCCGGGCTGCGCCTGGCGACTTGATCGGCGTCATGGAAGCGGCGTCCGCCAAAGAATTGCGTCGATTTCCTCCGAGCTGGCCACGTACGTTGTTGCGTTTGTATCTCTAGGCTTCAGTGCGGAGCGTGCACGTGACCACAGGATGGACGAAAGTCGGGAAGGTGCCGGCTACCGGCGTCGAAGGCTTGGTGTTGCTCACCGATGGCAGTGTGCTGCTCTTCACGCCCGTGCCCAGTCGAAGCTGCTGCGCCGTGCAACGCTACCTTCCGGACGCGCAGGGTCACTACGAGACCGGCGTTCTGCAAACCCTACGACCGCTGGACATGTTGCCGCACACGGCGGCCGTGCTCCGAACCGGTGACGTGCTGCTGATCGGAGAGAGCGGCGGCCAAGCGGCGGTCGAGTTTTACCGCTGGCGCACGCGCAGCTTTTCCGTCGGCAAAACGGCCGATCTGCTCAAGGCGCTGCGAGGAACCACGCCCAACCACAGCTGCGTGTTCAGCCAGTCGACTTCGGCCAAAACGCCCACGGGCCATGTGATCGAGGAGTCCGTGGTGCTGATCGGCGCGGTCGGACCGCGCACGGCAGGAAAGCCAGCGTTCTCGCGCACGCTGGTGTTCCACTCCGTGTCGGGCAACGTGGAGGTGTGGAGCGATGAGCTCGATCGCGAGCATGGTCCGTGGATGATGTGTCCATCGCTGGGCTGGAGCGGATCGGACGCAGACAACGTGCTGTCGATTGCGATCGACAGCAGCGGCGCGCTCAGCGCGCTCAAGTGCTCGATCGACAGCAAACAGTGGCAGCCCGCGCCCTCCTTCGACTCGGTCGCGCAAGCCTCCAAGGGTGCGCTGTGTGCGGGTCTGTTGATGCCCGATGCACGCATGCTGGTCGAGCCCGGGGCGTCCGCGGCCGTGTTGCTGCCGAGCGGCGTGCCACTCTTCCTCATCCCGGACGGTGCGAACCACGCGCTCGTCGACGAGGGCCGCGGCTCGCGCCTGACGCAAGCCATCAAGAAGCGCTGCTGTCCCATGATCGTCCTGCCCAGTGGCCAGGTGCTGGCTGCGCTGGATGGAGGCTTGTATCTCGGTGAGTCGGGCCCACCCGAACCCCGCTGGCGGCCGCACATCGTGCACCCGGTCGGCACGTGGGACGATCCGGCCTGGCTGCAGGGCACACGCTTCGGCGGCGTTTCGCAGGCGAACTGCAACCTCGACCCGAACGGCTACTCGTTCACCGCCCCGACCAACGTCCCCATCGTCCGTCTGACCAACACGGTCACGGGCGACGTCGTGTACTGCCCAACCTACGAGAATCCTCGCTCGACCGGCACCAGCCTGTACCGCGCCGATCCCGAGAGTGGCTTGGTCGCTGCAGACACCGGAGACAATACCGGCACGGAGCACTTCGATGACCTCTACGACCTGAGCTACGAGCTACCCACGCCGTTTGCAGAAGGCGACTACAAGATCGAGGTCGTCGTGAACGGTATCGCCTCCGACCCGCCCATCACGGCGCAACTGCCAGGCCGCTACGACTTCCACGTGACGGTCCCGCGAGGCACGTTCCAGAAGGTGCTCCTGGGGCTCGCAGATGGACCCTTCGTCGCCACGCCTGGCATCTTCGGCGGGCACCCATTGCCGCCCGATCCGGTCGATCCAACGCTTGGCAAGCTCACCCGGCAGATCAAGACCGCGGAACAGGTCATCCTGAAAGCGCTGGCGCAGCTGGCGAAAACCCAGCACACGCTCGAGCGCAAGAACGCCGAGCTGACCAAGAAGCTGC
Source organism: Polyangiales bacterium (assembly GCA_036382515.1). GTDB lineage: Bacteria > Myxococcota_A > Polyangia > Polyangiales > JAFGIB01 > JADGRF01. Next base: position 8,546 of record DASVHQ010000112.1, on the reverse strand, counting down.
AGAAGCAGGCTATCGGCGAGGCACGGCGGCCAGCTGCCGGCAAAGGCAGCGCGGCGCGCCCCAAAGCCGCTGGCAAGCGCGCGGCGAAGTCGCGCAAGCGTCGTCCGCGCTGAAGGCTCGCGCGCTCAGGGCGGGCTCAGGGCGGAAAGGTAGCCGCGCGAACGGCCGCGCACGAGGTCGGCAGGCTCGGCACACGGGTCAACACGAAGCTGGCCGAGTCGATGTGCTGCGTCTGCGGTTGCGAGTCGATGAAGTTCACCTCTGCGGGCGTGCACTCGGCGCCGGTGCTCAGTACGCAGCCCTGAGCGCGGCCATCGCTGGAGAGTGCGGTCAACGTGCCGTGTAGCAAGTCACAGCTGTCGAGCGTCATCGCGATGGTCTGGATCGCGCGCGCGCCGCCGCGAATCTTGCTGGCGCGCGCACCGCCGAGCACCTGTTCCACCGGCACGAATGCAAACGGGTAGTTGCACACGGTCGAGGTTCCCCCGGGGGGGCGTACGACCGAGGTCGTGGCCGGCGCCATGTCGCCGTCGTCATCCGTCCACACGATATTGGGATCGGTGTGGGCATTGGGAAACGGGCCGAGCGGGTCGAGCCCGTCTTTGAGGCGCATTCCGAAGAACGAGGCGTGCGGTCCGCCGGCGAGCTTGGGCACAGGCCCGCTCGTGTCGAGCATGAGCTCCCAAGCCTCCGCCGGGATGGCGGGGCTCTCCCAGACCGAGTCAGGCAAGCCTTGCGCGTACGCCTCGCTCAAGAGCGGGCTGCAGATCTCGGGAACCTCACCACCGCAGCCGCGCGCGCTGGCGTGGACCAGGTTGCCGTCCTGCTTGAAGGTCCACGCGCCCCAGCTCTGCAACGTGGCTTTGCCGGCCGCGATCCCGACCTGGCCGACCACGGGCACCGCATCCCAGTGCAGCTGCGTCACGGTGTGCGCGAGGAACGTGCCCGAGAGGTCACAACCGCAGGTGATCTTGCTCGGATCGTTGCAGGCGGGTGGGGGCACCTCGCAGCCGCCGTCCGCGGCTTTTTCGGTTCCCGCCGGGCAGGTCTTGGGCACGACGGTGGGGACGCCGGAATCGCGCGGCGTGCTCACCGCCGTGGTTCCAGCCCCAGCGCCAGCGCCAGCCCCACCCGCACCGGCACCCGCGTGCGCGCCGCCGCTGCCAGCGACTGGTTGCGTCTGGCCAGACCCGGGCGCCATCGAGGAGCTCCCGCAGGCGCTGACCCACGCAAACACGCACGCGCACACCGGCGCGAGCAACACTGTGGACGATCGTACGTATGACACTAAGAAACGACACTAGCACTACCCAGCTGGGGTTGGCACGTCCCTGGCCGCGCAGCGCGCGGCAGACACGATGCTGCGCAAGCGCGAGTCCACGGCGCGCCAGCCTTCCCGTGTTCGAGCTTACCTCGGCTCCAAGCACAGCCGCGATTCGCCGCTCACTGCAGCAGGGTCGCGCACGCCGCAGGCATCGGCTTGGGATGCGCCACTTTCGTTTCGTACTCCTTCCGGCCCTGCGCGCGGGCTTTTTGCGCTGCCTCGCTGAACCAGAAATCGAGTTCGCCGCAGCCGTCGCCCGCGGGCACCGGCGCCTGCGGTGTGCACTGCGGGCTGTCGGCCGGGCAGGCCAGCCGCACGTGGAAGTGATCATCGTGCCCATACCAGGGCCGCAGCTTGCCGAGCCATGCGCGCTCCGAACCGGCCTCGGCACACAGCGTGCGCTTGATGATCGGGTGCACGAACACGCGCTCCACACCCGGCTGCTCTGCCGTCAGCTGCAATAAGCTTCGGACGCGCTTGACCAGCCGAGCCTGGATCGACGGTTCCTTGCCAGGCAGGCCATCGAGCACCGAGCGCGCCTTGAGGCTCTCGCGCTCGGCGTCCGAGAGCGCGCCTTTGGCCGCTTGCTTCGGTTGCCAGTACCAGAGGTCCACGTCGAGCCCGGTCTGGTGACTGGCGTGACCGCCCGGCGCCCGCCCGCCGCGCGGCTGACTCAGATCACCGATCAACACCACACCGAGGCCCTGTGCATGCACCGAGTGCCCGAGCGCTTGCAAGAACGCGATCAATGCCGGGTGCCCGAAGTAACGCAGGCGGCTGGGATGCATGACGAGGTAGCCCTCGCCCGAGAGCGCAAGCGGCTGCGCCCCCTGCACACAGCCGGCCGAATAATCTCCGATGGACGACGGTGTGCCCGCGGCCGGCGTGCGCTGATCTTGCCAGCGCCGTGACACGCCAGGCGCCGCCACAGCGACGCTCCCGGCGCACGCGAACACGCCCAGGCACAGCCAGAAGGCTTTGCGACGCAGCACCCGCAAAGCATAGCGCCGAGCACGCGGGGTGGTGGAGATCTTGGCGAACGGCGCTTCGGGAGCGGCGGAGTGCGTGCGTGCAGCTTCACGCCGTCGGCCGCGTGCAACCACACGTCCTCGCCGGGGCCCGTGATCTGGCCGCCGCGTGTGGGAAGATAGATGAAGTGATCTTCGACGGCCATGAGACCTACCAGCACCGCTGCGTAGCCGAGCGCCAGCGTGCTCGCGGTCACGTAAGCCCGACGTGAGACGCGAGCACGCACGCACCCAGCTCGCTACGGCACGACCGGCAGCCCGCGCTCGCCACCGGGCCGCAGGATGTCGGCGAAGAAGTCGTTGCCCTTGTCGTCCACGATGATGAACGCCGGGAAGTCTTCGACCTCGATCTTCCACACCGCTTCCATGCCGAGCTCCGGATACTCGTGCACTTCGACCTTCTTGATGCAGTCCTTGGCGAGCCGGGCCGCGGGCCCGCCGATCGAGCCGAGGTAGAAGCCGCCGTGCTTCTTGCACGCTTCGGTGACTGCGGCCGAGCGGTTGCCCTTGGCGAGCATCACGAAGCTGCCACCGGCCGCCTGGAATTGCTCGACGTAACTATCCATGCGCCCGGCCGTGGTGGGACCGAACGAGCCCGACGCGTAGCCTTCCGGAGTCTTGGCAGGCCCGGCGTAGTACACGCACAGGTTCTTCAGGTACTCGGGCATCGCTTCGCCGCGATCGAGACGTTCCTTGATCTTCGCGTGCGCCACGTCGCGCGCGACGATCATCGGGCCGCTGAGCGAAAGACGCGTGCGGATCGGATACCTGGTGAGCTGCTTGCGGATCTCGCTCATCGGCTGGCGTAGATCGATGCGCACGACCTCGCTGCTCAGCTTGGTCTCACTGGCTTCGGGCAGGTACTTGGCGGGATCGGTCTCGAGCTGCTCGAGAAACACGCCGTCCTTGGTGATCTTGCCGAGCGCCTGACGATCCGCGGAGCACGACACCGAGATCGCAACAGGACACGAGGCACCATGCCGCGGCAAACGGACCACCCGCACGTCGTGGCAGAAGTACTTGCCACCGAACTGCGCGCCGATGCCGGTCTGCTGCGAGACCTTCCAGACCTGCGCCTCGAGCTCGAGATCACGAAAGCCGCGGCCGTCTTCGTTGCCCGAGGTGGGCAGCGCATCAAGGTAATGTGCCGACGCGAGCTTGCTGACCTTGAGCGCGTATTCTGCGGACGTGCCACCGATCACGACCGCCAGGTGATACGGCGGACACGCAGCGGTGCCGAGCGTGCGCAGCTTCGCATCCACAAACGCGAGCAAGCTCTTCGGGTTCAAGAGCGCCTTGGTCTCCTGATACAGGTAGCTCTTGTTCGCCGAGCCACCCCCCTTCGCCATGAACAGGAACTTGTAGGCGTCGCCGTCGGTCGCGAAGATCTCGATCTGCGCCGGCAGGTTCGTGCCCGTGTTCACTTCGTTGTACATGTCGAGCGGCGCCATCTGCGAGTAGCGCAGGTTCGTGTCGCGGTAGGTCTCGTACACGCCGCGCGCGATGGCTTCTTCGTCGTTGCCGGCGGTGAGCACGTTCTGACCGCGTTTGCCCATCACGACCGCCGTGCCGGTGTCTTGACACGACGGCAGCACGAAGCCAGCGGCAATGTTCGCGTTCTTGAGCAGGTCGAGCGCGACGAACTTGTCGTTCGGTGAGGCCTCGGGATCTTCCAGAATGTGCTTGAGCTGCGCGAGGTGCGCGGGCCTGAGCAAGTGCGCGATGTCGCGCATCGCCTGGCGGCTGAGTAAGGTCAACGCCTGCGGCTCGACTTGCACGAAGCTTCGGCCCGCCGCGCTGACGGTCGAGATGAAGTCCTTGGTCAGCAGCTTGAAGGGAGTGCTGTCCGCGCCGAGCGGGAGCATGTCTTGGTAGCGAAAGTCTTTCATGGTGCAGCTCCGGAAAGTGCGGCGGAGCATACACCATGTCCGCCGCGGCGGGTGCGTCCGCGGGCCGTGATGAGCGGGCTGCCGCAGCCGGGGCAGGACAAGTGCTTGTCCACCCGCAATGTGACCAGGTCGAGGATCATGCTGCCAGTCTGAGTCGGGTATTGCGGCCCCGGCGGCGGAATGTAGTCGCCGTAATAACCCATGCCGGCGAGCGCGAGCTTGTGCGTGCGCCCCTTGGCCGCGAACGCATCGACCACGGCCTGCGCCGCACGCGCATAGACACCCTTGAAGGCCACGAGCGAGAACGCCGACAGGTTCGGCTCGGTGCCGATCTGCCAGGTCTCGATCGACGGGGACCCGTGCGCCATCGCGTGCCCCAACGCCGCGATCAACGCGGCTGACAAGCCGCGGTACCTGGCAGACGTCGCCAAGACGCCGGTCGGACCGCAAGTGGGCTCAAGCGTCTGCGGGTGCCCAGCCTCGTTCGGTCCACGCTGTCTCGGTGCGTGTGTCACGCGGACATTCAGTGCTCGTCGCACTGAATGGCGTGCGCGCCCAGCGTGGCGCCAGCAAGCGCATCCTCGCCGCTGCCCGCACGAATGTTCTTCGTCGCCGACGCCCCGACGGACAAACCCGAGCGCAGCGCGCGCACGCCGCCGTCTCAACGACGGCGTGCACCCACCACTTCACGACGCGCGCACGCAAGTGCGCGCAGCCTCTTCAGCCACCGACTGCGATCTGCTTCATAGCCGTCATGTGGCCGCGCAGCACGGCGCCGATCTGCTCCACCGGATGCGCCTCGGTCGCCTGGTTCACGCGCAGGAGCGTGCGGTTGTCGACCTGCTGCGTTCCCTTGGCGTAGGCCTTGCCGATCACGTCGCTCTTCTGCTTCGACATGAAGTCCTTGAGCAGCGGGACAGCGGCGTGGCTGAACAGATAGCAGCCGTACTCGGCCGTGTCGCTGATCACCTTGTTCATCTCGTAGAGCTTCTTGCGCGCGATGGTGTTGGCGATCAGCGGCACTTCGTGCAGCGACTCGTAGTACGCCGACTCGGGCTTCATGCCCACGGCCACCATGCACTCGAACGCCAGCTCCACGCCCGCCTTGCACATGGCGATCATCAGCACGGCGTGGTCGAAGTACTCCTGCTCGGCGATCTGCATGCTGCCCGCGGGCGTGCGCTCGAAGGCGGTGTCGTTGGTGGCGGCGCGCCAGCCGAGCAAGTCTTTGTCACCTGCATCCCAGTCCTTCATCATGGTCTCGCTGAAGCGGCCGCTGATGATGTCGTCCTGGTGCTTCTCGAAGAGCGGACGCATGATCGTGCGCAGCTCCTCGGCCAGCTCGAAGGCCTTGAGCTTGGCGGGGTTGTTGAGCCTATCCATCATCAGCGTGATGCCGCCCTGCTTGAGCGCTTCGGTGATGGTCTCCCAGCCGTACTGCACGAGCTTGCTCGCGTAGGCTGGTTCGATGCCCTCGGCGACCATCTTGTCGAACGACAGGAGCGCGCCGGTCTGCAGCATGCCGCAGAGGATCGTCTGCTCGCCCATCAGGTCGCTCTTCACCTCGGCCACGAAGCTCGACTCGAGCACGCCGGCGCGATCACCGCCGGTGGCCGCGGCATACGCCTTGGCGATCTCGAGCCCGTCGTGGTTCGGATCGTTTTCCTTGTGCACCGCGATCAGCGTGGGCACGCCGAAGCCGCGCTTGTACTCCTCGCGCACCTCGGTGCCCGGACACTTGGGCGCGACCATGATCACCGTCAGGTCGGGGCGGATCTTCATGCCCTCTTCCACGATGTTGAAGCCGTGGCTGTACGCAAGGCACGCGCCCTTCTTCATCAGCGGCATGACCTTGGTCACGACGTCGCTGTGCTGCTTGTCGGGTGCGAGGTTGCACAAGAGATCCGCGCCGGGCACGAGCTCCTCGTAGGTGCCCACCTTGAAGCCGTTGTCGCTGGCGTTCTTCCAGCTCAGGCGCTTCTGCTCGATGGCGTCCTTGCGCAGCGCGTAGCTCACGTCGAGACCCGAGTCGCGCATGTTGAGGCCCTGGTTCAAGCCCTGCGCGCCGCAGCCCACGATCACCACCTTCTTGCCGCGCAGCCGCTCGATGCCGTTGAACTCGCGCTTGTCCATAAAGCGGCACATGCCCAGCTGCTGCAGCTTGCCGGCCATCGTGAGGGTGTTGAAGTAGTTCTGGCGTGCCATCGCGTCTCTCCTGGGTTTCTACGCGTTGCTTGCGCGGCTCGCATCGAGCCTGGGCCAATCGTTATAGATCGGCGCCCGGCTCCGGCCAACGTTGCGCCCGTGCCGATCTTGCGTACTCTGTATTGCGGTTTACGCAATTATGCCCAGCTTCGACCACGACGCCTACCTGCAGTTCTTGCATCTGGCCGAAACCCTTCACTTCTCTCGCAGCGCCCGGGCGCTGCACATGAGCGCCTCCGCCCTCACCCGCTGCATCCAGCGCCTGGAGGAAACGCTCGGCCAGCCACTGTTCGTGCGCGACAAGCGCAACGTGAGCCTCACCCGGGCCGGCGAGATCTTTCGCGAGCACGCCAGCGCCCAGGTCGCCGCGCACAAGCGCCTGGTGGAAGCGCTCGCGGCCGAGCAGCGCATGCCGACGGGCGAGCTGCGCATCGCGTGCACGGTCACCGCGTGCCACTCGATCCTGCCCAAGCTGCTGTCGCGCAGCCGCGCCCGCTACCCCGGCATCCACTTGCAGCTCAGCACGTCGGACGCCGCGCACTGTTTGCAGCTGCTGCAAGCCGACGAGGTCGATCTCGCCGTGGTGCCCACGCCGGACGACGCCGATCCCGAGCTACGTTTCGCCTCGCTTGCGCACACCGAGCTCACCTTCATCGCACCGGCCAGCGACAAGGCGCTGGGGCGGCTCGCCAAGCTCGGCGGCACGCACTGGAACGGCCTGCCGGTGATCTTGCCGCGTCGCGGCCTCGAGCGTGAACGCATCGACGCCTGGTTCGCCGCGCGTCACGTGTCGCCCGAGATCTACGCCGAGGTCGATGGAAACGAGGCGATCCTGGCGATGGTCTCCCTCGGTTGCGGCGTCGGCGTCGTACCCGAGCTGGTGCGGCAGGGCAGCCCGTTGCGCGGCGCGATCCACAGCGTGCCCGTCGAGCACCCGCCCAAAGGCTTCTCCGTCGCGCTCAGCGCCAAGCAGCGCAACCTGTCGCGCCGCACGATGGCTGCGTTCTGGGAACTTGCGCGCGCGGCGGCCGTCGGGCCGTGATCCGCGCGGTCGCGCGGTCGCCTGCCGGTACTCGCGCTCGCTGTGCAAACTTGCGATGCGTGGCTCTGCGGATGGCCATGTCCACTGGACATGCAATCGTAAATCGACGATAAGCCTACACGCTCAAGAAGAGGCGTGAATCCAGTGCAAACCAACCCCACCGGCGTCACCGGCAAACTCTCCTTCCTCGACCGCTACCTCACGCTGTGGATCTTCCTCGCGATGGGTCTGGGCGTGGCCCTCGGCTTTCTCGCACCCGGCTTCACCGCCGCGCTCGACCGCATGAGCGTTGGCACCACCTCGATCCCCATCGCGGTCGGCCTCATCCTGATGATGTACCCGCCGCTCGCGAAGGTTCGCTACGAGGAGCTGGGCAAGGTGTTCCGCAACAAGCGCGTGCTGCTGCTCTCGCTCGTGCAGAACTGGCTCGTGGGCCCGGTCTTGATGTTCGGCCTCGCGGTGCTCTTCCTGCGCGACAAGCCCGAGTACATGCTCGGCCTCATCTTGATCGGGCTCGCGCGCTGCATTGCGATGGTCATCGTGTGGAATGACCTCGCGAAGGGCGACACCGAATACTGCGCCGGGCTCGTCGCGTTCAACTCGATCTTTCAGGTGCTGTTCTTCTCGGTCTACGCCTACTTCTTCGCCACGCTGCTGCCAACGTGGCTCGGGCTCAAGGGCGCGATCGTCAACATCAGCATCGGCGAGATCGCCAAGAGCGTGGCGGTCTACCTGGGCGTTCCCTTCGCGGCGGGGTTCCTCACGCGACGTGTGCTGGTCAGCGCCAAGGGCCGCGACTGGTACGAGACGCGCTTCGTGCCACGCATCGGGCCAATCACGCTCGTCTCCTTGCTCTTCACCATCGTCGTGATGTTCTCGCTCAAGGGCGAGACCATCGTGCAGCTTCCGCTCGACGTGCTGCGCATCGCCGTGCCGCTGCTGATCTACTTCGTGGTCATGTTCACGGTGTCATTCTTCATGAGCAAGCGCGTGGGCGCGAGCTACCCGGAGGCGGCCACGCTCTCGTTCACCGCGGCCTCCAACAACTTCGAGCTGGC
>DASVHQ010000111.1:0-8670 GCA_036382515.1 Polyangiales bacterium | reverse complement strand
GCCCATCCAGTGGAGAAGCCCATGACGCTCGCATCGTTCGCCCCGCGCCAGCTCACCCGCTGCTGGCTGCTCGTAACGCTCTGTTGTAGTGCGTGCGCCAGCGCGCCGGACCAGAAGTCGTCACCCGATGCCGGGCTGCCCGCCACGGGGGCGAGCGCGGGGACGAGCGCGCCGGTCGGCAGCGACGCCTCCGTGCTGGGGCCGGGCGCCACGCAGGCCGGTGGCGCCCACGATGCCGGCAACGCCGAGGCCGCCGACGCTGGCGCGCTCGCACTTCGAGCCCCGCATGAGCGAGCAGGCCCAGCGCACCGCGGTCGACCACAAGTGGCCCGCCTTTGTTCACTCGAGTCGCTCGAGCTCGGAGTGCATCCAGCGCGGCTACTTTGCCATGGCGCTGGGGAACGTCTCGTGCGACGTGGTGCGTGGCTGGTGCGCCGCCACGGCTGGCAAGCGCTGAGCTCGCGCCAGCGCGGCGCGGCCTCAGTCGCAAACCAGCGGTTCGAAGAGCAACACTCCGGTCGTCGCGAACGCCACGTCGAAGGCCAAGAGGATCTGCGCCCACTGCCAGATCTCGTGGGCCGGCGCGCCACCGAGCAGCTCGCGCGTGGCGACCACGCCGCACAAGAGCGCCGGCGCGATCACGGGGAAGAGCGCTACCGCCAGCACCATGTCACGCGCGCGCGTGCGCACGCCCATGGCGGCAAACAGATTGCCGGTCGCTGCGAACCCGATGGTTCCGAGCACGAGCAAACCGACCAGTGGCAAGAGGATCTTGGTGAGATCGAGGTTGAAGAGCACGGCCACTTCGAGCACGAGCACGGCCTCGACCACGCCCAGGAACGCGAGCGTGCCCAGAGTCTTGCCCACGTAGATCGCGGCGCGCGGTGCAGGCGACAGTAGCAAGCCACGAAAGGCGTCGTTCTCGCGCTCGCGCGTCCAGCTGCGGCTCATGGCGAGCACGCCAGCGAAGGCCACGGCGACCCACAACACGCCCGGCGCGACCATCTGGCCGCTGCGCTCGTCCACGTAGAACGACAGCGACGTGATCACGGTGACCAGCGTCGCAAACAGCGCCGTGGTGACGACGACCTCACCGGTGCGCAGCTCGATCTGAAGATCCTTGCGCAGGATCAGCCATGCAGCTCGTAGCAAGGTCACGCTTTTGCCTCCGCGAGCCTGCCCTGACGCAGCTCGATGCGAGAGTCGGCCAACCGATCGGACAACGAGCGATCGTGGGTGACCAGCACCACGATGGCGCCGCGCTCGCGTTCTTCCTGGATCGCCACGACGAGCCGCTCCACGGAGCTGACGTCGAGGCCGGTGGAAGGCTCGTCCAGCAGCAGCAGCTGCGGCCGATGCAGCACCGCGCGCGCCAGCGACAGCCGCTGCAGCTGTCCACGCGAATACGTGCGCGCCGGCCGGTTGGCCCAACCGCCGAGGCCGAAGCGCTCGGTCAGCCCGAGCACGTGGCTGTCGTTTGCGGCAAGCCCGTAGAGCTCGGCCGCGAGTGCCAGGTTCTCATGGGCCGTCAGGTCCGGGTACACCATGGCCGAGTGCGCGAGCACGCCGATGCGCGAGCGCAGCGCCGGCGTGTTGCGCGCGTCGTACTGGCCGAAGCGGATCTCGCCGCGCGTGGGTCGAGCCAAAAGAGCGAGCAGTGAGAGGAGCGTGCTCTTGCCCGAGCCATTGTGCCCCTCGAGCGCGGTGATGCTGTGAGCCGCAAAGCTCACGTCCACACCGGCCAGGGCGCGCGTGGCGCCGAACACCTTCACGAGCCCGTGCGCCTGCACCCGATCGAATTCCAACTTCACGGTGGCAGCGTACTAGCACGCTCGGCGCCGCCTCGAAATAGCTCGTGGATGTCCGGAAAATCGGGACTTGATGGCCGCGGCGGCCCGTAATTTCGATCCCGCGCGCAGCGGGTCGCGGCTATGCTTAGCGCGCTCCGATCGCCCCGTCCAAGGGGGCAGGGCAGGGTGGAAGCGTGGCAGCGTGAAGGCCTACCTCGACCTCTTGCAGACCGTGCTCGACCGCGGCCGGCCACGCGCCGATCGCACCGGCACCGGCACGCTCGGCATCTTCGGCCACCAGCTGCGCGTGGACCTCGCGCAGGGTTTCCCGCTGCTGACCACCAAGAAGGTGCACCTGCGCTCGATCCTGCACGAGCTTCTGTGGTTCATCCGCGGCGAGACCCACGTCGACTCCCTGCGGCAACACAACGTTACGATCTGGGACGAGTGGGCCACGCCCGAGCAGTGTGCACGCTTCGGCCGGCAGCCCGGCGATCTCGGTCCCGTCTACGGCCATCAGTGGCGCAACTTCGGCGCCACGCGTAAGCCGGACGGCAGCTACGCCCCCGACGGGGTCGATCAGCTCGAGCGCCTGCTCGACGAGATCGCCACGCGGCCGAGCAGCCGGCGCTTGATCGTGTCCGGCTGGCACCCCGGCGAGGCCGACCAGGTGGCGCTGCCGCCTTGCCACACGCTCTTTCAGTTCTACGTGCAAGACGGCGAGCTCTCCTGCCAGCTCTACCAGCGCAGCGCCGACATCTTCCTCGGCGTGCCGTTCAACATCGCGAGCTACGCGCTGCTCACGATGATGATCGCCCAGGTCAGCGGCCTGCGCCCCGGTGAGTTCATCCACACCTTCGGTGACGCGCACCTGTACAACAATCACCTCGAGCAGGCTCGGGTTCAGCTGTCACGAGAGCCACGCAAACTGCCCACGATGCGCTTGAACCCCGCCGTGAAAGATCTCTTCGCGTTTCGCTACGAAGACTTCGAGCTTCAGGGTTACGACCCGCACCCTGCGATCAAGGCCGAGGTCTCGGTCTGATGAGCGAGCGGCTGCCACTGGTGCTGGTCGCGGCCATGGCCAAGAACCACACGATCGGCAAGGACAACGCCATCCCCTGGCACCTGCCGGAGGACATGAAGCACTTTCGGGCGGTCACGCTGGGCCACGCGGTGATCATGGGTCGCGCGACCTTCGATTCCATGGGCAAGCCCCTGCCCAAGCGCCGCAACATCGTGGTCAGCCGCAACGCCGAGCTGCGTATCGAGGGCGCAGAGGTGGCCGCGAGCCTCGGCGCAGCGCTCGCGCTGGCCCGGCAGACCGACCCCGAGCCGCGCGTGATCGGCGGCGGTCAGCTCTACAACGAAGCGTTGCCGTTCGCGACGCGCATCTACCTCACCGTGCTCGACGCCGAGCACGCAGGCGACACGTTCTTTCCGGTGCTGCCGGTCGAGCAGTGGCGCGAAGTCGAACGGCGGCGCGGCGAGGGCGCAACCTACCTCACGCTCGAGCGCTGCTGACGCCGACGCGTTTGACGTGCGAGGACGGTGGTGGCGAACGGGGCTTCGGGGGCGGCCGAGTGCGTGCGCGGGGCGGTCGGTAAGCTGTGCATTCATCACGACCTGCCGGGGCGTGTTGGCAGGGCGGATCGCTCCCGGGCTCGCGAGAGCGTCCTCGGCACTCCCGCCACGGCTTCGCAAGAAGCGCCTTGGGCCTGCGAAACGAGCCCGAGAGCGACCTGCCGACCCCGAGCGCCCCGGGCAGGTTGCGATGAATGCACAGTCTTGCAAGTCGATCGTCCACCGCCCGGGCCCCCATCCCAGAGCAGGCCGTTCGCCACGATCTCGCTCAAACCGACGTACCAGCATGCGCTCAGAACAACCCAGCCACGATTGAATCGAGGTGCAGCCAGCGCTCGTGCGGCACCACCAACCGCTCCTCCGACAACACCACGTTGCCGCTCTCTCTCGCGCGCTCCAGCGCACGCTCGCGCCCGGTCGCCAGTGCAATGCCCGCGCGCTCTGCGACCGCCGGCAGTGAAACTCCCTCGCTCGTGCGCAGTCCGAGCATCAGCCCCTCACGCACGATCGCTTGCCCGTCGAGGATCTCGTCGAACACCTCCACTGCGGCCGTGGCGCTGCGTTCCAGGTAGTGTGCGGGGTTGGGATCGTTGCGATAGCGGCGCGCACGGCCCGGGCGCTCAAGCCTGCAGCCCACGGCGGCGGCCCCGAGGCCCAGGTAGTCACCGCCGCGCCAGTAGTGCTGGTTGTGCTGCGAGCTCTGGCCTGCGCGCGCGTAGTTCGACACTTCGTAGTGCGACAGGCCGAGCTCCGCGAGCTGCTTTTCGGTCGCGAGAAATGTGTCGGCGTAGTCGTCTTCCTTCGCCAGCGTGAGCTTGCCCTTGCGGTGCAGCTCGCCGAACTGTGTCTGCGCCTCGACGGTGAGCGCGTAGACCGAGACGTGTGAAAGCCCGAGATCGAGCAGCCGCGTGAGCTCCGCGAGGAACGCCTCGGCGGTCTGTCCCGGCATGCCGAACATCAGGTCGGCGCTCACCCGCGGTAGCTCGGCCAGCGCAGCTCGCAGCGCCGCCAGCGCCCCCGGGCCGTCGTGCAGTCGGCCCAGAAAGCGCAGGCGCTCGGCATCGAGCGACTGCACGCCGATCGACAGCCGGTTCACGCCCGCCTCGGCCAGTGCCGCCGCCTTGTGCTGGTCGAGCGAGGACGGGTTGCACTCGACGGTCACTTCCAGCTCACCCACGCCGGGCGCAAACGCGCCGCGGATCTCGCGCAGCACGCGCCCCAGCTCGCGCGCATCCCACAGCGATGGCGTGCCCCCGCCGAAAAATACGGAGCTCAGCGTGTCGCTGCTGCGGCCCGCGGCGCGCCATTGCAGCTCGCGCACGATCGCGTCTGCGTACGCTTGGTGCGGCACCTCGGCCCGGCGGATCGTGGCCGACGCGAAGTCGCAGTACGGGCACTTCTGCAAGCACCACGGAAAATGGACGTAGACGGACGTGGGCATCGGCGAGCGCCCGCACTATGGGGCGCGGTGGCCGGCGCGCAAGCCTCCCCCGCTGAGCACCTGCGCAGGTAGCCGGCGCACGGCGCCAGCGAGGATTCTCTTGACCGCCAGCCCGCACGACTTATGTTGCGCCCTTCGATTATCGGTCCAGCATGGCGAAGCGCGATTACTACGAAGTGCTTGGCGTCGAGCGAAGCGCCTCGCCAGCCGACATCAAGAAGTCCTACCGCAAGCTCGCGCTCGAGCTGCACCCGGACCGAAACCCCGGCGACCCCAGCGCCGAGGAGAAGTTCAAGGAAGCCTCCGAGGCCTACGGGGTGCTCTCCGACCAGCAGAAGCGCTCGATGTACGACCAGTTCGGTCACGGCGGGCTCTCCGGCCAAGGTCAGGGCTTCACCGACGTCCAGGACATCTTCAGCCAGTTCGGGGACATCTTCGCCGACTTCTTCGGCGGCGGCGGCTCGCCCTTCGGTCGGCGCGCGCGCCGCGGCGGTCCCGAGCGTGGCGCCGATCTACGCACCGGCGTGCGGCTCACGCTCAAGGAAGCCGCGCTCGGCATCAAGCGCGAGATCGCGCTCGCACATCCCGGCCCCTGCGAAACCTGCGACGGTTCGGGCGCCGAGGGCGGCAAGCGCAAGACCTGTGTGCGCTGTCAGGGCACGGGCCAGATCACGCACTCGCGTGGCTTCGTGCTGCTGCAGACCTCGTGTCCGAATTGCCAGGGCCTAGGCAGCACCGTCGAGACGCCGTGCGCGAAGTGCCACGGCAGCGGCCACATCGACATCCAGCGCTCGGTGAAGGTGACCTTTCCCGCCGGCATCGACGACGGTCAGACGCTGCGCGTGCCGGGCCAGGGCCTGTCAGGTCGCATGGGCGGCCCCGCCGGTCATCTCTACGTCGAGGTGCAGGTCGAGCCTGACAAGCGCTTCCACCGCGAGGGCTACGAGCTGATCCACGAGGTCACGCTCTCGTTCCCGCAGGTCGCGCTCGGCACCGAGCTCGAGGTGCAGCTGCTCGATGACACCAGCGCGAAGGTCCATGTCCCCTCCGGCACGCAACCCGGAGAGACCGTGGTGCTACGCGGCAAGGGCATTCCGCACTTGAATGGCGACGGCCGCGGCGACTTCGTGGTGGTGGTGAACGTCAGCGTACCCAAGCGCCTGTCGTCCAAGGTGAAGAAGCTGCTCAAAGAGCTCGACGAAGCGCTGCGCGAGTGAAGCGGGCAGGGCGCGCGGTCAGCGTGCCGGGCGCCGGCGGGCTGCGGCCTGATCCTCGGTCTCGTCGAGAGCATCGCGCTCTGCAACTTTGCGTTGCAACGTGTCGAAGCGCTCGTGGTGGCGCTCGAGCAGCTTCTGCCCGGCGTGGGCCGTCTGCAGCGCGAGCTGCGCCAGTTGCTCGGCTCGCAGCGCCTTGAGCAGCTGCGCTTTTGCCTCCTGTACGGCGTGCGTCAGCTGCGGCGTTTGGGCCGCGAGCCCTCGTGCATACGCCCCCGCGCGCGCCAGCTCGCTGCCGGTCGACAGGCCTGCCTCAGGTGGCGCACGACGCTCGGCCTGCTGGGTTGCGAGCTGCGCCCGCGCTGCCTGCAGCGCCGCCTGCGCCTGCGCGACCTCTGTTCGCGCAGCGTCCAGGGCCGCCTGCGCTGCGGCCTCTTCGTGCGCGCGCAGCGTCTGTGCGGCCTGCAGCGGGTAGGGCTTGTCGCGCATCGCGCCGCACGATAGCGAGCCCTGCCGGCCGTGCAATGCCGCAGCCGACCGGCCAGCGCGCTTTTCGCCGTGGCCCCGGCGTGCTAGACGCCTTGGCGCATGACCGCCTACGCCCTCGACGTCGGACTGCGCTACCTGCGCAGCAAGAAGCGCGCGAGCATCTCCGTCATCTCGATCATCGCCATCTCGGGCGTGGCCCTGGGCGTGGCCGCGCTGCTGTCCGTGATGTCGATCACCTCGGGCTTCCAGCGCGAGTTCCGCGACAAGGTGCTGGGTGTCAACGCCCACGTGCTGGTGCTCAAGTACGGCCTCAACTTCGACGAGTACCGCGACGTCATCAAGCGTGCCGAGAAGTTCCCGGAAGTCGCTGGCGCCGCCCCCTTCATCATCAACGAGATGATGCTTGCCAAGGGCGACCGCTTGAGCGGCGTGCTGGTCAAGGGCGTCGACCCCACGGCCATGCTCAAGGTGCTCGACCTGCCCAGCCAGCTCGTCAAGGGCTCGCTCACCGGTCTGCGCCGCCCGGGCGCGGCACCTCAGGCCCGGCCCGAAAATCTGCAGCGCGCCGTCACCAGGGACGAAGACTCCGAGCTGGATGCCTACCTGGCCAAGCTCGCCGCAGCGGACGGCGGCGTGAGCCCGCTGGCCGAAGCCGACAAGCTTGCAGCTGACGGCGGCGCAGTCGCGCTACCCACTGCGGCTGGTCAGGGCCCTTCGCCCGCGCCGCCCGAAGCTCCCGTCGAAGCGCTGCCCGAGGTTGCCGTGCCCACGCCCGAGGCCATGGAAGCCGCGCTCGCCGCGCGCGACCTCGCCGCGTTGCCGAGCGACGACGCCGAAGCGCACCTCGTCGACGCGACCGCGCCCAAGATCCCCGAGCTCGGCGACGACGCAGTGCTGCCCGGCATAGTGGTCGGCGTCACGCTCGCGCAAGACCTCGAGGTCAAGGTCGGCGACCGCGTCAAGATCATCTCCCCGCTCACCGGCATCGATACGAGCGCCGTGCGGGCTGACGTTCCCATCCCCAAGAGCCGCGACTTCCGCGTGATCGGCATCTTTCAGGCCGGCTTTCAGGAGTACGACAGCAAGCTCGCGTACGTCGACCTCTACGAGGCCCAGGCGTTTCAAGATCAAGGCGACACCGTCGTCGGTGTCGAGATGACCCTGCGCGACATCGACAAGGCGTCATCGGTCGCGCTGCGTCTGGAGCGCGATCTCGGCGGCGGTCCCTTCCACACCATGGATTGGAAGGAGCTCAACCACAACCTCTTCACTGCGCTCGAAGTCCAGAAGGTGATGCTCTCGCTCGTCATCGCAACCATCATCTTCGTCGCCGCGTTCAACGTCGTGGCCACGCTCATCATGGTCGTGCTCGAGAAGCGCCGCGAGATCGCCATCCTCAAGGCCATGGGCGCCCGGGACTCGGCCATCCTCCAGATCTTCATGGTGCAAGGCGCAGCCATCGGCCTCGTCGGCACCGGCATCGGTCTTCTGATCGGCGGCGCCGTCTGCGCCTATCTGCACTACTTCCGCTTCCCGCTCGACCCCAAGGTCTACCTCATCGACCACCTGCCGATCCGCACGAGCCCAAGCGAGTTCCTCTCCACGCTGCTCATCTCCTTCGGCATCTGCGTCACGGCCACGCTCATCCCGAGCTTCTGGGCTGCGCGCCTCTTGCCGGCCGACGGCATCCGGCCGCAGTGACGGCCGCCACGGCGGTCAAAACCCGCGTTCCTTGCCCCGAGCCGCCAGGCGTCCGGCGGGTCGGGGCGAAAGGTCCTGTGACCGCCACCGACCCCCTTCGATCAACTTGACGCCGCCCCCGACATTGTCTATCTACTGCGCCCACTTGCGGGAGTAACTCAGTGGTAGAGTGCAACCTTGCCAAGGTTGACGTCGAGAGTTCGAATCTCTTCTCCCGCTCCGAAATACGTGAATGATATCAGCCGGTTGAGGTAGCTCCTCGGCCGGCTTTTTCATTGGAAGTACCACCTGGGGTGCCCTGAGTACCACTTTGAGTACCACTGGCCGCCTGGTCGCCTTGGGCGGCACCCCGGGCCGTTCCAAACAGGTCGATGACCTTGGCGATGCTCTCCCGCTGCTCGACAGATGAGACCGTCGAGTAGTGGTGCTGCATCTGCTCGGTCAGGTGGCC
>DASVHQ010000110.1:0-2959 GCA_036382515.1 Polyangiales bacterium | reverse complement strand
GCTGCCGCATGTTGTCGCGGTTGAGGTTGATGCCCGACGTCGTGGTGCGCGTGCCGACCAGCTCGGGGCCGATCTGACCGTGCAGCTTGGGCAGGTCGAGCCTGCGGTTCGCCGGATCGACCGCGTCGTTGCCGTCGGGGTTGAACAGCGGCACCACGACCAGCGTCAGCTCGGCGAGGACATCGTCGTCGGCGCCGTCGAGCAGGTCGCGCATCAGCATCAGGCTCGACTCTTTGCCCTCGACCTCGCCGGCGTGGATGCCGTTGATGATCAACACCACGGGCAGCCGGCGCCGGCGCGACGCCTCGGGCGACTTGATGTTGTGCGCCGACAGGATGCACAACGGCAGGTCGCGGCCGCCTGGGCTGGTGCCGAACGACGTGAGGTGAAACCGCTTGTCCTTGCGCGCCGCCAGCCCCGCCAGAAACTCCATCACGTGGGCATGGAGCGAGGTTTCTTTGTAGGACGTAGCTTCGGCGCGCGTCTGTAGGGGCATCGCGCGGGCGATGGTGTCACGCCTGGTCGACGATTGCGCGTGGCCACGGCCGCCGTTCGTGCGAATCGCGATTCACCGTGCGCCCGATCGCGCTGCGGGTGCTAGCCCGAACAATTCACCAGGAGCCAGGCGAGACCGAGCGGCACGAGGCAGATCGGGTCGCACGCCCGGAAGCGCAGCGAGGAGCGTACTGGAGGTACGCGACGAGCGAGAACCGGCCGTACGTCGCGAGTTGCCCGCGATGCGCAGGTCGCAGCCGACGACCTGGTGGTGGAGTAGACCCCAGCCCGCCGTGCGAAGCGCACGGGCCAGCAGCCCCTCGTCAAACCGTACGTGCGGATTTCCCGCATACGGCTTCCCCTCGGCGTTCACGTTGCGCTCCTTGAGTCGGCCGGTCGGAGGTGTCGCGGGAGGTTCCACCGCTCCAGGCCATGTTGGCGCCAGAGCGCTCCCTTCTGCACGAGCGACCATGCAGGCTGTGGCTGCGAATGCTTTCGCGACCACCATCGCGCGATGCGTTCTTCGACGAATCGATCGAGTTTGCTGAGCGTTCGCCGGCGGACGCGGCGAAAGTAGTCCCGGGCGCCACGGATGTACGCGTTCAATTCCTCGACGAGCGCGTCGAGGCTGAGCCACGTGCGTCGCGTGATCCGACGGAGCTCGTCCTTGGTTCGGCGGTGCGCCTTGTCGGCCACGTCGAGCAAGAGCCGCCCTCGCCACATGACATGCGTGTGGCTCAGAAAGTCAAAGCTCGCCTTCCCGACAAGTTGCTTCACCTTGGTCTTCTCCGTGTTCAGCGAGAGCCCGAGGCGCTGCAGCAAGGATCGCATCCATTGCAGCGTCGCTTCGGGTTGCTCCGGCGCGAGCACGACCAGATCATCCGCATAGCGGATGAGTCGTCCATGCTCCTCACCGAGCGCCTCGCGTCGTCGGAAGTTCCGGTCGAGCAGGTTCAGGTAGATGTTTGCTAGCAGCGGCGACACTGTGCCGCCTTGCGGGGTTCCTCGCGAGTTCCTCCGCGGGCGTCCGCCGTCGCGCTCGTCGACGATCGGTGCCTCCAGAAACATCTTCACCAGCGCGAGCATCGCTCCGTCGACCACACGTTCCGCAACCGCCTTCATCAGTCGGTCGTGTGGGATCGTGTCGAAGTACGAGGCGATGTCCGCGTCGATGATCCAGTACATCCCTTGGTCGAGCGCTTCCTTGATCGCGTCGAGCGCCTGATGCGCGTCCCGTCTGGGTCGAAACCCGTACGAGTCCGGATCGAAATCCGACTCGAAGATCGGTTCGAGCATCAGCTTCGTCGCGGTCTGGGCTACGCGGTCGCGGATGTTGGGGATCCCCAACGGCCGTTCCCCGCCGCTCAGCTTCGGAATGTAGACCCTCCTCACCGGTCCCGGTCGATACGTCTTCGTCTTCAGGGCATCGTGCAACTCCTCCAGCATCACCGTCGGTCCGATCTGCTCGATCTGCTCGAAGGTCACTCCATCGGGTCCCGGAGCGCCGCCGTTGGCTCTCGCCAAACGGTACGCGTGCTCGAGGACGTCGACTCGGTAGACCTTGTCGTAGAGCGCGTAGAATCGGAACTTCGGCTCCTTCTTGGCGCGCATGTACAGCGCCCGTTGCAGGTCCCGGATCTTCGTCGGCGTTACTAGTGCTGCCACAATCGCCGATCCTTCCCTGCGGGGGTCGCATCGCCGGGTAGAGCATCCCCTTCCCTCCAGCGGCTTTCACCGCCTTCGTCGGTACTATGGGCTCCTCCGACTCCTCGCCGGTCCGCCGCCTCGGTCTGGCGACCTTGGTTGGGCAGTTGCGGTTGCCATCCGCTCCGAGCGAGGTCTCCCACGTTCAGCGCTTTCCCTTCACGACGTGCCGTCCCTGCTACCCCGGTGATGCACGCCGGTGCGTACGTCGAGCACCTTCCCGGCGTGTGCTGCCTTCGTCTGACAATTAGAGCCTCGGCCATCACGTCTGCCTTACGGGGCTACTTCTGGGTTCACTTCACGTTCGGCCCATCGCTTCGCAACCATGGGTAACCAGCCCATGGCTAGCCGGCTCCGCTTCAGCTGGACCCCTCGTGGCGTCACGCTGGGAGCTTGGCTACCTGTCTGCTCGACGGTTGTCAGGGTGGGCTCCTTTCATCCCACTGGGAAAGCGCCACCTCGTGGCGCACAATGGTCCGGGCTAGCCCGCCAGCCCCTTCTTGTAGGCCAGCAGCTCCTTCTGCGTCTTCAGCAGCAGCTGGTTGGTCTCGAGCAACTCTTTGGTCCGCATCCGCACCTGGTTGGCCAGCCGCTCGCGCTCGCGCGCCTCGGTCTCGAGCATCTCCTGATACTTGACCTGAACGACGGCCTCGTCGGTGACGTTGCGCTGGATCTCGAGCGCGCCGACGTTGTTGCCCGCCTCGTCGGTGATCGGCACCGCCGACAAGATGAAGCGAAGCTTCTGGGCCTCGCTCGCGAT